>NZ_MUFG01000012.1:0-85514 GCF_001996065.1 Salinivibrio sp. MA351 | reverse complement strand
ATAATATTCATCACTGGCACGATTTAGATAACGAATTTGTTTTACCTGCTTGTGCATTTCCYCTCCCCAAGGCACAGTGTCTCTACATTGTGGCCACCACGTTGGCACCATATGACTGCCACAGCACATGGCTGCCACAGCACATCAATCAACACTATGGAGAGGAAAATTATGTGTTCAATCTTTGGAGCGCTCGACATTAAAACCGATCCGCAACAATTGCGTGACGTTGCGCTCAAAATGTCAAAAACCATGCGCCATCGAGGGCCTGACTGGTCGGGGATCTATTCATCAGATAAAGCTATTTTGGTCCATGAGCGCCTTGCGATTGTCGATCTTAACAGTGGTGCACAGCCACTTTATAACCCACAACAAACCCAAGCTTTGGCAGTGAACGGTGAGATCTACAATCACAAAGAGCTTCGTGCCGAATTCGCGGCGGATTATCCGTTCCAAACAGAATCAGATTGCGAAATTATTTTGGCGTTATACCAAGAAAAAGGCGCTGAGCTGCTGGATTACTTAAACGGTATTTTTGCCTTTATTTTGTACGATGAAGAGCAAGATGCCTACTTGATTGGCCGCGATCATATTGGCATTATTCCGCTGTATCACGGCCATGATGAGCACGGTAACTATTATGTAGCGTCAGAAATGAAAGCACTGACACCGGTATGTAAAACCATCAGCGAATTCCCTCCTGGTCACTTTTTATGGAGTAAACAGGGTGAGCCTGTCCGCTACTATAAGCGCGATTGGATGGACTATGATGCCGTCAAAGACAACCGCACCGATAAAGCCGCGCTCAAAGAGGCGTTAGAAAGTGCCGTACATCGTCAGCTCATGACCGATGTGCCGTATGGCGTATTACTCTCTGGCGGGCTCGATTCTTCCGTGATCTCTGCGATCACCAAACAGTTTGCGGCGAACCGCGTTGAAGATGATGACCAAAGCCAGGCTTGGTGGCCGCGTTTGCACTCATTTGCGATTGGTCTTGAGGGCGCGCCTGACTTAAAAGCAGCCAAAGAGGTTGCCGATCATCTAGGGACTGTTCATCACGAATTCACTTACAGCATTCAAGAAGGGCTAGACGCCATTCGCGATGTGATTTATCACATTGAAACCTATGATGTGACGACTATTCGCGCCTCTACACCTATGTATTTGATGTCACGCAAAATTCGCGCGATGGGGATCAAAATGGTGCTCTCCGGTGAAGGCGCCGATGAAGTTTTTGGCGGATATTTGTATTTCCACAAAGCGCCCAACGCACAAGAATTCCACGAGGAAACCGTGCGTAAACTGCTCGCGCTAAACATGTTCGATTGTGCCCGCGCCAACAAATCGATGGCCGCCTGGGGGGTGGAAGCCCGTGTGCCTTTCCTCGATAAAGCATTTTTGGAAGTAGCGATGCAAATCAAACCGGACGATAAAATGTGCGGTAACGGTAAAATGGAAAAACACATCATTCGTGAGTGCTTTGGCGATTTACTGCCTGAATCAGTGGCATGGCGACAAAAAGAGCAGTTTAGCGATGGGGTTGGCTATGGCWGGATTGATACCTTAAAAACCATTGCCGACGAAAAGGTCAGCGACCAGCAGTTAGCCACCGCTGAATTTCGCTTTCCATACAACACGCCGACCACCAAAGAAGCGTATATGTATCGTGAAATCT
Organism: Salinivibrio sp. MA351; assembly: GCF_001996065.1. NCBI lineage: Bacteria > Pseudomonadati > Pseudomonadota > Gammaproteobacteria > Vibrionales > Vibrionaceae > Salinivibrio > Salinivibrio sp. MA351. The sequence continues at coordinate 83,839 of NZ_MUFG01000012.1, read as the reverse complement.
TCGCAGAGCTTTTCCCGCTCGACGATGCGGCGAAATGCGTTCCAGGCGGCCCATCCATTGCTTGCTCAAGTGCCAAAGCCATTGAGTGGGATGAATCTTTCAAAAACCAAGCCGATCCCTCTGGCCGCGCCGTACGCACTGTCCATGAAAAGGCGTATCAATAACAACGCCCTTATCCTCGCAATAAAAAACCGCCAAATTGGCGGTTTTTTTTCGCATTCAAAGCCTCTCGCCTTAGCGTTCCCAGTAGGCTTCTTCCAGGCTATCTTCACGTTCTGGCAACCCGCGAGAAAGACGTGGTGAGTGCTGCGCCAATACCTCATAGCTCACACGGTTGGCGTATTTACACACCTGAGAGAAAGACGAGTAGGTCAAAAATGGATACTGGTGTTTACGCGAGTTAGGCACATTGTCACGGTGGTAACGGTTGGCTGACATATCATGCAGCAACGCAGAGAGGGCACCGTCACCCGCGCCATTGGTATTTTTAATCCGTTCCGGTCCCCCCATATAAGGGGCAATATGCGAATACACTTTTATTGGGTTTTCGCAATCGGCTTTGATCATTGGACGGCTGAACTCATACATATTGAACTCAGGAATCGCACCAGGTAGCAGCGGTAGCGACGTTTCACGTTTGGCTTTGTCTTCACTGTAGCCGGCCATGTATAGGCCAATCGGGCCTGCGGTGCAAAGCACCATGTCCACCCATTGTAGCGTCGCGTCAGCCGCCAACAGCGGATCACTTTCTCCGGTCAACGCCTCGCCTTCATCTTCGTTCATGGCAACCACACTGACGTGTTCAGCGAGAAAATCGCGCCACCACTGTGGATTTTGTTCAATCACATATTTGGTGCCCAATGTCATGACCACCGGCACGTTATGCTTTTTGGCATATTTGATCGCACGCATGGTCGCATCTGGCATCGGATCGCCTTCTTTACAACGGACCAAATACGCAGTCAGTACCAACGCCGAGGCGTTTTCAAAGATATGCTCAGGAATCGAATCAGGATGGAGTTGGTTCATCAAGCCTTCGTTGATGGCAAACGTACGCTCACCGCAATCGCCAATCAGCGCATAGCAACGACCAATCGGGCCTTGAACCGGTTGCAGGTAGTTCAGATCCATCCGGCTGGAGGTGTTACACAAATACCGATAAGAATAACTACCAATACGAATATCCTGGCTCATTACCCCTAGCAAGATCGACTGATCGTCAGCCAATGCGGAATAATTGTGTAAGGTATTGCCAATGGTGCCGCCGGCAAACTCATGCGTCACCAAGTTGTTATCTTTTAGCTCTTGATACAAGGCTTCGGCACGCTCATCATCAATCACCAATGAGTGGCCCTTGCTTAAACCATAACGTTCCAGAAACTCATCACTTACTTTCGCTTCTATATCGACCAAAGTTTGGTCAATGCCGATGACATGGGGGCGCTTAAAGCCGCGGTCCGTGGCAGGGTTGAGCAAAGGATCCCGGGCATGAACCGGAAAGTAGTGTTTAGACTTACGTTGTCCTGGAAATTTCATGGTTCGTGTAACTTGGCTAATGGAAGGAAGGCGCGAATTCTATCACAGAATTTGCGCCTGCGTAGCGTCTGGCCTACGAATTTTCTTGCCTACCAGCCTTGCGTATGGTCTGCCACCAGCGCGGCAAGTAAATCAATGTGGGCCTTGTCATCGTTTAAGCATGGAATAAAACGAAAGGCTTCGCCACCGGCTTCTAAGAAGATATCACGACACTCTCCGGCGATTTCTTCTAAGGTTTCCAAGCAATCAGATGAGAACGCGGGAGTCATGATATCTAACGTTTTGACCCCCTGGGCTGGCAACCCTTCCAAGGTTTTGTCGGTGTAAGGCTTCAGCCACTCTTCACGGCCAAACCGTGATTGATAACTCATCATAATGGCATCATCTGGCAAACCTAATTCGGCTTGGAGCAACGCGGTAGTCTGTTGGCAATGCTGCGGGTACGGGTCGCCATTATCGGCAAAACGCTGCGGGATCCCATGATACGAACATAACAAGCGATCTCCTTGCCCATGCTGCTCCCAGTGGCGTTTCACCGACGCCGCCAACGCGGATTGATAAGCAGGGTGATCATGATAATGATGCACATAGCGCAATTCGGGAATACGTGGTCGCCCTTTGAGTGATTTGGCTACCTTATCAAAGACCGCCGCCGTGGTGGTGGCCGAGTATTGTGGGTAAAGCGGTACGATTAGAACCTTTTCACAGCCTTGTTGCTCCAGCGTCTCAATGCCCTGGATGATTGACGGTGTCCCATACGTCATTCCCAACGCAACTGGCATATCTACTTGTTTTGCTAACGCATCACGCTGACGTTTGGCATACACCATTAACGGTGAGCCTTCCTCCATCCATACACTTTGATACAGTTTGGCGACCTTGGGTGACCGTACCGGCAAAATCACGCCGTGCAATAATGGGCACCATAACCAGCGGGTTAAATCGACCACTCGGTGATCATRCAAAAACTCAGAGAGAAAGCGCTTTACCGCGGCGGGCGTCGGTTCATCTGGCGTCCCCAAGTTGACCAATAGCACGCCAACTTGGTGTTTATTTTCTGTCATGATGGTTGTCCTTGGCATCGGCTCAGTCAAAGAGCGAATAATAGTAATGAGTGACATGCAGCTTGCCATAAAAAAACCGGAGCGACTAATCGTCTGCTCCGGTTTCTGCTATCCGTCATACCGATGACGTCATAGGGTTACACCGCATCGGGCGTGGCGCTGATTAGCCGAGTACTTTTTGAATCTCGGTGCTAACCTGCTCAACCGCTTGGGTGCCGTCAAAAGTGACAAACTGGGTATTGCCGGCATCGGCTTCTTTTTTATAGTACGCAATCAGTGGTGCCGTTTGATTGTGATACACGTTTAGACGCGCACGCACTGTCTCTTCTTTATCATCATCACGCACCACCAGCGGCTCGCCCGTCACGTCGTCTTTCCCTTCCTCTTTCGGTGGGTTATAAACTAGGTGATAGGTGCGACCAGAGGCCAGATGAGCACGGCGACCACTCATACGCTCTACGATAACGTCGTCCGGAACGTCGAATTCGAGTACGTAATCGATCGCGATACCGATCTCTTTAAGACCATCCGCTTGCGGAATCGTACGTGGGAACCCATCTAGCAAGAAGCCGTTGGCACAATCATCTTGCGAGATACGCTCTTTAACTAGGCCAAGAATAATGTCGTCAGACACCAATTCGCCCGCATCAATAACTGCTTTGGCTTTTAAACCAAGCTCAGTGCCCGCTTTAATCGCGGCGCGCAACATGTCACCGGTAGAAATTTGCGGAATCCCGTATTTTTCCATGATGAACTGCGCTTGCGTCCCTTTACCCGCGCCCGGTGCACCCAAAAGAATGATGCGCATAGTGATCCCCTTTATGATTATTTAGGTTTCGTTAAACTGCGTCTATCGCCGCAAAGACCCGAAACATACACGCTTAGCCAAACGCTATCAAGCCCGGCATCCGGCCGGGCTTGTCGTTCGTCACTGAGTATGTTGATTGACTCGACCTGTGTCGATTATACCTTGGTCAGAAGTTGATTGACCGACGCCAAGAACTCTGACGGATCATCCATGCTGCCCTTCTCTGCCAACATCGCTTGGCCGAGCAACATTTCTACCCAAGTACCAAATTTTTGCTCGTCGCTTTCATCCGCCATGCGCTTGATGAGATCATGCTCTGGGTTTAGCTCAAAAATGTATTTCACATCAGGCGCTTGCTGGCCAGCGGCTTCTAGCAACTTCGCCATTTGTGTGCCCATTTCAAACTGATCAGTCACAACCACAGCTGGGGTGTCTGAAAGCTTAAACGTGGTGCGCACATCTTTCACCCGCTCACCTAGGTGAGATTTCACCCGCTCAACCACAGATTCAAACGCTTTTTCGGTTTCTTCGCGCTCTGCTTTTGCCTCTTCATCGTCGAATTGGCTGAGGTCGAGATCCGCTTTGGTGATCGCTTGGAACGATTTGCCATCGAACTCAGTCAGGTAGCTCATCAGCCATTCATCGATGCGATCGTACATCAAGATCACTTCAATGCCTTTGGCTTTAAACTGCTCCAAGTGTGGGCTGTGTTTCGCGGCGTTATAGCTATCTGCCGTGATGTAGTAGATCTTGTCTTGCTCTTCTTTCATGCGCGACACATAGTCGGTCAACGACACGGTTTGCTCAGCGCTGTCTTCGTGGGTTGAAGCAAAACGCAGCAAGCCAGCAATTTTTTCTTTATTGCTGAAATCTTCCGCTGGGCCTTCTTTCATCACCAAGCCAAACTCTCGCCAAAATGTTTGATACTTGTCGGCATCATTTTTGGCCAGTTTTTCTAGCATCGACAGAACACGCTTGGTGCACGCCCCCCGCAGCGATTGAGTGATCTTGTTATCTTGTAAGATCTCGCGCGACACGTTGAGCGGCAAATCGTTAGAATCAATCAAACCACGTACAAAGCGCAAGTAGCTTGGCATAAATTGTGACGCATCATCCATGATGAACACGCGCTGTACATAGAGTTTCAGTCCATGTTTGTGCTCGCGGTTGTAAAGATCCCACGGCGCCTTAGAGGGGATATACAACAAACTGGTGTAATCATTTTTACCTTCAACCCGGTTATGGCTCCAGGTTAGCGGCTCTGCAAAATCATGCGAAACATGCTTATAGAATTCTTTATATTCCTCAGCAGAGATATCGGACTTGGCACGGGTCCATAGCGCTTGCGCTTTGTTCACTTGCTCCCATTTGCCTTCGCCAGTCTCGTTGCCTTCCTCGTCTTTCTCTTGTGTCCACATTTCAACCGGAATACCGATGTGATCCGAATATTTACCGATCACTTCACGCAGGCGCCAGTCGTTAAGGAACTCTTTATCATCGTCTTTGAGGTACAGCGTAATGTCGGTGCCACGTTCCGCTTTACTAACAGGCTCAAGTGTATATTCACCTTCACCGGTTGATTCCCATTGCACCGCTTGGTCAGCCCCAAGCCCTGCAGCACGGGTACGTACCGTCACTTTATCCGCGACAATAAAGGCGGAGTAAAAACCGACACCGAACTGGCCAATCAAGTTGGAATCTTTGCTTTGGTCTTCGTTCAGTTGTTTTAAAAACTCTTCGGTGCCTGATTTGGCGATGGTACCGAGATTGGCAATAACATCGTCACGGCTCATGCCGATGCCGTTGTCAGACACGGTGAGTGTGCCGGCTTCGCTATCAAAAGACAGACGAACACGCAGATCACCGTCATTTTCATACAGCTCAGGCGCTGATAGCGCTTTAAAGCGCAGCTTATCCGCGGCGTCCGACGCGTTTGAGACCAGCTCTCGAAGAAAGATCTCTTTGTTTGAGTAGAGAGAATGGATCATCAACTGCAGCAATTTGGAGGTATCTGAACCAAACTGGTGTTTTTCTGGGGTTTTCACGCTCATGTCAATCTACCTAACACTATGATGTTTAAAGGCTGAGTGGGTAATCGACCCACGTCACGAAGAATTCATATTCAGTACCCCAGGATATAAGGGCCACATCAGCCGCTTTCAAGGTGTGACTGGTCAAATAAACATCAGTTGAGAAAAAGAAAGCCTAACCGGGCGGTTAGGCTTGATAAGCGGTTAGCGATATTGACGCCGCTAGCGATATTTAAGCTGTTGACGGCCAATAATGGAGTGCGACAGCGTGGTGCCATCCACCAATTCAAGCTCACCGCCCATGGGAACACCGTGGGCGATACGGCTCGCGCCCACTTGGTGTTCTTGGCAAAGCTCGGCGATGTACTGCGCCGTGGCTTCCCCTTCTACCGTAGGATTGGTCGCCAAAATAAGCTCTTCAATCGGTTCACTTTGCAAGCGCTTTTCCAAAACGTCTAAACCGATATCTGCCGGCCCAATCCCATCTAATGGCGACAAGTGCCCCATTAAGACAAAATAGCGCCCGGCATATTGGCCGGTCGCTTCAACGGCGGCAATATCGGCCGGGCTTTCAACCACACAAATCAGTCCGGTTGCTTGTCGTTTCGGGTTATCACAAATGGCACACACGTCTTGCTCTGTAAATGTCCGGCACTGGCTGCAGTGGCCAATGTCGGTCATTGCCGTGCTCAGTGACTGCGCCAGGGCAAGCCCCCCTTGGCGATTACGTTGCAAAAGATGATACGCCATTCGCTGCGCCGACTTGGGACCCACCCCAGGTAAACAACGCAGCGAGTCCATCAGCTGTTCAAGTAACTGGCTGGTGCGCATAGATTAAAACGGCATTTTCATGCCCGGTGGTAACTGCATACCGCCTGTCACGTCTGCCATTTTTTCTTTCTGTTGCTCTTCAACACGACGTGCAGCATCGTTGAATGCGGCTGCAATCAAGTCTTCCAGCATGTCTTTGTCATCTTCCATCAAGCTATCATCGATGTCGACACGACGGATGCTATGGCTGCCTGTCATGGTCACTTTCACCATGCCTGCGCCCGCTTCGCCTGTCACTTCCATGCTGGCAATTTCTTCTTGTACTTTTTGCATGCGCTCTTGCATTTGCTGCGCCTGCTTCATCATGTTGCCCATTCCGCCTTTACCAAACATAATTCTCTCTCTTGGTTAGGTGTCTTAAATTGGTCGAATGCTGTCTTCTTCTAACTCCGCCGCAAAACGTTGAAGCATAAAAGTGACATTCGGATCATTATGCAGGCTGTGTGTCGCCTGCGCTAATTTTTGTTGATAGAGTTGCTCGCGCCGCTCTAACGGTGTGATTCCCGACGTGCCGAGCTGTACCTCCAAGGTTATGGGGGCGCCCAAGGCCGTCGTCAAGGCCTGCGTTAATTGTTGCTGCGCTTTTTCGGTATTCAGGTGTGATTGATCAGGCCTTAATGTCAGCCGAACCTGGTCGCCTTCACGCGCCATAGCGGCATTAAGCGCCATTTGTTTCACCAACCGCTCGACCTCAAGGCTATCGGCCAACGCACACCAAGGATCTTGTTGGTTGGTCTCCTGCACCAACTTGTCGCGCATTGCTGGCGTTTTCTCATGCTCAAGCGCTTGTTTGAGCGCCTTTGGCGTCAACGACGACGCGGTGGCTGGCGCCTTGGCTTGGGGCTGAGAAGGACGCCATTGATAAGGCTCCGTCGCCGCCAATGATGTGTCGCGTTGCCGTGCGGGCACCGGCTCAGATGGCGTTGCGGTGGAGGTCGCGACTGAGTTGGCGTCAGACACAGGCGATGTCGATTCTGCAGCGGTCGCAACGCGATCCAACACAGATAATGCATCACTCTTGGCCGGTGTCTGTCTCGCCTTTTTTGCGCCAGACTCGGCCTGACTGGTTTGTCGCTTCATCCTGCTACGCAGCTGGTTGCGGGCTTGAATCAAACTCGATGCCGCAGACGCGGGTGCCTCACTGGCTGGCACGTCTGATGCGTCCGTTGCTGGCGTCGTATCTGCCGCGGGAGCCGATGCAGGCGATATCGGTGTGCTGTCATCGTGATCAGCCGCCGACGAAGCGTGATCAGGCACAGATGCGATCGGATCGGCCGGCCTAGTGTCAGGCGCAGAGGGTGTCGCCGAGATAGATGATTCGGATGAGGCAGGCCCACGGCGCTCCGACGCGGCAACTTGCGCTTTTAATGCGCTAATCGCTTGAGTTGGATCAGGGTTTTCGCTCGCCGCTTTGGGCTGGGCGCCTGACGCCATACTTGAGGCGCTTGGCTGCGCCTGCGACGTTGGGGCGTGTTCGGGCACGGCAATAGTCACCGGCTCATAAGGCACCGTTTTAACCGGCTGGAACGCCAACATCCGCAGCAATACCATCTCTAGTCCCGCACGTCCATCGGGGGCATAGGGTAAATCTTGTCGACCCTGCAGCGCTATTTGGTAACATAGCTGTACATCTTGCGGCGTTAAGCGCGACGCTAAAGCCTGTATGCGCGCGTGATCACCCTCTGCATCATCGCGGGTTTGAGGCAGTGTTTGCGCCAACGCAATTTGATGAAGCTGGCCTGCGAGCTCTTTAAGCAACCCATCCCATTCGACGCCAATTTGTGCAATCTGCGCCAGCCCATTCATCAGCTCAACCGCATCTTGATTCACTAATGCTTCCAGTAACAACAACGCATTGTCACTGCTTAAGGTCCCTAGCATTTCTGCTACTGCGCGGGTGCTAATCTGACCGTTACCGAGCGCAAGCGCTTGATCGGTTAAGCTCAGCGCATCGCGCATACTGCCTTCTGCCGCACGTGACAGTAGCATCAGCGCGCGCGCGTCAGCTTCGACGCCCTCTTGGCCCAGAATGTAATCGAGCTGGGTTTGGATCTGACTGGCGTCAAAATGTTTTAAATGAAACTGCAAGCAGCGCGACAAAATGGTCACCGGCAATTTTTGCGGATCCGTGGTCGCCAGCAAAAATTTCACATACTCGGGTGGCTCTTCCAGCGTTTTAAGCAAGGCATTAAAACTATGCCGCGACAGCATGTGGACCTCATCAATCAGGTACACCTTATACCGTCCGCGTGCGGGTTTATACTGGACGTTATCAAGCAGCTCGCGCGTATCTTCTACCTTGGTGCGTGACGCAGCATCAATTTCCAACAAATCAACGTAACGCCCTTCATCAATTTCACGGCAGGTGGCGCATTGGCCACACGGTGAGGACGACACGCCCTGCTCGCAATTTAATCCTTTGGCAAAAATACGTGCGATGGTGGTTTTGCCCACTCCCCGCGTTCCACTGAACAGGTAAGCATGGTGCAGGCGGTCATGATCGAGCGCATTGGCGAGCGCCGTCAGCACATGGCTCTGCCCCGCCACCGCGTCAAAGTTATGGGGGCGCCATTTGCGTGCAAGAACTTGATAACTCATGTCAATTGGCTTCCTAGTGGCTGATAAATGACCCAAGGCCCAGCGTCGTGTTCACCGTTAATGGCCGGCAAACTCGCACAAACTGTACACACTAACGCCAAGCGCCGTCAGTTTTTCCTCACCGCCAATATCCGGTAGGCTAATGACAAAACCGGCGTGTTCCACGGTGCCGCCCAACCGACGTACTAATTTGACCGTGGCTTCAATGGTGCCACCGGTGGCGAGCAAGTCATCGATCACCAGCACTTTATCACCGTCATCAATGGCATCACTGTGAATCTCAAGCGTATCTTCACCGTATTCTAGCTGGTAATTTTCGCTGATCACCGCCCGTGGCAATTTGCCTGGCTTGCGCACCGGCACAAATGGCAATGCTAGCGCTAAGGCCAAGGGCGCGCCAAATAAAAAGCCGCGCGATTCGGTGCCAATCACCTTGGTAAAGCCTTGATCCCGATACTTTGCTACCAGGGCATCAATGGTGGCCTGGTAGGCGGTCGGGTCTTCCATCAAGCTGGTGACGTCACGAAATAAGATGCCTGGCTTAGGGTAATCAGGAATGGTTTGAATGCTTTGTTTAATCACATCCAAGTTGTCGTTGCTCATGGCCAATTCTCATCGGTAAAAAACGCAAACCGCCATGTTATGAATTTTCGGCCGTACCAGCAACAGATTCCGTCTCAGGCAGGCGGAGAAACCAGCATAAGAGCACAATCAGACAAAGTAGTAGCATGCCTTTTAACCAGAGCGCTGGCACCATGTACATTGAGAGTGAGAAACTGGCCACGATCATCACCGTTGCCCGCTTTTTGACCCGCCGGCTGATGGCGCGTTGTTGGTACCAGTCAGTCAATATTGGCCCGAACGTTGGATGGGCATGAAGCCAATTGGCGATACGGGGAGAGCCGCGCATAAAACAGCCGCTTGCGAGCAACAAAAACGGAGTTGTTGGTAACACAGGCAAAAACGCCCCGGCGGCACCGAGTGCGACCCAAAACCAACCCAAACCGTTCCACGCCCAACGCCAAGCGACGGATGGAGCTGGCGGCGCGGGTGTTGTTTGTCGCGCTTTTGACTGTGGCGCGTTTGACTGCACCGTTTTTGACTGCATAGCCAACTTGCCCTTATTGCTGCGCGTCACCAGGGTGACCCTCTTATCCCAGTGTAGTGATCCAGCCGCGATGGGTACAGGGCGAGCTGAGGAAAAATGAGGCGGTAATGAATAAGGCGGTAATTAACCGCCAAATACAATCCCGAGCCAAGTGAGGCTTGCGGGTAAGGTGGGGATCAGTAAGACCAACAAAAAGCCGATAAAATACTTTAGGTTATAAGGTTCTTTAAATTCGTGATTCATAGGTTACAACGCTCACAACAACATAACATCAGTGAGCAGCTACTATAGCCTAGCTTAGCCCCGCTAAAAACGGACGTTTTGTAAGGTTTTAATCCGATTATTGATTTACATCAGGGTAACAACTTGGTGCATTGGGTCATGATAAACGTCATTTAGCCAATCAAGCGAACTGACCATGGATACAAATACTCTTGCGCAGCTACGGCGTAAGCTCACTCGTGAGCGTGCCGAGCTGATCGCCACCTTAACCACGCGTTTGCGTGAAGACTGGGACAAGCATTGCGACACCCTGACTGTCACAGAGCTGATCAAAGAAAGCCAAGGCCTACCTGGCGCAATTCGTTGCCTCGGTGAACGTCTGGAAAAAGTCGATGCGGCTTTGTGTGCCATGGATTTGGAAATTTACGGATTGTGTGCCGATTGTGAGAGTGACATTCCACTCGATGATTTAATCAATGATGCCGCGGAGCAGCGCTGTCCGCAGTGCCGCGCATCAAACTATTATCACCACGATCCGGCCACTCGCCGCGCGACAACGGGCCCCCGTAAATCGGTGTGAGCCCAGGTCGACTTTCGCTTGTCTCACCGTGGCTTAAACGGAACGCGCCCAGCATCAGCTGGGCGCGTTTTTTTATTGACCGTGTAAAGCTGTCAAGTGGGTGATACTGACTACCACGCCTCCCCCGAACACGCGCTTAATCTTGATCAATGATCCAACGACGGAAGGTTTTACGCTCTTGGTCGCTGGCTTTTGTATACCAAAGCTTAAGCTGCGACAAGGCATCGCCTTTTATTGAGGCTTGTCCTTGGTCGTCCACCTCGACTAACACGTCGTTAAGGTTTTTGCTTTCACCTTGGTCGATAATAATACCGTTTTCGCGGTTGTACTCGGCCACCAGCGCTTCCATATCGGCATAGGCGCCAAAGCCATCACCTTTAAGCTCGACGGCTTCTAACGGCATTACCTCGCCATTATCAAACTCAGCCTGCCATTGTGGGTTATCATCAAAATAGCTGGTCGCCTGGGTTTTCACCCGTAGGTTGGTATCAATGTTGATGGTGGCATCGCGGCCATCAACGTTAAGCTCAAACAAATACGGGCGCGAGGTAAAAATCACCTCTTTACTGCCGCGTTTCACTTCGCCGTCAAAGCGCATCACCAACTGATGGGTGCCATTAGCAAGCTCAATGGTCTGCTGCGGCGCCCAGTTGTCAAAACTGATTTTGCTGCCATCCACCACTAAAAATTCAATATGACGGGCGGAGGTAATTTCCGCTGCATGGATGACACTCGATGCCATCAGTGCACCCAGCATCCATGCGGCTTTTGTTAACTTTTTCATTGTCACTCCAAACGGTACGACGAAAAAAGCCGCCCTAAGGCGGCTTTTGTAATCAGTGCTACAACTTAGCAATAGGATTTAAGCTCAATTAGAACTTAACTTCCATACCTGCTACGTAACCCCAATCTTTCTCATCTTCATCACTATCGCCCACTTCTGCATACACGTGTGCGTTGCTGTGCAGTGCATAAGTCACGTTGGCGTAGTATCCATTCACATCAGACTTGCCATCTTCGTCTTTGTTATCGTAACCGATAGCAAAGGTGGTTTTACCCATGGTGTAGTCAGCTGCGATTGAGGTGTAGTCTGTGTCGGTATCGATACCGCCAATATCTGAAGAGGTACGACCAATCGATGCTGCTAGACCAACGTTTTCGATACCTGCATATTCGATTTCAAAGTTGTATGCATCTTTGTCGTCGTTGCCATTACGGTCAACATTATCCGCTTTTTGATAGTAAACACGTGCGTCAACGTCTGCTACACGATAACCAAGGCGAGCTTCGTATACACGAACATCATCGCCAGCTTGAGAGTTATCGTCAATGCCATCGCTCTTATCAGTGTAGGTTGCAGCACCGTAGAAAGTACCGTTATCATACACGTATTTACCGACTTGAGCTGCTTGCTCATAGTCTGCACCAAAGCTGTTTGCTGATAGCTCGTAATCTTTAGTGATACCAGAATCATCCATCAGCAAGTATTGACGACCAGCAGTGAACTGACCCCAGTCACCTTTAAAACCTACGTAAAGCTCGTCATTTTCGACGTTCGAGCGGTTCTCGCCTGTTTCGACACCTGCAGCAACATCATTGTCTTTATAGTTACTGTTGGCATCATTCATTTCAAATTCAAATGCCATTGCACCGATGACAGAAAGTTTATCTGAAACCGCTACTTCAGTATTGATAGCGAAGTCGCCATCGTCTAGACGCCATTTGCCGTCTTGGTTGTTACCGATTTCTTGGATGTACTGAACTTCAGCGGCACCCGATGCGTCGACTTTAACGCCTTCTGCGTCATACAGGTTGATGCTTGCTGATGCTGAGCCAGCAGCCAGCAGAGCTGGTACTGCCATTGCTAGAATAGTCTTTTTCATGGTTAATCCACTGCCTTTTCTATTTAATCATTATGAGTTCCTTCATGGAACTCTGTTTTATGGTGACTGTCACTCTGTTACCAGCAGCAAACGCTGCGAAGCACAAAATGCCAGTTCACTGAAACTTCGTGGCTAATCGTGCAGAACATTTGAGGTTCTGTCAACTGGCTGGAAGCGCATTACAAAATAGACAAAAAACACTTAAAAACAAACAGATAGGAAACATTAATGAACTAAGATCACAGTTTAAACCTCGTTAGCAGTGTGCGTTGATGAAATTTAACAACACCCCTTTGCGATATAAAATTCTGACCAATGTCTTTTATTATTTAATTTTTAGAATAAAAAACTAATCAACAGCTTAAATACGGCTTTTTGTTAATCAAACGGCAGATCAGCAAGATAGCAGCGAATGGTTCAAATTAAATTCGTGACCAAGATCTCATATCTGTAAGGAAAACTTACATTTCGCGATCGTTTTCACGTTTTTTCCCCGTGTTATACTGGGGCTTATCCTTTACTACTCGGACCTGTTGATGCTCAGCCCTGCCGTAARATCAGACATTCGCGCGTGCTACCAAACGCTACAAGACCAACTTCCCCACTTTATTCCGCGCAAAGCYCAAAACTATTTAGTGGCAGAGCTGGCCAAAACCTTGGCGGGTGATTATGACCCCAAGCGTCGGCTACTGGTGGCCGAGGCCGGCACAGGGGTGGGCAAATCAATGGCGTATTTGATGGGCGCGATCCCGTTTGCGCTTAACAACAATAAAAAAGTGGTGGTGTCGACCGCAACCGTGGCGTTGCAAGAGCAGCTCGCCGATAAAGATATCCCGTTTTTTCATCGTATCTGCCCCAAGCCGTTTGATTTTATCTTGGCGAAAGGGCGGCAACGTTATTGCTGTGCACACAAGCTGAGTGCAGTGGCAGATACCGAGAGCATCCAAGGGGCGCTATTTGCCCAAAAACCTAAGCGCAGCGAGCAATTGCTGCTGAATGATCTTTACGCCGCTCTGAGTCGAGGAAAATGGGATGGCGACCGCGACAGCTGGCCCAAACCGATTGCCGATCACCTATGGCAAGCGATCGCCTCTGACAAACACACCTGCCATGCTGGCCTGCCCGCTCACCGTGGTTGTCCCTTTGCCAAAGCACGCGAGGCGATGGATAAAGCCGATGTGGTGGTGGTCAATCACAGCTTGCTGCTCGCCGATCTCGAACTCGGCGGCGGGGTGATCTTGCCCGAGCCAGAGCAGTGCCTGTATATGATTGACGAGGCGCACCACCTTCCCACGGTGGCGCGCGATTTTTCTGCCGCCAGTGCCAGTTTGCTTGGCGTGGTGGGCTGGTTAGAAAAGCTCAATCAAGCCGCCACTAAACTCGGGAACACTGCGGATATCAAACGTGCACACCGCTTTGTCGATAGCTTACTCGAGGCGATACAAACCCTGATCCCAGGGTTACGCGAGGCAAAAAACATGCTCAGTCAACTGTCGCTCAACGACGACGGTTGTTATCGCTTTGCCGACGGTGAACTGCCCGAAGCCCTGATTGCGCCCAGTGAGCAGCTTAAAACCGCGAGCAAAAAAGCCCATCAGGCATTGGGAAAGATCCATGATTTGATCAATGAGCGTCTGAAAGAAAATGACATTTCTGCCAAACTGGCTGATCCGGCGCTTGCCGAAACCGCGTTTTTCCTCCAACGGTTAGAAAATTTAGAAAAAGTCTGGACCTTAATGGCCCAACCGAATGCCGATAAAGGCGCACCGCTTGCCCGTTGGGTGCAAGCCTGCCGTGAGCGCGAGGGGGATCTGTGGGTGCATGTCTCTCCCTTAGAAGTAGGCTGGCGTCTGGATCAAATGCTCTGGTCTCGCGCCGCCGGGGTTGGCCTGTTTTCTGCGACCTTGCGTGCCCTGAATCGCTTTAGCTATTTTTGCCGCCAAGTCGGACTGAGTGAAAGCGATGGTTCGCGTTATTTAGCCTTGCCCTCGCCGTTTGATTACGCCAATAAAGCGCGCTTGGTGATCCCAACCATGCCTTGTGAGCCGCAAGCCAGTGCCTTTACGGCGGCACTGAGCGAGAAAATTATTGAGCACCTAGAGGGCGAGCGAGCGTCCTTGGTATTGTTCGCCTCTTATTGGCAGATGAAACAAGTCACCCAAGCCATTGAGCAAACGGTCACACAACGCGACTGGCAACTGCTCTGTCAGGGCACACAATCACGCACGGCGCTATTAAAGGCCCATCAGCAAGCAGTCAGTGCGGACAAAACCAGCATCATTTTTGGCACCGGCAGTTTTTCCGAGGGCTTAGATTTACCCGGTAACTTATTGACTAATCTCATTATTACAAAAATCCCCTTTGCGGTCCCCACTTCTCCAGTGGAAGAAGCTCACGCGGAGTACATTGAACGCTGCGGTGGCAATCCGTTTTTACAAATCGCGGTCCCAGAAGCGAGTAAAAAGCTGGTGCAATCAGTTGGTCGTCTACTGCGCAAAGAGGAAGATTCTGGTAAGGTAGTGCTTCTTGACCGGCGCATTATCACCCGCAGATATGGCCAATCTTTACTCGACTCGCTGCCGCCATTCAAACGCGTGATCGAACCTTAAATTAACGAGTGACTATGCTTGAATTGATTGATCTTTCGACCTTAGTGATCCTAGGGCTGACTGCTTTTGTCGCCGGCTTTATCGATGCCGTCGCCGGCGGTGGCGGCATGCTGACTGTTCCAGCCCTGTTATCACTGGGTTTGCCGCCCCATGTGGCATTAGGTACCAATAAACTGGCCGCGACCTTTGCCTCCAGCACCGCTGCCTTTACCTATTATAAAAAACGTCTTTTTTCGCCTTTATTTTGGCAACACGCGTTTTGGGGCACCTTGATTGGCGCAACTGCAGGGACTTTACTGGTTGATGTGCTAAGCACTGAATGGTTAGAAAAGGCGATCCCCGTGGTGGTGCTTGTGGCAGCGATTTACACCGTTTGGCATCCCCACCCTAAAGGAGATAACAACCAGCTCCCCGCGCGCTGCCCTAAGTTACCGATGAAGCAATGGAGCCAAGGCCTGTCGTTGGGCTTTTATGATGGCGTTGCCGGTCCGGGTACGGGCGCATTTTGGACGGTGTCTACCATGTCGCTCTATCGGATGAATATTTTACTCTCTTCCGGACTGGCGAAAGCGATGAACTTCACCAGTAATATTACCTCATTGGTGGCGTTTGCGCTTTTGGGCCATGTGAACTGGGCGCTTGGGCTGACCATGGGCGTATGCTTAATGCTAGGCGCGTTTATTGGCGCCCACTCCGCGATACGTTTTGGCAGTCAGTTTATTCGACCTATTTTTGTGACCGCGGTGGTGATTTTAGCCGGTAAACTGGCCGTTGATGCTTGGTTTTAATCGCCGTTATCGTCGCCGCTGTGCGTGACTGAGAGACCCATAATGAAAGCGCAAATCGATGCAATGTCCCAACACCTTGAGCAACTGGCCAATCAGGCCGCAGAGGTTGACCGACGCCGTGGCGAAGCCCGCGCGCCTTTATTCGCGACAACGCTTTTTCATTGCAAAGGCAAATTGCTCACACCCTGTGTGAACGAAGCCCAAGGATTGCTGGCAGTGATGCAGCGCGATCACCAACAAGGGGTGCTGACCGATGCACGTGCGACCCATATTTGCGRCACCTTGTTATCGCAAATCACCGCGCTACAACGTGAACTGGCGACACAGCCGTTACGTAAGCAAGAGCAAGCCAAACGCGGGCCACGACGCCAGGCAATTGGTGAGCTTTATCAAGACTTAGCCAAGCACCAAGATTGGGAGCGTCGACTGGCCGATAAACTCCGAGACGCCAATGCCAGCGTCGAGATGGCATCGACCCCCGCGGTGCGTCAGCAGTACCAAAAACAAGTGCTTGCCTTAGAACAACGCCTAGCACGCTGCACCAAGGCGCGAGAGCGTATCGAAACCACGATCAGTTACCGAGAAAAAAAATCGTGATTCACGTTCAGCTCACACCAAGCGTCAAACCCGAGCGCTCAACCAGGAGAGATACGTGCTGCCATTGATTTATCATCCGGTGTACTCGGACTTTCCCCTTCCCGACGGCCACCGCTACCCTTTGCAAAAATATCGATTGTTGTTTGAGCGGTTACAACGCTTGGCATTACCGGTTGAATTTCATCAACCGACCCCGGCCACTCGGAAAGTGATTGATGCCGTTCATGATCCCGAGTATGTCAGTCAGTTGCTGGCAGGGGATCTCCCCTTAGTCAAAATGCGTCGGATTGGTTTTCCATGGAGCGACGCATTGATCGCACGCAGTTTAACCTCGCTCGGCGGCACCACACTGACGGTCGATCACGCTCTGGATTCAGGCCTTGCTATTCATCTCACCGGCGGCTATCACCATGCGCACTACGACTTTGGCAGCGGCTTTTGTTTATTTGATGATTGCCGCCCGCCATGCGCTCACCCAGCCAGGCATTGATAAGGTGATGATTGTCGATTGTGATGTACATCATGGCGATGGCACCGCCGCCTTGGCCGCCGACCACCCCGATATTGTGACGTTTTCTGTCCATTGCGAGAAAAATTTTCCCTCACGCAAACCGCCCTCCGATTTGGACTTGCCCCTGCCAACAGGCACAGGCGATCAGGACTATCTCAGCGCTTTTTTGCCCTTGTTAGATCTCGCCCTCGCACAATACCGCCCTGATATGGTGATTTATGATGCGGGGGTCGATGTCCACCAAGCGGATGCGCTTGGCTATTTGGCGTTATCGACCGAGGGCATTTATCAACGCGATAGCGGGGTACTCTCACGCTGTGCCAAGCATGATATTCCGGTCGCCGCGGTGATTGGTGGCGGATACCATGACTCGCACACCAGTTTGGTGCCGTTGCACGAACAACTCATTCAAGCGGCCCTTATTCACTTTGCTGATTTTGCATCCAGCTCGGAGGTATCATGAGTGACCCGCACGCGTCGACACCAAGCGCCTTAGAAAACGCCCCTGATGACGTCAAACTCGCTGTCGATCTTATTTACTTGCTCGAAAACCATGCCATTGATCCAGATACCGCTTTATCTGCGATTGAGATGGTGAGACGCGATCTGCTGGCGAAAAAAAACTCACCTCCCTAATCAATTAGGCATGCGGCCGCTACTTTTTCTGACAAAAACGGTTGGCGTTTCCGAATGGCTTGCATGCTTACCACTCGATTTTGCTGATATTACGTGCTGTCGATCACATTTTGTTCAGTCTTAACAGTGTGAATAAATAGTCATTATTTACGCTATATTATTTACCTCCTTGAACCTGGACTGCTTTAACATCAAGCAATTAGCCTGCAAAGCATTACATTTTGGTTACAGTTTTTAGTGCTGTTATTAACACATGCAACCGATTAAAAAACCAACACTTCGCTAATCATATAGTGTTTTGTCTCACAAATATCGGTATTATCCGGCGTGCTCCAATTAGTGTACCGGTGCGTTAAAACATCGGCATGGCTAATCAAAGCGCACTCTGGCAACAGCCGAGCATGGATTCAAAATGCTGTTGCAGACTCAACGTCCACTCGTCATATCAGGCCTTGATGCATGACTTTCTCGAGTGACGCGTTGCTCACCTGCATGGATGGCAGCGATCTCACAAGGACAGTGGTTGTCGACCCTCGCATTCGGTAATCATCGGGTTATGGCCCGAGCAACAACCGTGCAAGGCGTCTCCCAACAGACAAAACAGAGTTTAATGATGGAACTACTTAAAAATCTATTTGTGTCCGTAGTCGATACAGGTAACGGCCTCCTTTGGGGCAGCGTACTGATTTATCTTTTGATTGGCTTAGGCTTGTACTTCACGGTGCGATCAGGCTTCATTCAATTCCGTAACTTTGGCCACATGTTTAAACTGATGGCAGACAGCCGTAATGGCGCATCAGGCGGGATCTCGTCGTTCCAAGCATTCAGTACCAGTCTTGCCGCGCGTGTCGGCACCGGGAATATGGCGGGTGTCGCGGTGGCGCTGTACCTTGGCGGCCCGGGTGCTATTTTCTGGATGTGGCTAACCGCCCTGGTGGGTATGGCCACCAGCTTTGTCGAATCCACTCTCGCGCAAGCGTACAAAGTGAACCACAACGACAAAACCTACCGTGGAGGCCCAGCTTACTACATCGAAAAAGGCTTGGGTCAACGTTGGCTTGGGATTGCATTTGCCATTTGCTTGATTATCGCCTTTGGTTTGGCTTTTAACGGGGTGCAATCGAATTCTATTGCCGCAGCCATGGACACCGCGTTTGGCTTTAATGATCTCGCTGTCGGTGTCGGTCTGGCGTTGGTCACCGCACCGGTTATTTTTGGCGGCATGCGCTCAGTCGCACGCGTTGCAGAGCTGATTGTCCCCTTTATGGCACTGGCTTATTTATTGGTTGCCTTGGTCGTGGTTGCCATGAACATCGAACAGCTTCCCGCCGTGATTACAACCATTGTCAAAAGCGCATTAGGCTTGGAGCAGGCTGCAGGCGGTGCCATGGGCTATGCGATCGCACAAGCAATGATGCAAGGGATTAAACGCGGCTTGTTCTCAAACGAAGCAGGTATGGGTTCAGCCCCTAATGCTGCGGCAACGGCGACTACCAAGCCGAATCATCCTGCCGCGCAGGGCTACGTCCAGATGCTGGGTGTCTTCGTCGATACCATTGTCATTTGTACCGCGACCGCATCGATTATCTTGATCTCAGGCATGCTTGAGCCTGAGAGCGGCCTGACAGGTATTGCACTGACTCAAGAAGCCTTGGTCAGCCAAGTCGGTGATTGGGGCGCTGCCTTTATCGCCATCGCGATTCTGCTGTTTGCCTTTACCTCGATCATTGCCAACTATTCGTATGGCGAGTCTAACATCGAGTATATCTTTAAGTGTCGTAAAGCCATCTTGTTGTATCGTATTGCGGTGCTCGCAATGGTGCTGATGGGCGCGGTGATGGATCTGCCACTGATTTGGAGCTTTGCTGACTTATCAATGGGGATGATGGCCGTGATTAACTTGGTCGCGATTGCGCTGCTGTCTGGCGTCGCGTTCGCCTTGATGAAAGACTACGAAGACCAGCGTCGTGCGGGTAAAAACCCGACCTTTGATCGTACCAAATTCCCGAAACTGGATAAGCAAATCGATAAAGACGTTTGGTAATGCCAAGCCGATAGAACAAAAAAACCACCGGTGATTCGGTGGTTTTTTTATTGGGCTCACTTTTTAAGGCGATGAACTTACACGCTCAACCAATACCCGATTAACAGCGTAAAAACCAGACACGCGCCGGCGTAAAAACCCAACTCAATTTTACGCGCTGTCATATCTTCTGCTTCTTCCGGTTTGAGCGTCAATCCCCAATAGGCAAAGCCAACCGACGATGATAACAACAGCACCCCGAGACCGAATGCCAGCCCCTCTACTACGTGGATCAATGTCATTTGTGTTCCTCTTACTTTCCGTCACTGGCTTGTAGCACGCAAATTATACGCCTTGTCGACGAATACGGAAACTATACGAGAAACGTTCATTGTGTCTTTGTTTATTATCGCCATAACTCACTAATGGGCGTATCTGGCGAGAAGTCGTGTGCAATTTGTGCCTGTAGCAGTTCAGCAGTGGCGATTGCATCGGTAAGCGCATGGTGGCTTTGATAAAATGGCAACTGATAGCGCTGCCGACTGTCAGCCAAGCGAATCGATTCTGGCGGCCGACGGGCTATCCAGTCAGCGAAGCTACGCTTGCCGGTGCGATGCTTCCAGGCTTCTAATTCCATGGTATCGACCATGGGGAAAATAATGCCCTCGCCTAGCCGCTCTTTTATCGCACGATCCAAAAACTCGCGTTCAATCCGGCGATAATGCACCACCACCACTGAACCGGCCAGCGCACTGAGTAATGGCTCAATCACATGGGAAAAATCCGGTGCATTGACAATGTCGGAGTGCGTGATGCCGTGAATGACAATCGACGATTCGGCAAGTGGTCGGTTGGGGTTCACAATCCAATGCTGGGCCTGTTGGCAGCGAATACGATTGAGAGTAAAAGGCACTAAGCCAATACTGACAATCGCATCTTGCTGGCTATCGAGCCCAGTAGTTTCAAAATCAAGCGCCACAAACGGCACTTGCGAAACGGGCGTATCGGGTGACACCCATCCTTGCTGATAAAAGGCCTGCAAGGTTTCGTGCTGCACGGTCTCGCGTTTCGTGTCTAGCATCGCACGCCAGTCTACCTGGTCTGCATCCTCTTTTTTCCTAAGATTAAAGTGGAACATATCCTTCCTTTACGACCGATTGGGCTGATAGCGGAATTTCAAAAATTTCTGGGCATTACTTAAAATCTGAAAGGCGTCTTTTAAATTACGGCGCTCAAAGTCAGATAAGTTCTCCGGCTCAATATTGTTATCAGGTTCACGATCCGCTTCTATATCTAATGCTTGGTGACGGATCCTGACCATCGAAATAAACTCCATCGCATCGCGCAGATCGGGACCGCGGCCTTTGGGTAAGATCCCTGCTTCGATAATATCGTCTAAACGCTCAAACGAGTTTTGCGAGCGCGAATCGGTCGCCAATGCATGAACACGTATCAAGTCGGCTAAGGGCGCGGTACCACGCCGCTTTAAGTTAATCGAATTATTGTGGCGACCGTCTTGCTCCATGACAAAATCTTTAAAAAAGCCTAATGGTGGAGTGCGGTTCAAGGCGTTACGCGCCATGGACGCCAAAAAGCGATTATTGCGACGGGCGCGACGACCCACGAAAGCTTTAAGTTGTTCGGCCCAGTTTGTGCGACCATGCACCCCATCCAAGTCGAAGAAAATATTACTGTCGAGCAGTGAACGCGGGCTAGGATTATCTATCCAATCGGCAAAGCATTGCTCCCATTGTTTCAGCGTTTTACGCCACTCGGGGTTGGTCGCCATGATATTACCGGTGCAGTAGGTATAACCACATGCGTTTAGGCCATCAGAGACGCGCTTAGACAGGGCTTCAAAATACGCATTGTGTTGGCCATGATCGTAGTTGTCATCAAGGATAATTGCGTTGTCTTGGTCGGTGACAATCAGCTGCTCATCACGCGCCATAGAGCCCATCGCCAAAAAGCAATACGGCACAGGCGGCTCACCCAACTCTTCTTCGGCAAGCTCTAAAAGACGCTGCTTAAAACTGCGTCCAATCACCGACAGTGCCGAGCCAATCATATGCGAGTTGGCATCTTCATTGACCATGCGTACAAAGCAATCTTTGACCTGCTTAGATAAGATCACCAAATCCTCAACCGACTGCTGACGGAAGATACTCGCCACCAAGAACAAGCTGTTTTGCGACTCGTAGCGTGCAATATCAGACAAGGCAACCACACCAATCGGCTTGCCGTGTTGTAGCACCGGCACATGGTGCAAGTTGGAGCGCAGAATGGTCAGCATGGCCTCAAAAATATACGCATTATGATCCAAGGTAATCAACTGTGGCGACATGATCTCCTGAACCGGCGTTTCATAAGGCAAACCTTCTGCTAACACCCGGTTACGCAAGTCTCGATCGGTAATAATCCCCAGTACCGGTTTGAGCCCTGTTTCTGGATTGGGCTCATCACCCATGACCAAAATCGATGAGACGGTTTCTTGCGACATCACTTGCGCGGCATATTGCACGGAGTCAGTACTGGCAATCATCACCGGGTCGCGAATAATCAGTTTCTTCACTTTGGAGGTGGTGAGATCATTGGCTTCATTGTGGCTTGATACCGCTTGGCGCAAGCGTGTTCTATCTTCCACCTCGACAAAATCGGCAAAATGCTCAAAATCATCAAACAAGCGATTAAACGTGGCTTCCGGAATAAAATAGATCAAGGTGTCTTCAATCGCTTTCGCGGGCATCCGCACACGATTGTTCATCAATAGACCCATTTGGCCAAAAATGTCGCCCTCGGATATGCGGTTATACAGGGTGCCATTACGGCGAAACAGCTCGACAGCGCCGCTACGCATGATCGCCAAGTCGTGAATTTCGTCACCGTAAGCAAAAATATCGGTGCCTGCACGGAAA
The DNA here is from genome assembly GCF_001996065.1 of Salinivibrio sp. MA351. NCBI lineage: Bacteria > Pseudomonadati > Pseudomonadota > Gammaproteobacteria > Vibrionales > Vibrionaceae > Salinivibrio > Salinivibrio sp. MA351. The sequence goes on along the minus strand of NZ_MUFG01000012.1, from coordinate 61,100 downwards.
TAACTGATCTCAATGCTGGTTGCCACTTCTGCGACCACCTCTTCGGGCATTGAATCAAATGGGGCGTACTGTGCAAGAAATGTTGCAATCTCGATTTGTTCAGCTTCCATAGCGCTCACCTAAACGTGCGATAATATCGTGGTAGGACACAGTGAATCAGGATGTCCGTTGGCTGTGACACAGTGTGCCGTATCACTTGCCATAAAAAAAGGCAGCCTCGAAAGCCTGCCTTTTCTATCTTAGCTAACTATCAAGCAGTTAGCACACTTCTTTATTTTGCACGCGGCTCAGAAGCAAGGCCTTTAAACAAGGAGAGCGTCGCCACCAGCAAGACCACCGCGAACGGGAAGCCCGTCGAGACCGCCATTGCCTGCAACGCAACAAGCCCGCCGCCGAGGATCAGTGCGATCGCGACCAGGCCTTCGAAGGTTGCCCAGAAAACGCGCTGCGATACCGGTACGTCCATTTTCCCGCCTGCCGAAATGGTATCTAGCACCAAAGAGCCGGAGTCAGACGAGGTAACAAAGAAGACAATGACCAAGATAATACCGATAAACGAGGTAATCTCTGCTAACGGCAACCCTTCTAGCATGGCAAATAAGGTCAGCGACAACTCTGCGTCAACCACTGCGGTATACCCTTCATTGACGAATTGGTTAATCGCGGTGCCACCAAATGAAGTCATCCACAATACGCTTGCGGCGGATGGGATCAGCAGCACACAGGTAATAAACTCGCGAACGGTTCGGCCACGTGAGACGCGGGCAATAAACATACCCACAAATGGAGACCAAGAAATCCACCATGCCCAATAGAACGCGGTCCAACCTTGGGTAAAGTTGGCATCCTCTCGGCCAAATGGCATAGCCAGCGCCGGCAGGTTCTGTAAATACGCCCCGAGGTTACCAAAGAAGCCGGTCAGAATCGCTAACGTTGGACCGACGATAATCACGAAAAGGAGGAGTAAGAACGCCAGGCCTAGGTTGATCTCAGATAAACGCTTTACCCCTTTATCCACACCCGCTACGACCGAAAAGATCGCCAACGCAGTAATGCCGATCACCAACAAGACTTCAGTGGTGGCCCCCAATGGTGTATCAAACAAATAATGCAAACCACCAGATGCTTGTGATGCACCAATGCCAAGCGAAGTAGCAAGACCAAAGAGCGTCGCGACGATAGCTAAGATATCAATCACGTGACCGGTCCAGCCCCAAATACGCTCACCAAACAGCGGATAAAATACCGACCGAATGGTCAAAGGAAGCCCTTTGTTATAAGCAAACAATGCCAAGCCGAGTGCTAATACGGCATAAATCGCCCAAGGGTGTAAGCCCCAGTGAAAAATGGTTGCCGACATCCCCAGTCGACGCGCGGCTTCGGTATCACCGGCGGCAGCCCCCAAAGGCGCCCAGTCGGTACGTAGACCATCAGTACCCGTTGCGGTCCCTTGTAACGCCGTTTGGAAATGGGTTAGTGGCTCAGAGACACCATAAAACATCAAACCAATGCCCATACCGGCGGCAAACAGCATCGCGAACCAGCCAGCATAGCCGTAATCCGGTTTGGCCTCAGTGCCCCCTAGCCGCACCTTGCCTAGTGGTGAGACAATTAGCACCAAGCAAGCGATGACAAAGACGTTACCGGTTAAAAGAAAGAACCAGTCGAGGTTTGCGGTTAACCAAGCGCGCATCTGCTCAAAAATCGGGGCCATTTGGTTTTGGAAAGCCAACGTCACAAACACAAAGGCCATAATCACCAAACCCGCGACCATAAATACGCGGTTATGAATATCAAAGCCAAACGGGCCAAACTTGAGGGCAACGTTGTCCTGACCGACCTGATAATCGGTGTCGATCGGGTTCACCTTCCCGTCCGGTGTCATCATATCTTCATGGCTTTTATCGCTCACACGTAAACTCCTTACTCCGTCTACTCGGCAACCTGTCATTATTGCTAAACGCTGCCTGGACGACACTCGATATCGAGGTAAACGTCAGCACGCAAAAAGAAGCAATGACAGAAAAGTCAGCAAGAATATCACACAAGATGAATAGGTGAATAAAGGGCTGGTGAGCTTGGCCAATGTTTAACCACTTCATAACGCTCCGTCTCGAGAGACGAACATTAGCGGCAAAGGGAGGCTGAAAAAAGAGGGCAATAAAACAGCGCTAACAAAAAAGAGGCAACGCATGGTGCGCTGCCTCTTTCATCATTGACTAGATTAACGATGTTTCGCTAACTAGCCTCGCGGCTCTGACATCAAGCCTTTAAACAAGGAGACCGTCGCGACCAACAGCACAATCGTGAATGGGAAACCGGTTGATACCGCCATCGCTTGCAGGGCAACCAAGCCACCGCCAAGGATCAGCGCAACCGCAACCAAGCCCTCGAAAGACGCCCAGAAAACACGCTGTGGTACAGGCACATTCACTTTACCGCCCGCTGAAATGGTATCAATAACCAATGAGCCCGAGTCAGACGAGGTCACAAAGAATACCATAACCAGGATAATCCCGATAAACGATGTGATTGATGCCAATGGCAAACCATCCAGCATCGCAAACAGCTTGAGTGAAAGCTCCGCATCGGCAACAGCGGTATAGCCTTCATTAACGAACTGACCAATCGCCGTGCCACCAAAGGCGGTCATCCAAAGCACACAGGCCGCTGAAGGGATGATCAGCACACAGGTGATAAATTCACGCACAGTACGACCGCGTGAAACACGCGCAATAAACATCCCCACAAATGGGGACCAAGAAATCCACCATGCCCAATAGAAGGAAGTCCAGCCTTGGGTAAAGTTCGCATCTTCACGGCCAAATGGCATAGACAGCGCAGGCAGATTTTGTAGATATGCCCCTAGGTTTCCAAAGAAGCCGGTTAAGATGGCAATCGTTGGACCCACGGCAATCACAAAGATCAGCAGCAACAGTGCCAAAATCATATTGATTTCAGACAGGCGTTTGACCCCTTTGTCTACCCCTGCGACAACCGAAAGGATCGCCGCGCCTGTGATACCCATCACCAGCAAGACTTCGGTGGTATCACCCAACGGCGTATCAAACAGGAAGTGCAGACCGGCGGATGCTTGTGATGCCCCCAAGCCTAGCGAGGTGGCAAGACCAAACAAGGTCGCAATGATTGCGAGAATGTCAATCACGTGCCCTGTCCAACCCCAAACACGTTCACCGAACAGTGGGTAGAACACAGAACGCATGGTCAAAGGCAAGCCTTTGTTATACGCAAACAGTGCCAAGCCTAGAGCCAATACCGCGTAAATCGCCCATGGGTGTAAGCCCCAGTGGAAAATAGTCGCAGACATACCTAGGCGACGGGCAGCTTCAGTATCCCCGGCTGCCGCCCCTAAAGGCGCCCAGTCAGTACGAAGGCCGTCAGCACCGGTTGCCGTTCCACCTAACGCGGTTTGGAAGTGCGTCAATGGTTCAGACACGCCATAGAACATCAAGCCAATGCCCATACCGGCCGCAAAAAGCATCGCGAACCAGCCAGGATAGCCGTAATCCGGTTTTGCCTCAGTACCACCCAATCGAACTTTACCCAGTGGTGACACAACCAGCACTAGACAAGCAACAACAAAAATATTACCTGCAGAAAGGAAGAACCAGTCTAGATTTGAGGTTAGCCATCCACGCAAATCCCCAAAAACAGGACCGATTTGGTTTTGAAATGCCAAGGTGACAAAAATGAAGGCCAAAATTGACAGCCCGGAAATCATAAATACTCGGTTATGAATATCAAAACCAAACGGGCCGAGTTTCAGCGCTACGTTATCCTGACCGACCTGATAGTCAGTATCGATCGGGTTAACCTTCCCGTCTGGTGTCATCATATCTTCATGGCTTTTATCGCTCACGAGTTAACTCCTTAGTCCGTTTATTCGGAAGCCTGTGAGTGTTGGTAGCGAGCTCATTATTTATTGATGTTTAAGCCATCTTTAACATCAATAAAAGATCAGTCATCACCACACAGTCGGCTACATTAACACATCTCGAAAATTTTTTAATTAGGGGCCTAACTAAATGTTCATTTTGTGACCACCCACTAAGAAAAAATCAGCCCGAATCCCGCGTCCTTACTCGCTCAGCGAGTTATTTGAACTCTTTATTTCAGAACTATAAATAATCGTGTCGCTAAGGAAATAGCACTATCCTTGGCCTATTCGAATCATAGCCGGGTTTTATTCTAGATGCCCATGAAAAATAGACACAGTCACCATCAACACTTTTGATGCAACGCAATCTTCACTCACAATGCTGATAGGAAGAACCCGTCTCGACACCTTTTATAACCAAGATGTCACGCATCATTTACGAGCCACAACACACCTTTTATCAATATAGACACAAATGCAATTAAATGAACACAAATAGGACAAAAAGTGACTCTTGTCACATTATTAAAATCGCGTACAATACCGCCGCAATCGTTTCCCATCCTAAGTTTAACGTTTGCGGAGCAACATCATGCAGTTTGGCATTGGCCTTTTGGGGATTAGTGTCCTCTTCCTTATCGCGGTTGTCTTTTCGGAAAATCGCTCCGCGATTAATTGGCGCACAGTGGGAGGTGCGTTCCTAATACAAATCGTCTTTGCTGGCTTTATCATCTCTGTTCCGCTTGGTCAGCGTATTCTAGCTAACGCATCAGAAGCCGTGTCGGCGATTATTAGTTTTGGCGATATTGGCGCTGAATTTCTGTTTGGTGATCTGGCTAAGTTTAAACTTGGTTTTATTTTCGCTTTTAATGTACTTCCCACCATCGTTTTTTTCTCTGCACTGATCGCTGTGCTTTACCACATTGGGGTCATGACTTGGATCATTCGCCTCATTGGTGGCTTATTGCGCCGCGTACTTGGCACTTCTCGCACTGAGTCCATGTCTGCCACGGCCAATATCTTTGTTGGCTCCGTTGAAGCGCCGTTGGTTGTAAAACCTTTTCTTTCTACCATGACTCGCTCCGAGCTGTTTGCTGTTATGGTAGGCGGGCTCGCCTCAGTCGCCGGCGGCACCATGGTGGGTTACGCAGGCTTGGGGGTAGAGATGAAATACCTGATCGCGGCTGCGTTTATGTCGGCACCTGCTGGGTTAATGATGGCCAAAATAATGGTACCGCAGACCGAATCCCCCATGAATCATGCTCAACACCAAGCGCTCGAAGACGATCAAGATAAACCAGTGAATGTGATTGATGCTGGCACGCAAGGCGCCTTGAGTGGCTTACAAATTGCGATGGCCGTGGGGGCCAGCTTACTCGCCGTGATCAGTATGATTGCGCTGATTAATGGTGGGTTAGGGAAACTGGGGCCTATTTTAAACTTGCCGCAACTAAGCCTTGAGTGGCTATTCGGCTACCTATTTGCACCAGTGGCTTGGCTGATTGGCATTCCCTGGCAAGAGGCGATGACAGCAGGCACCTTGATTGGTAAGAAAATTGCTGTGAATGAATTTGTGGCGTTTGCGGATTTTATGAACCTAAAAGGGGCGCTCTCTCCCCATAGCCAAGCCATTGTTACGTTTGCGTTATGTGGCTTTGCCAACCTCACCTCAATAGCAATGTTAATGGGTGGCTTGGGCGGCATTGTCCCAGAGCGCCGCGGTGATATCGCCAAATTAGGCATGCGCGCCATTCTTGCCGCAACCTTAGCCAACCTCATGAGTGCCACCTTGGCAGGGCTATACCTCTCCCTTTAATAGCAACATTGCTTTGTGTTTTCGTTATTTATCACCATGGACGGTGAGTCGCTTGTGGAGGCTCGCTAGCAAACCTCTGGGTCTGTTACACTCTTTCACTTTACATTAAGAGAGTTAAATCGATGCGATATCCTTGGGTGCTTTTTGATGCGGATGAAACCCTGTTTCACTTCGATGCCTTTGCGGGACTACAACGTATGTTTTCGCGCTACAATGTCAATTTTGACCATCACGCGTTTGCGGAATACTCAGAGCTAAACAAGCCTTTGTGGGTACAATATCAAGATGGTGAAATTGATGCTCATACGCTACAAACCGAGCGTTTTACGCGTTGGGGAGAGCGTCTTAACGTGGCGCCTGCAACATTGAACCAGGGTTTTTTAGATGCAATGGCTGAGATTTGCGAACCACTGCCAGGCGCGCGCGAGCTTATTAGTGCGATCAAGCCACATGCACATATTGGTATCATTACTAACGGATTTACCGCTCTCCAAGATATCCGCCTAGAAAGAACCGGGTTGAAGTCTGCGATTTCAACCTTAGTGATATCCGAGCAAGTGGGCATAGCCAAGCCGGACCCTCGGATCTTTGAACATGCCTTTGAAAAAATGGGAAATCCCCCCAAGGACAAAATCTTAATGGTTGGCGATAATCCACATTCTGATGTGCTGGGTGGCATGCGTGCAGGGATTGATACATGCTGGCTTAATAGCGATAACACACCGTCACCAGCAGGCATTACGCCAACCCATCAAGTCGAGTCACTTTTTGATCTAAAAGCATGGTTGATCTGAAAACGTGGTTGCTCTAAAAACGTGGTTGTGGTTAACCGAAAGGCATAAAAAAAGAGAGCGTAATGCTCTCTTTTTTATGCTCAATGACTCGTGGACAAGATTTGTCCACGATGGCTCACGAACAATGCTTAGCTATGGTCGCCACGTACAAAGGCTGCTTTTTCAGCGTGCTGGCCTTGATCTGTGTTAGCGACATAGTTGACTGAACGGCTGTTCTGGTTTTGTGCATGAATAAATACACGACCAGACTCGTCAGTGACTTTCGCATCCAGACCGGATTCGCTGGTCACTTTCGCACCTTCAACCGCTTGGCCTTGCTCGGTAACGGTTACCCAAGCGCCGCCTTCAGCTGGGGTGACATCGAGGTTTAAACCACCAGCCATTACAGAGGTTGAAGCGAGCGTCAGGGCGAAAATTGCTGCAAGTTTTTTCATGGTTATTTCCTCTTTCGTATCGGGTTGACTGCTATTAAACGCCAATAACGCGGATGCTTTGTCACCTCACTGTCTCTATTTTGAAAAATGGCTATTTTTTGAAAATGCTATTTTTCGCAGAAACTTGCTCACAAAGCATACTCCCTAGAATCGACAGCATGTTCGCGTTATTGCGTTGGAACGAGCACGAGATTACGCCGATAAAAGTGTGCGGACAATCACAATTATGCGAATGAGTTGTTCGAAAAATTTCACGTGAATATCAAGGCAATCAGGCGTAAAAGAAGGAATCGTGGCCAGGAATATTTTTGGCGCTGTGATCGGCTTCATCTCTCTCTTCGTTTTCTACAAGGCAGTCAATTAATCATTCCCAGGAAGTCACCAAGCGTTTGCAATGTTGCATCGCCGTCATGGTGGGGAGTAAAAAATGAAAGGGAGAACAATGATGTTAAAACAAACAATGACTAAATTTGCAGTCACTGCCACGTTCCTCGCAGGCATGGGCTCCGCGGTCGCTGCTCACCACAAGGGTGATCATGATATTGTTGATACTGCGATGAAAAATGATGACTTTTCAACGTTGGTCGCAGCAGTAAAAGCCGCTGATCTGGTTGATACATTGAAAGGTGATGGCCCATTTACAGTGTTTGCGCCGACCAACGCTGCCTTTGATAAGCTCCCAGATGGCACCGTAGAAACACTGCTGAAGCCAGAGAATAAAGACAAACTAACCGATATCCTCACTTACCATGTTGTCCCCGGTAAGGTCACAGCCGAGCAAGTTATGGGTATGTCATCAGCAACCACGGTGCAAGGTAGCGATGTGATGTTCAAAGTCTCTTACGGTGATGTGAAAGTGGACAACGCGACGGTGGTGAAACCCGATGTCATGGCGTCCAACGGCGTCATTCACGTGATTGATACCGTGATCATGCCGTAGTATTAATTCGGTTATCAACAAACTTCGCAATGATCAGAAAAGGCCTGCTCGAAAGCAGGCCTTTTGTATGGCTAGACATGGGGCTGACTCGTGATGAGTTATGCCGCTTGGTCTGTGTCTTTTTTCTGAAATTTACCCAATAAAGCATGATAGAAGTCATGATCAGACAAGGTACCGAGCAATTCACCATTTTCTACCAGCAATACAGGCGTATTGGTGTTATAGCGAATTTCAATCGCGTCACGCATCTCAATATCGGGTGAGGCCACAACAATGGTGTTATCGCCAACTTGTGAGAAATCGAGCGTGTCTTTGTCCCACTCAACCACACGCAATGGTTGATCGCCTGCGGTTGCAGAGAAAGTGCCACCTTGCTCAGCCGTGACCCAGATTTCACGTCGATCACAGATTTTCCAACGATTCTCAACGCGCGTTAAGTTATCAGCCGTTTTCATCATTGAGCGTCCTTTTAAGACATTCAATGGGTTAGTATGAGCCACAAAGTCACGGACGTAGTCAGTTTCTGGACGTAATACAATGTCTTCCGGCTTGCCATGCTGAATCAATTGGCCCGATTCCATAATCGCAATGTTGTTACCAATCTTTAACGCTTCATCCAAGTCGTGACTGACGAACAGAATGGTTTTATTGAGTTTTTTCTGTATTTCTAACAGCTCATCTTGCAACTGGGCTCGGATCAGTGGGTCAAGCGCAGAGAAAGGCTCATCCATCAGCAATATATCGCTGTCCATGGCAAAGGCCCTTGCTAAACCAACACGCTGCTGCATACCACCAGACAGTTCATGAGGATATTGGTTAGCCCACTCATCTAAACCAACGAGCTCCAATTTCTCAAGCGCTTGCTTGCGGCGCTCTTTTTTGCTGATCCCCTTCATTTCCAAGCCAAACGCCACATTGTCGACAACCGTCATCCAAGGCATCAAGGCAAATTTTTGGAACACCATAGAAGCACGACTGGTGCGCAAGTGACGCAATGTCTGCGAATCAACAGTCGCCATATCGACCATTTGATCGCCGTCGCGGACTTCGAGGCTACCACGACTAATAGGGTTTAAGCCGTTAACTGCACGGAGTAAGCTCGATTTACCTGAGCCTGAAAGGCCCATGAGCACACAGATTTCGCCTTCTTTAACATTGAGCGATACATTATCGACACCGACAACTTGTCCAGTTTGTTCAATAATTTCTGACCGAGAAAGGCCTTTATCCAACAGATCAAGTGCTGGCTGTACGTTATCGCCAAACACGACATCTAAATTTTTAATTGCGATTGCGTCCATGGTTACCTCTTATTCGTTGCCTTGGTTGGGTGCTTTACACAAGCGGTCAAGAATGATGGCGACCAATACAATCGCAAGACCCGCTTCAAACCCTTGAGAAATGTTCACTGTATTCAGTGCACGGACAACCGGTTTACCCAGGCCATCAGCCCCCACCAGCGCAGCAATAACCACCATCGACAGCGACAACATAATACACTGAGTCACACCTGTCATAATGCTTGGCAATGCCGCCGGCAATTCCACTTTAAACAACAATTTCATACGAGTGGCACCAAATGCACGTCCCGCCTCGACCAATTCTTCAGGCACCCGCGTGATCCCTAGATACGTCAGGCGGATTGGCGATGCGATAGCAAAGATAATGGTCGAAATAAGGCCCGGAACAATCCCTAAACCAAACAACACCAGCGTTGGGATGAGATACACAAACGGTGGTACAGTTTGCATTAAATCGAGCAATGGCCGCATAAAGGTGTATACCAAAGGCCGGTGCGCCGCCATTATCCCCAGCGGTATGCCAATTAATACGGAAATCGTTGTCGCGGCAAAAACCAGAACAAAGGTTTCCAGCATCTCTTGCCAGTAGCCCAGGTTGAGGATCAACAAGAGCGCACTCACAACAAAGATCACGATAGAAATTCGACGTTGCAGGTACCAAGCAAGGGCCGCGGTCATAAGAATCGGACCAGCTGCTGGCATCCATTTAAAAATATCGACCAATAGTGTGATGCTAGTATCTAACCCAATTGAAATCGCATCAAAAAAACCGGCGGCATTCATGGTCAACCAATCAACACCGCTTTCCATCCATTGACCGAGTGGGATCTTGTTATCTGTAATAATATTCACAATAAAACCTTAGGGGCGGCGTTAACACCGCCCTCTCCTTCTACACTTTTATAGTTACGCTTCAGTCTTTTTTAGGTATTCAGTGACCGCTTCAACAGCGTCTTTACCATCAACTGTGGTGACACCGTCTAGCCACTTGTTCAACACACTTGGGTTGTTGCGTAGCCATTCACGTGCAGCCATTTGTGGCTTCTCACCGTCGTTGAGGATTTTGCCCATCATTTCGTTTTCCATCTTGAGACTAAACTCAAGATTCTCGAGCATTTGACCCACGTTTGCGCACTGCTCGACATAGCCGCTACGTACGTTGGTATGAACCGTGGCACCGCCATAGTTCGGGCCGAAGTACTCATCGGCACCAGATAGATATTTCATATCAAAATTGCTGTTCATTGGGTGCGGGGCCCAGCCGAGGAAGGCAACCCATTTGTCACGACGAACGGCACGTGAGACTTGCGAAATCATGCCCGCTTCACTGGACTCGATTAGGCGGAAATCACCCAGATCAAAGTCGTTGGTGTCGATCATTTTTTGAATTTGCGTGTTGCCATCGTTACCGGGTTCAATGCCATAAATGCGTGAATCAAATTTGTCAGCATATTCCGCGATATCTGCAACACTCTTCACACCGGCATCGTACACATATTTAGGCACAGCTAAGGTGTATTTTGCCCCCGTTAGGTTAGCGCGAACGCTATCGACAGTGCCGTTATCAATGTACTTCTTAATATCGCCTGTCTGTGTTGGCATCCAGTTACCGAGGAATACGTCGATGTCGCCCGACGCCAGTGATGAGAAGGTCACAGGCAGTGACAGTAAATCTGTCTCTGTGGTGTAACCCATGCCTTTAAGCACTTCCGTGGTGATAGCCGTCGTTGAAGTGACGTCTGTCCAACCGATATCCGAGAAACGCACGGTTTCACACTGATTCGCTGCAGCGCCGAACGCCATCATTGAGCTCAAGCCAACGGCAGTCATCAGCGTTTTGGTGGTTTTACGTTTATTCATTGACATATTAGTTTCCTTGTAATGCTTACTAATTAGTTTCTAGTGTGTGCTCACCCTTGGGTGGCATCGTCACTCTGCGCGTTTTGATTGCGTTGCTTGTCTTGCCACTCAGCCGCAATCCATACTGGCACCTGCTCGGCAGGTAAGAGTGGCTTCTCAAGGATCATGTCAGCGGCGCGCTCCGCTACCATGATGGTTGGGGCATTCAGGTTGCCATTAGGAATCGTCGGGAAGACAGAGGAGTCCACCACGCGCAACCCTTGAATTCCACGCACGCGGCATTGCTCATCGAGCACCGCCATTGCGTCGTCTTCGGCGCCCATTTTGCAAGTACACGATGGGTGATAAGCACTTTCCACATTCTCTTTCACCCAACGATCGATCGCTTCATCCGACTGAACATCCTTACCCGGCTGGATCTCATCACCACGGAATGCGTTCATCGCGTTTTGATCCATAATTTCGCGGGTTAAACGAATGGTGTCGCGCCAATCTTGGCGGTCTTGCTCAGTCGTAATGTAATTAAATAAAATTGCCGGCTTAGCATGCGGATCGGCAGACTGAATCCGAACATGGCCGCGACTTTCTGGTTTATTAGGGCCAACATGCACCTGGAAGCCATGGCCATCAAATGCCGCTTTACCGTCATAACGCATAGCAGCAGGCAAAAAGTGATACTGCACGTTTGGCCACTTCAGTCCTTCGCGTGAGCGAATAAAGGCGCAAGATTCAAAATGGTTGGTCGCGCCCAAGCCTTTACGGGTCAGGATCCACTCGGTACCAATCATGCCTTTGCTAATAAGGCCCAGTTTGCTGTTCAGCGTGATGGGTTGCTTACAATGGAATTGAAAATACACCTCGAGGTGGTCTTGCAAATTTTCACCGACGCCCGGCAGCTCGTGCTGAACATCAACACCTGCACTTTCGAGCACGTCACGCGCACCAATACCGGATAGCTGTAAAAGCTGAGGCGACCCAACAGAGCCGGCACTAGAGATCACTTCTTTATCCGCCATCACATGCTCGATGTTGCCGCCTTTTTCAAATTCCACACCGACAGCACGCTTGCCTTCTAGCAAGATACGGCGCGTCACCACGCCTTTTTTCAAGGTGAGGTTGCTACGCTTCAAGGCACGGCGCAGATAGGCGTTTGATGTTGAGGCACGCACACCTTTATCGACGGTCATGTGCATTGGGCCAAAGCCTTCTTGCTGATAACCGTTGTAATCTTTGGTTTCTGGATACCCAGCTTCCACCCCTGCATCAATAAAAGCTTGATACAAAGGGTTTAATTTCATGTCGTTACCGTTGCAAGTGCCGACAGGACCGTTACCACCACGGTAGGTATCTGCCCCGCCTGACCAACTTTCAGCACGCTTAAAGTACGGCAAACAGCTAGCGTAATCCCAGCCATTGGCACCATGCTCAACCCACTCTTCATAGTCACAAGCGTGACCACGGACATACACCATGCCATTAATCGATGAACTGCCACCGAGCACTTTACCGCGGGGACAATGAAGTTCACGTCCGTCAAGGCCTGGCTCTGGCAATGTCTCGAACTGCCAGGCATAGCGCTTGGTGTTCATAGGAATCGACAAAGCCGTCGGCATTTGGATAAAAATACTCTTATCGGTACCGCCCGCTTCAAGCAGTAGCACTTGATGTTGGCCAGATTCGGTCAGCCGATCGGCCAATGCGCAGCCGGCCGAACCCGCGCCGACGATAATATAATCGTAGCGTTGTGACATATTGGTCGCTCCGTTAGAAATTAGGCGTAAGGGCTGGCGAAGTCGCCAAGCTCAATCAGGACACTCTTGGTTTGGGTATAATGTGTGAGGGTTTCGACACCATTCTCACGACCGACACCTGAGTGTTTGTAGCCACCAACTGGCATTTCTGCGGGTGAATCACCCCAGGTGTTGACCCAGCAAATACCGGCTTCAAGCTGATGAATAATGCGGTGAGCACGCGATAAATTCTGCGTAAAGATACCTGCTGCTAAGCCATAATGGGTATTGTTGGCACGGGCAACGACTTCTTCCTCATCAGAAAAACGCAATACCGACATCACAGGGCCAAAAATCTCTTCACGCACGTGCGCCATGTTGTCATCACAGTCTGTAAAGATGGTTGGCGCGACAAAGTTACCCTTATCAAGCCCGTTCTCAGTGACGCGATAACCACCGGTCAGCAAGGTTGCACCGCTTGCTTTTGCCGTTTCAATCGCCGTCATCACTTTATTAAGGTGTTCAGTCGAGATCAGCGCACCGACCTGGGTGTTCATATCGGTTGGGTCACCGATAACGAGCTTTTCTGTACGCGCTTTCAGTTGCTCAACGAAGGCGTCGTAAATGCTGTCGTGAACAAATACACGGGTGCCGTGTGTACACACTTCGCCTTGGGTATAGAAGTTCGCGACCATAGCTGCCGATACCGCATTATCAAGGTCTGCATCATCAAACACGATACAAGGTGATTTACCGCCTAGCTCCATAGTGACCGACTTGAGTGTTTTAGCCGCGTCACCCATGACCGTTTTACCGGTTCCGACTTCACCCGTGAACGAGACTTTGGCAATCTCAGGGTGTGCAGTCAGCATTTGGCCCACACGGTAGTCACCTTGAACCACATTAAACACACCGGCTGGCATCCCTGCTTCGGCAAAAATTTCTGCCAGTTTTAAGGCGGTTAGCGGTGTTTCTTCAGACGGTTTGAAAACCATGGCATTACCAGCGGCCAATGCTGGTGCTGACTTCCACATCGCAATCTGGATCGGATAGTTCCAAGCACCAATGCCCGCACACACGCCAAGTGGCTCACGACGGGTATAGAAGAATTGGTTCTCAGAAAGCGGTTGTTGCTCGCCCTGCATGGACGGGACAAGATTGGCGAAATACTCAATTGCATCCGCACCGGTGACCACGTCAACCTCGACCGCTTCTTGCATCGGCTTACCGGTGTCGAGTACTTCGAGCTTCGCTAATTCATCATTACGCTCACGTAACAGGGCAACGGCTTTTAGTAGAATGCGGCTACGCTCCATCGCTGTCATACGCGACCAAACTGCAAAGCCTTGTTTGGCAGCATCGACAGCCGCTTGTACATCGTCTGCCGAAGCTTGATCAATTTGTGCAAGCGTTTCACCCGTGGCCGGGTTGACGGTTGCAAAGTGCTCGCCACTGGTTGCAGCGGTCAGTTGGCCATTAATAAATAGCGTTTTCGCGTCCATAATTAATCCTGAATTCTTTTGTATTCGAGTGTATATGTCAGGCGTTTGCGGCCTTAGCTCTGAGGACGACCATAAAAGGTCAATTGCTTATCCAAATAATCATTGATAATGGTCCGAGCGTTGTTGGCATCAATACCTTTAGGGTTCAATGCACCGCGCAACCAAATACCATCGATCAACGCCGCAATCCCCTGAGCGACCATCACCGCCTGATCAAGCGGCAATAATGCACGTAGCTCAATGCGCAAATGCGACAGTAGGCGCTTTTCGTTCACGCGTTGTAAACGGTATAATTCATCATCATGCATGGCATACGACCAGAACGCTAACCACGTTTTAACCACATCAGATTTGGCCTGAAACCCTTCAAAGTTGGCGTTAATGATCGCGTTAATGCGCGCCTGATGGTGGTGGCGTGGGGTTTCACGCAATGCGCTAATCACCGTCGCCGATAGCTCACGTAGAACCACGCGCATGGTTTCTTCTAGCAAGCCATGCTTACCACCAAAATAGTGGTTAATAATGCCTGTTGATACGCCGGCTTCCTTACTAATCAAAGAAATCGTGGCTGCATGCAGCCCTACTCGACCGATAACCGTCATCGTGGCCTTAACCAGCTGCGGTTTCCGTACTTCCGGCATCCCTACCTTAGGCATTACGTCTCCATTCGTTTTTTTAATTGAACGATTAGTTAAAGATAATCTTACACGCTAATCATTAGATCTCAAACATTATTTTTAACCAATTCGCTACACCCCACCCCACGAAAAAACAGCTAGATAAAGCAAAAACAATGATTTAAGTCAATTTTAACCTCACTCTTTTGTCACCTAATTGTTTGTACTGATAGCAGTATTTATCACCAAATCGTGCAATAAATGACCACAATTACAACTATCATAAGCGATTATTAAGGGCCATAAACAAGAGAAGCGCTATGATTTAGCCTCACTCATTACCAGCGACATCATTACCAAAAACGCTAGAAAGCGTAAAAAACCAACGAAAACCTGCTCATATCGCCGATCATCAGATAAAATAAGACAAAAATGGAATCGAGTACCAAGCTCTAACGTAATGGTCTCAGAAAAAATTAGGTCTTTGCTTGATAGACAGGAGAGCTAATCCAGCGAGATGTAATATTTAACGCCACCAATGTTTAGGGTGACTACCTTTTTTCGCGTTAATGACAAATATGTAGAGATAAAAAAAGCGCCCAGGCCATCACAAGATGGACTGGGCGCTCATAAAACAGTTAAACGGCTAACGGTGAGAGAGATTACTCGTAGTTAAGATCCGTTGCTTTACCGGAGAACACACGATAGACAAACACGGTGTACAGGAAGATCATCGGCAACACAAACATGGCACCATAACCCACAATCAATAAGGTACCTGGTGCACTCGCTGCCTCTTGTGCTGTCATTACTCCTGGGACGATGTCCGGAAAGAAACTATAGGCCAAGCCAAAAAAGCTTAATGCGAACAAGAATATCGCGCCAATGAATGGGAATTGGTATCCCACGTCATTTTCAACCGGTACATGACGTAAATATCGGTCGACCAGCACCATAATCGCCAGACACACTAATGGAACGGGGGCGAGAAGCAAGATCTCAGGGAAGCCAAACCAACGCGCGGCAACCGTTTCACTTACCAGTGGGTTCACAATACTAATGGCTAAGACGCCTAGCGCGGCTAACCAACCACCACGACGCGACCATTTAGCCGCTCGCTTTTGTAAATCGCCTTCAGTCTTCATCACCAACCAGGTTCCGCCGATATAGATGTAAGCTGCGGTCACACAAAGGCCACTTAATAAGGCAAACAAGTACGCCCCGATGCTTTCATCAAATGCCAACACATAACGGCCTATCATGTAGCCTTGGGTCATCGCTGCAATAAAAGAGCCGGCTTTAAAGCAACGATCCCAGAGATCTTTGCGTTCAGGCCGCACCTTGGCACGGAAATCGAAGGAGACCCCGCGCAAGATTAATCCCGCTAACATCACTGAGGTCGGCAAGTATAGCTCAGTCAAAATCAAGCTATGTGCGGTTGGGAATGCAATCAACAAAATACCAACCGCCAACACTAACCACGTTTCGTTGGCATCCCAAAAAGGGCCAATCGATGCAATCATGCGATCGCGCTGTGCTTGGTTACAGCTCGGGAGCAACATGCCAACCCCGAGATCGTAGCCATCTAATACGGCATACATAAATACCGTAAACCCAAAGAGCAATAGATAGATTTCAGGTAAATGTGGTGTGATGGTCATACGTTCACCTCTTTAGTTGACTGCGCGGTGTTTGCGTCGTCAGATTGATACTCTGGCAAACGTTTTTTCGCCAAGAAGAACAGGGTTCGAATGTAGGCCACCATCAACACGGCATAGAGGGTGAGATAGATGGTTAATGAAATCCCTACATTAGAACTGGCGACTGTCGTCACCGCATCCGCCGTCTTCAATACACCTTGAACAAGCCAAGGCTGACGACCAATCTCAGTGACATACCATCCCGATAAGGTAGCGACCCAGCCTGAGAAGGTCATCGCCACAAGCCCCATCAGATGCCACTTAGGCATTGGCTGGTTTCGCCATACACGGTACGCGGTGTACCAGCTCACCAGCAACATGAGCACACCTACGCCTACCATGATTCGAAAACCAAAGAAGAGTGGTTTCACCGGTGGATGATACTCAAAGCTTTCCAAGCCTTTGATTTCACCATCGAGTTTGTGAGTCAGAATCAAACTGGCCAAATTCGGAATACCGATTTCATAGTCGTTTGAACGTGTTTGTTCGTTAGGTACCGCAAAAAGCAGTAATGGCGCGCCTTGCTCGGTCTCCCAGACCCCTTCCATCGCCGCAATTTTCTGCGGTTGATGTTCTAGGGTGTTTAACCCGTGCATGTCGCCGATAAAGATTTGCAGTGGGATCAAAATAGCGGCCGCTGTAATCCCCACTTTCAGTGGCTTGTCTGATACACCGGACGTGGGTGATTTCAATTTCTGATAGGCGGAAATACCGGCAATTAAGAAAGACGCGGTCAGCCCTGACGCTAATAGCATATGGCTTAAGCGATACGGCATTGATGGGTTAAAAATAACCTCGAACCAGCTGGTTGGGTGGACCACCCCTTCAATGATCTCAAAGCCGGTTGGTGTGTGCATCCAGCTATTGAGTACCAGGATCCAAAAAGCAGAAATCGTGGTACCAATCGCCACCAGCAAAGTTGCTAGCGTATGCACCCAGTTAGGCACCCGATTTTTACCGAATAACATCACACCGAGGAAGGTCGCTTCCATGAAAAACGCCGTCATCACCTCATAGCCCAATAAAGGACCCGCAATGTTGCCAACTTTTTCCATGAAGCCCGGCCAATTGGTGCCAAACTGAAAACTCATGGTAATACCAGAGACCACCCCAAGCGCAAAGGTCAGCGCAAACACTTTGACCCAGAAATAATAGGTGTCGAGCCAAATTTGCTCACCTGTGCGATTGTGTCTGAATTTGAAAAACACCAGCATCCATCCGAGTGCAATCGTGATGGTGGGAAAAAGAATATGGAAGCTGATGTTGGCCGCAAACTGCATTCGCGACAACATTAATGTATCTAACATGACATTACCCTCAGGACGTTACTTACCCGATTCTTCGTTGGACTTGCTGTGAAACAACTTGCCCGACAGCTCAAGAAGCCGACCGACACTGCTACCCAGCTTCATCAAATTTTTCAGATGCTCAGGTTTCATTTGCTGCACATCATCAAACCAATGGTTGAACAGCTCCAAAAGATCGTGGATCTCATGTAACTGCGTCACCGCGTGACTGTCTGCGTCGTCTTCGCTTCGCATAAAATGTGAACGCAACATCGATAAGGTGGGGTCGACTTCTCGCTTTTTCCTTTCAGCAAGCACCTGCTGCGCCAACTCCCAGATAGTGCCATTGGGCACGAAGTAATCCTTTCTATCTCCGGGGGTACGCTGTGAACGGATTAAATTCCAGCCTTGCAACTCTTTGGTTGCCATACTGACGTTGCCGCGAGAAATGTTGAGTGCAGACACAATGTCGTCAGCGCTTAAAGGATGTTCGCTTAGCACAATCAGCGCTAGCATTTCACCGACTGAGCGATTAAAGCCCCAACGGCTTCCCATCTCACCAAAGTGCATCACGACGTTGCGTAATTCTTGTGACAACTCCATTTTGATCTCCCTCACAATGCGTCTGAGGGATAATACGGAGTTTCTTTGCGTGGGATCAATGAAAATTTGGAATTTTCAGAAATTATTGAAAATAGAAAAGCACTTTAGTTACAAACTGTAAGGATGCTTTATGAAAATGTTACACAGGCTGCCATGTGAACATGATCTTAATCACAAAGAATACGTAAGAACGCAGGGAAAAGGAAGCACGGCGACGCATAGATACACATAATTATTGTGTTTCTAAACATGACTCAAAACAGCAAAAATCACAGGCTACGCTAGATTCCATGATGACATGAGAGAAAAGATCAAACGCAACAAACGTTGCACTCTATAATAAGCACATGTGCGTAAACTTTTTGCACAACAAGTTGAATACGCTCATACCTAACCAATGAACAGAAGGAAGTTTGCTGTCATGTTCAAAAAGACACAGCGAGAATTGGATACCTGCCAAACGGAAAAAGCCGCACTCCAAGCTGAGCTCGATGCCATCAATACACATATTGCGACTATTACCTTCTCGCCTGACGGCACCATTACTAGTGTAAACGATAAACTCCTAAGTATTATTGGTTACGGTCGTGATGAGGTTATCGGCCAGCATCACCGCGCGGTTTGTTTCGAAGAAACCGTTAATGACCCAAGTTACCAACAATTTTGGCAATCACTCGCGCAAGGTAAACCACAGAAAGGCATATTTCGTCGCCGCCATCAGCATGGACAAGAAATTTGGATGGAAGCGACTTATGTACCGATCAAAGATACCAGCGACAAAGTAGTCAGCGTTCGAAAATTGGCAGCGGATGTCACTAAACAGCACAAAGAGAGCTTACGACAACAATCTATTCTGGCTGCTATCGATCGTTCATTGGCGGTGATTGAATTTGAACCTGACGGCACAATTGTTCGTGCAAATGATAATTTCCTGGCCGCGGTGGGCTACCAAGCACGAGAAATTGCAGGCCAGCATCATGAGATATTTTGTGATCACGCGTTTTATGAAGATAACCCAAACTTCTGGGCATCACTAGCCAGCGGCCAATTCACGTCTGGCCAATACTTGCGTCGTGATAAACATGGTAATGAAGTTTGGCTCGAAGCAACGTATAACCCCGTTTTTGATGTCAATGGTAAAGTCTACCGCGTGATCAAATTCGCGACTGCAGTCACTGATGCAGTGAAAAAAAATCAAGCCGTTAATCAGGCGGCAGAGCTTGCTCAAGCATCATCAGAACAAACACTCAAGCATAGTGAAAACGGTAGCGCCTTACTACAAGAAGCCGTTCAGCTATCGCAAAACGTCACCGACCAAGCTGTCGAAGCCGCTAATCAGGTAAATCAGCTCAGTGAGCATGCACAGAGCATTGAAAACATCGTCACCACGATCAAACAAATCGCCGAACAAACTAACTTGCTCGCACTCAATGCAGCGATAGAAGCGGCGCGCGCGGGTGATCAAGGCCGTGGATTCGCGGTTGTTGCCGACGAAGTTCGAGGTTTATCACAACGCACCAGCAAGTCCACCACAGAAATTGCCGATGTCGTCGATGAAAACCTACAACTGATCAAAGGGGTGAGTGAGGCAATGGAAAGAGTCACTGAACAATCAACCATGGGGCAAGAAAAAGTCACCGCAGCCGATAACGTGATGAGTGATATTCACGCAGGTGCAGAAGAAGTGTCGGCAACCGTTCGCGGTCTCACACATTAAAAGTAGACCTTCACCACCAACGCGTAATGGACCAATAAAGTGGATGAGAAAATAAGATGCAACCCCATACAAATGACGTGACTTCGTTAAAGTTGTCAGAGCTAATCCTAGCCTTGAGTACGGCGCTCGATATGACTGAAGGACAGCCACCTGAACATTGTATGCGCTGCACGTGGTTAGGAATGAAACTCGCTGACGCCTTAGCGCTCGATGATCAACAACATCATGATCTTTTCTATACGTTGCTGCTAAAAGATGCCGGATGTAGTAGCAATGCGGCACGGATCTGCGAACTGTACCTCACCAATGATTTAGCGTTTAAACAAAGCTACAAGGTAGTAGACGGCAGCTTGTCCAGCGTACTTAACTTTGTGTTAAAAAATACTGGGGTCAAACGCGGTTTCATGCAAAAGCTCTCGACCACACTCGATATCATTCGTCATGGCGACATGTATGCGCAAGAGCTGATCGAAACGCGATGTACCCGTGGTGCCGATGTCGCACGCGATTTACGTTTTAGTGAAACCGTTGCTGAAGCCATCTACGCGCTGGATGAACACTATGATGGTGGTGGGCGTCCTGATCAGTTAAAGGCCGATCAGATCCCCTTGTTTTCGCGCATCGCATTGATGACGCAAGTCATTGATGTCTTCCGAACCGAGTCCGGTGTCGAAGCCGCACTCCGCGAGCTGAAAAACCGTCGCGGCACTTGGTTTGACCCCGACCTCGTCGATACCTTTTTACAGCTGGCTCGCGAACCGCAATTTTGGCAGCAACTGGGTAACCCCACATTAAAAGAAGAAGTCCTGTCGATGACGCCTGCCAACACATGCATTTGGGTCGATGATGATTATATGGATGACATTGCAGCTGCCTTTGGGCGTATTGTTGATGCCAAAAGCCCTTTCACCTCGGGTCACAGTGAACGTGTCGCCGTATACGCTAGCTTAATTGCTGACGAGTTAGCCATTAGTGAACATGATAAAAAATGGCTAAAGCGTGGCGCGTTACTGCACGATATTGGCAAACTCGGCGTAAGCAATGATGTGCTCGATAAGCCGGGAAAACTGGATGACGAGGAATGGGAGCACGTTAAACGCCATGCTGCACTGAGTAAAACCATCTTATCGAAAATCCACCAACTCGATCACCTCGCCAAGTTCGCTAGCGCCCATCACGAAAAGCTCGATGGCTCCGGGTATCCAGACGGCATGCAGGGCGATGACATTTCCCTGCTCACTCGCATTATTACCACCGCAGATATTTTTGATGCTATCACTGCTGAGCGTCCCTATCGTGGCCCTATCCCAATGAACAAAGCCTTATCCATCATGAAAGAAGAAACTGGCACGGCAATCGACGCGCGCTGCCTACAAGCGTTAATCGCAGGTCTCGAGCGTCTTCCTGAGCATTTTATTGTTCATGACGATACATCGATCACATCATAGGCTTAACCTATCAGGTATATAGGTTAACTCCATTTTCCTTTTTTAATTCGGGACGTTATTCTATTTTCATCAATCGAAACAACACAGTTTCCAGTGTTCAATTTTCGCGATAGCGCGACGATTTAACACATTGATTTTGCCACTAAGGAGGCATTAGATGAGTAAACAATCAGCATTGATCGGATTGGACAGCACCAAAGCTGCAGATTTAGCAGCTCGCCTAGATACGCTATTAGCAAACTACCAAGTGCTGTACACCAATGTGCGTGGTTTTCACTGGAACATCAAAGGCGGCGACTTCTTTGAGCTACACGTAAAATTCGAAGAGATCTATACCGATCTGCAAACTAAGATCGATGAAGTAGCCGAGCGCATTCTTACTATTGGTGGTACCGCTGAACACCGCTTCAGTGAATATTTGAAAATCAGTGAAATCAAAGAGCATGCACCAGAGGCGAACGGTCAAGCCGGTCTACGCGCCATTGTTGATGGGTTTAGTGTATTAATTAGCCTACAACGTGACATTATGAGCCTCGCTGGTGAAGCTGACGACGAAGGCACATCAGCACTAATGAGCGATTACATCCGCGAACAAGAAAAACTACTCTGGATGTTCAACGCATACTTGAACTAATCACCTGTTCGATAACGTAAAAATAGCCCGCTTTGTCGGGCTATTTTTTTATATCTCTCGCCTTTAAACACGTTTGATAGATCGCTCGCCTAGCGTCATTTAACTCGCCTGGCGTTAACTGATTCAGCGGTGTAAAGTGTTTCTGGTAAAGGCAAAGCTAGCCGTTCGACGTAATTCACTTTGATAGCGCCTTGGTACTCAAAATGCGTCACGATCGCGCTCAAGTGTTCCGATTTAGCGGGACGTTTAACGGGAAGCGAGACCTTCACCGGGCTCGGCGTGTTTTCCGCGCTACTTGTCACATAAATTGGCGTTTGCTCAATCCATCGGTACGCATCATCTAGCCATAGCCAATAAGCGGCCGCCGGCGCGCAACTGGTTGGCGTGTTGGGTAAATCCACCGTTAATTGTTGATCAGGATGGCCGATTAGTTTCACCCAAGGGCGCCGCGGTAATCCGTAAACGACCAAGCTGTAGTGCTGCCCACCTAAACGCAGTTCGTAAACACCTGGATCTACTTGGGTAAAAAGTTGTCCTGATTCAATTTCTTGAAATCCAGTTTGAGCGCCTAATATTTCACTGATCACCGTCTGACCATTGGGATCAGTGAGCGTAACCAAAGTTGCACGCGATACATACTCAGCCGATAGTTTGATTTCATAACCTAGGCTTGATGCTCCTGCGCGTCGCACAAAAGAAATGGTAAGCCCTTGTGGAATATCCTTTCCATTCGGCTCAGTTAGGCGTTGACCACAATCTGTTTGATTGATGATCGCATGTTTGAGCGCGGCCCAATGCTGGGTAGCAATCTGTTCTTGCGATAGTGCAAAAATAAGCTCCTGCCAAGCAACAGTAGGTCGGTCGGCGGCTAATGCCTGGTAGGTCTGTTGCATGGGCGTATCACCAAACCAGGCTTGCTCAGCGTTTACTTTTACGCTTAGCATCGCGAATCCGAGAACCAGCAAGCGTCCCCATCGTGTCATAGCATCACCAATCGATAGCCCACTCCACGATGCGTCTCTATTGCTAAATCGGGCAATTTTTGTCGTAACCGCAACACATGATTATCCACAGTACGAGTGGTGGGAAACGCTTGATAACCCCAAATCTTGTTGAGTAATTCTTCACGATGAAAAACTCGCCCTGGGTTTTGTATTAACAATAATAACAGGTCAAATTCTTTCGGTTTCAACATCACGGATTCATTCTGCCAATAAACATTCCGCGATCCCGGCTCAACCTTGATCGGTCCATACAAAAGCTGGCTCTCGCCCAAAGGTCGAAGCTGGGCATAAATTCGCGCGAGCAACTCTTGATGTGAAAAAGGTTTAACCACATAGTCTTTTGCTCCTGCCATGAGCCCTTCAACTCGTTGTTCTACTTCAATTTTCGCGGTCAGTACAATAACAGGGAGCGCTTTTAAGGAAAGCCAGTGAGGAAGCTGAATCAAGCTATCACCGTCGGTCAGTTGCCGGTCTAAGATAACAAGATCGGCGTGATACCAGTGCTTCTCTACCTTGTGGCTATCAACTAACCAAGTACATTGGAAACCGTAGCTCTCAAAAAATTGACGTAGGCCCTCACCCAACAAGGTGTCATCTTCAATCAATAGCAAATGGCTCATTGGGGTAACTCCAACATGCAGCAAGTAGGATGACGTCTAATCAAAAGTTTACCCCCCATTTGCCGCATTAACCGCGCGACTAAAAATAATCCAATCCCCATATTGTGCTCAGACTTTGGTGCTTTACAGCGGCGCCAAACGCGTTGCCACCATGAAGGAAAAGCGCCATCATCATAGACACACACTCGAATTCGCTTGCCGACATGTACTCGGATCCAAACTTTATTGCCACCGTGTTGGTGCGCATTTTGTATCAGATTTTTCAAACAAATAGAGAGCCAGTAGAAAGGCAATGTTAATGTCTTGTCTTGGTTTAACGTGTAGTCAATGTCATAGCAGTCACACACGTTATCTAACCACTCGGATAACGAGGCTGTTTGCGTTTTAAACTGCTCGCTTTTATCGGTACTTAAATATCCCTTGCTGGTTTCCGTCAGTTGGTTGAGCCGTTGATGGTCGGCCAATAAACGCCACAACACGTCTTGCGTACAGTCATCCAGCTTATCGAATTGATTGCGCAACATCTCAACCGTCAGACCCAAACTGGCAATGGGTGTTCGCAGTTCATGGGTGAGTAACTGGAGGATAAACTGGCGCTCGCGCCGCTGTTGGTACCTATCATAAACACTGCGCGCTAACCCCAGCACTAGCGCCCCAAAAATAGCCACCAAAATAGCAATCATGACGCCTCGATAAGCGGGATGTAACTGATTACAAATATTACCATATCGGTAGTCACAGCCCGTTGAGTGGGT
Source organism: Salinivibrio sp. MA351 (assembly GCF_001996065.1). NCBI lineage: Bacteria > Pseudomonadati > Pseudomonadota > Gammaproteobacteria > Vibrionales > Vibrionaceae > Salinivibrio > Salinivibrio sp. MA351. The sequence goes on along the minus strand of NZ_MUFG01000012.1, from coordinate 36,441 downwards.
CGATAGACTCAAACGATAGTTATCGGCGATCGACATCCATTGTGTACGAGGTAACGCTTTCCACCCTTCTTCCCCATTTAACCACAGACGGTCTCCATCCAAATAGGCACGGTAACCGTTAAGCAAGGCATCACGCCCTGACTGACTAAGCGCGGCCAGTGCGTCATGCAACGGGTGATTTTTATTGGCGAGAGTCACGCGCTCTACCAGTTCAGGCGGTGGTGTCTTTATTGCGTAATGGCTTAAATAACGCTCGGCGTAACTCCCCCCAGCAGGATGAAGCAGAGGATTTTTTTCAAACCATTCAACCGGTAAGGGCTGTTCTCGACAAAGCGCAAGCTCGAAGCGCTGAGCAACTAACAGCCTTGGTACCACAATGCGCGGATTAGGTTGGCAGGTTTGAACGACCTGGTAGAGAGCGCTCAGATCTTGCCAATCAAAATGTTCAAAATCTGGATATTGTGCCTGGCTCACTAAAAGCGCTTGAGGATAAGCGTTTAAAGCCGGCTGAGCGACCATCAGGGTCCCTGCTTGCCACGCTTCATCGTAAAACCCCTTAAGCTGCGTTTGTAGATCGCTCGCCATCACTTGGCTACTCACCAAGATAGCTATCCATGCCACCCACATTCGCCTTATCACCACGTCACGCCTCCATTGGGCCCACTGCTGCCTGTATATTTAATGATCATAGTCGAGTCATGCCAGGCTGTGTCACCCAGGTGTCAACAGACGATAATAGAAGACAGACTCTCATATCATCCCAAAAAATCAGTTGGTTGTGCACATATCAGTTTGTTGTGTAAATAGGCGGTGGAATTCACAGGAAAATGATGGTGTATTGTTCGAGAAGCATTTGATTTTAGGGGGGGGAGCAGAAAGGGCGGAGACCTCCCCAGCTACATCCCGGCACACACGTCCCAAGCGCGGGCTGCTTCCTTCCGGACCTGACCCAGTACACAAGATAGTGTTGCGGGAGAACCAAGGAGGCCTCCATCGATATGTCGTTAAGCTTGCTTAACTGCGGGGCATTATGTGGCAAGGCTGGATGCAATGCAAGGAGGATTCGTTTTCTTACCGATTAACTGTTGATCTTATAAGCAATTATCACTTAATTATCGTCTGAGTCTTCCAAGAGTAAATACTCACCTACCCAGATAGCCGCCAGCATAGTGGCCCACGCCACCAGTAACGACATCGTTAATTGATAGGGAACACGCCAAGCAATAACTAAAAACGGCACGCACGGCAAAATGTGCATCGCAAGGTGACGTGAAGCGGCTAAACGCGGTGTAAGCGCCACCCACTGTAACAGCCCAATCATCGCAACTACTGCCACGCTCCACAGCGCGGATGGCCACCCAACCGCCGCGGCCAGAATGAGAAGCACTAGCCAAGCGCCACGGCGAGGTGGTTGGTAGCCCGGCCAATATTGCATCGATAGCCATAACCCGCATAACGCCGCAAGTTGAAGAGCCAAAAACCAGGGAGCTCCGCCTAATTTTGCTTCCGACTGCAGAGCCATTATCCCTGCGAAAATAGCGAGCATCACAGCCCCAAGTAACCACTTAACATGGGGATGTCGGTCAGGATTAAACCATAAAGATAACGCTGGCAAGATCAGCAAAGTACTTGCCGCAAGCAAAGCAGGTAACTGCGGTAAAGAAAGGGCCAAGGCCGCCATTCCCAACAGCAATAACCAACTCGCCAATTTGTCTGGGTAGAAGAAAAACAACGCAGGCGCCATGATCGCTAGCCCATGTAAGGCATCGCCGGCACTGATACTCGCAGCAATAGCAATCGCTAGCACGATCGCGGGCCAAACTAATGAGGAAATCCGCATGCACACTCCTTGTGCTGTGGTCATGATTCCCAGTGTAGCGACTAGTTGTCGGATCGTACCAGCGTAATGGTTGGATCATAGGTGTGATTCGTATCCGTGATCACTTTATTAACCGTATTGGTGATAAATAACGGGCGTTCACTGACATCAATTTGCGCGGTGATCACATAATCATGAGAAGCAGAAATTTGGCTTGGATCGTAATTTAGCGCGAAGTGGAGGGGCACTTGCTGACCTTCAGTCACAAAAGACTGTCGGCTAATCACTTTACCCGGCGAGTCCATTTTTTTTATTTCTACCAAACGCACAGTGACACTGGCAGTCTCGGGTAAAGCAAGGCGCTCACGATAGACCAAAGCACCAGAAATATTCGCTAAATCATTGGTTTGACTATTACCAGAGCAAGCGGTAAACACTAGAGCAGTAAACAAGGCGAACAACAGAAACGTTAGTTTCTTCATTAAAGAATCCTCACCGAAACGCGTTTGAATGCGGCAAAAACGCTAAGGTTATGATAGCTTGAACAATAACAATGGAAGCATAGCATGAATCAAGGACTTATGAGCCAACCACTGACAGAACTCTTACAACTGCTGCAGCTTGAGCGATTAGACACCGGCCTATATCGCGGCCAAAGTGAGAATCTTGGACTGCCACAAGTGTATGGCGGGCAAGTGATTGGTCAAGCGCTCTCTGCCGCGAAAACATCCATCGAAGCCGATCGCTTTTTGCACTCATTCCACAGCTACTTCCTGCGTCCAGGCGACCCGGAACAACCGATCATCTATGATGTTGAGATACTCAGAGATGGAAAAAGTTTCAGTACTCGACGAATAAAAGCCGTACAGTACGGCAAACCGATTTTCTATCTTACCGCATCGTATCAAGAGGAAGAGGAAAGTTTCGAGCATCAAAACTCAATGCCGACAGACGTACCCGCTCCGGAAACTTTGCGCTCGGAGCAATCACTGGTCGCAGATATTGCCCACAAACTGCCCGCCAATGTTGTCAAAGCGTTTGGCAGTGATAAACCAATAGAAGTTCGCCCTGCGACTGTGATCAATCCACTGAAGCCAGAGACGGCCCCAGCGAAGCAATATCTCTGGATCCGTGCTAACGGTGAAGTCGGCGATGACTACCATGTCCACCAATACTTGCTGGGCTACGCGGCGGATTGGGGGTTTTTGGTCACTGCGCTACAACCTCACGGGGTAACATTACTGACCCCAGGCATGAAAGTGGCCACCATTGATCACTCCATGTGGTTTCACCGTCCGTTTAGAATGGATGAGTGGTTGCTGTTTGCAATTGAAAGCCCCTCGGCCAGTGGTGCACGTGGGTTTGTTCGCGGAGAGCTTTTTAACCAACAAGGTGACCTAGTGGCTTCTGCTACTCAAGAAGGGTTAATGCGTAAGCTCCCCTAGCGCTCAGCGACGCTATTCGCTGCAAACAAGGGGCCTGAGCCCCTTTTTAATTTTCTTACCTATGACACGACTAAGCCTACGCTTCTTCCTCAAGCGCCGCCAAGTGAGCGCTGGCTTGTTGAAGCTGGTACATCTGCCAATAACGCCCTTGCTGGCGTAGCAAGCTTTGATGGCGCCCTTGCTCAATCACGCGGCCGCGATGCAAAACCAAGATGTTATCGGCCTCGGCAATAGTCGATAAACGGTGCGCAATCACTACCACTGTCATCTGCTGACGTAACCTATTTAATGCTTGCTGAACAAGCTCTTCGGTACCGGAATCGATATTGGCGGTGGCTTCATCAAGGATCAATATTTTAGGCTGACGGACTAACACCCGCGCTAGAGCCAATAGCTGACGTTGCCCAGCTGAGAACGTCATCCCCCCCTCGCCCAATGGAGTCTCTAAACCAGCAGGTAAGCCTTTCACGTACTCTGCCAATGCTACTTGCTCTAATGCATGCCAAATCACAGCATCGTCCAGTGACTGACCCAGCGCGATATTTTCTTTTAAGCTGCCAGTTAACATGTGCGGATCTTGTTGCACCATCGCCACGCCCTCGCGCAAACTTTGATGGCTTAAGGTTTCAATCGGCAAACCACCCAGCGTTAACGTGCCTTCTCCTGGGCGATAAAACCCCATGAGTAATGACGCTAAGGTTGATTTACCGCTCCCCGTATGACCGACCAACGCCAGAAAGCCGCCCGCAGGAACGTCTACATTCACGTCGGACAACACTGGCGTTTCGCCATCATAAGAGAAGGATATATCACGCAGTGCAATGGCACCGTCAGGAATCGGTGTACTGTCATGACCATATTGCTCAGGCGGCGTATCCATCATCTCAAACAATCGCTCTCCCGCTGAAATCGCCTGCTGCAACAGTGATAATTGTTGCATCATCTCAATCAGCGGCTCAGTGATTCGACCCAGGTAACTCAAAAAAGCATAGAGCACCCCGACGCCAATCACTTCCATTCCACTGACGCCGAAAATTGCCACTAAGGACAGCAAGGCGGCTCCGGAGAGCAAATCAATCAAGGGACGCAAATAAATACCATTGAGACGCTGAATGGTGACCATGGCATCCAAGTGATCCGCGGTCATCGTTTGAAAGCGGGAAGAAAACGCCTGCTCTTGCTGCATCAATTGGATAAGATTCATGCCCTGTACCGACTCGTTCATCACCCCGTTGATATCAGCAAGGCGGTCTCGCGCTCGGCGATAGGCGGGCGCTGAGCGTTTTTGATACCGTACCATTACCAAGATGACACAGGGCAATAACACCAGCACGACTAACGTCAGTTCAATACTGAGCATCAGCATCGCCACCAGCATCACGCTAATCAAGGCGATGTTGCGTAAAAAAGTCGAAAGCACCGACACATACAGCTCTTTCAACGACTCGGTGTCATTGGTTAAGCGCGAGACAATCCGTCCCATCGGCACATAGTCAAACGCGGATAACGGCTGTTTGATCACATTGGCAAACACGGTTTTTCGAATCCGCTGAATAATCGCCACCGCCATGGTGTTAAAGCGTAACTCGTACTGATACTGGAAGCCGGCCGAAACAATAGTGGATACAATGTACCCCACCGCAAGCGCCCACATGATCATCGCCGGATAATGGTCTTTGGCAACATAGCTATCAAGAAAGATTTGCACCAAATAAGGGCCGGTCACTTCCGCCACCGCGGCTACCAATAAGAAAATGGCGGCAATCACAAACTGGCGACGATCGCGACGCATATAGCTTAATAGCCGATATAAAATCTCTCGCTTAGTCATTGCGCGGCTCCTCATCGGCATCCAGTGCCGCTTCCAGCTGCTGATATTGATGCATTTCTTGATACCATCCTGGCTGTTGAATCAATTGACGATGCTGACCGCGCTCGCGTATTTGGCCATGACTAAGCACCACGATTTCGTCGGCGCTTTCCAAGGCCGATAAGCGGTGAGCAATCACGATCGTGGTACGCGTTTGTTGATGCTGTTGTAGATTCTGCAAAATCCGATGTTCGGTGTCACCATCAACCGCCGACAAGGCATCATCCAAAATCAAACACTCGGCACCCACCAATAATGCGCGAGCAATCGAAATCCGCTGCTTTTGCCCACCGGACAGAGTAATCCCCTTTTCTCCAACAGCCGTTTGATAGCCCTGCGGCAACTGACGAATATCCTCGTCAATACAAGCCAAGTGAGCCGCGTGTTCAATCTCCGTTTGAGTTGCGTCGGGGCGACCGAGGGCGATGTTTTCCGCAATCGATCGCGAGAACAAAAACGGTGTTTGCGTCACCACCGCAAAACGTTGTCGCCACGACGACAAATCAGCGTTCGCAATCGATACATCACCATAACGAATATCGCCTTTTTCCAACGTAGTCAGATGCAATAGAAGTTGTAACAAGGTGGACTTGCCGCTGCCAACCGGGCCCGCAATCCCCAGCATTGCCCCTGGCGAGAGGATCACATGGATATCTTTGAGGGCAAAACTGTCATCCGGTTGCCACTTAAACTGCTCAATGGCTAGCGTCAACGGCTGCATGGTGTCTGGCAGCGGCGTGTCACCACCAACAATGTCTGGCTGCTCTTGCATCAGCGCATCAATACGGGTCCACGCCGCTCGGCCCCGTTCGATAATATTGAACAGCCAGGCGATCGCGAGCATCGGCCAAATCATCAAACCTTGGTACAAGGTAAACGCGGTAAGATCCCCTAACGAAATCTCACCGTTAGCAACCAAATAGCCACCACCGGAAACGGTAAAGAAAAACGACGCGCCAATGGTGCCTTGAATCACCGGCGAAAACAGCGCATCGACCCGCGCTACGGCGAGGTTTTTCTCCCCGGTACGATCCGCAACCTGGTCGAACTGATTCATTTGGTGCTGCTCTAGACCAAAGGCACGTACCATTCTAACCGCAGACAGTGAGGACTGACTCACCTCTGACAGCTCAGAAAACGCCGCTTGTGACTCGGTGAAGGTATGATGTAAACGGCGCCCAAACCGATTGACTAAAAAGGCCATCACCGGCATCGGCAACAGCGCTAAAATCGTCAGTTGCCAACTGATTTGGCTGACCATCACAATCAATACCGCCGCACCTGTGATAATGGAATCACCCGCGGTCAGGACTCCCTCTCCGGCGGTCATCACCACCGCTTTCACATCATTAGTGGAGCGCGCCATGATATCGCCACTCGGATAGCGACGGAAAAAATGCGGAGATTGGCGAGTAAAGTGATCATAAAGCCGATTACGCAGCACAGAGCCAAGCTCCGCCGCCGCACCGAAAAGCCACACTCGCCAAACAATGCGCAGCAGATACACCACCCCCCAGATAGCCAGCATGCCCGCTAATAGCCATAACAGTGTTTGCGTAGAAATATCCCCCGCAACCACGCCGTCGACCACATGGCCCACGGCCATCGGTGGGATCAGCTCGAAGACAGAGACAAATACCAAAATAATCATGGCGCCGACATAGCGACGCCATTCACGTTTAAAAAACCAGCCTAACTGCCAAAACACCTTCATGAGGGCTCCTTATTCTCCCCGCCTTTTATTATTTATCTGACCTATCCGATCGGTAGGGCGGTGGTGTATTTAAGTGCTTCCATTGCGAACGTTGATGTCACATTATTCAGACTTGGCACAGAATTGACCAGCTTTTTATAAAAATGATCAAATCGAGTCATATCAGCCACCTGCACCTTCATCATGTAATCATACTCACCTGCCATGCGATAGAATTCCATCACCTCAGGAAACTCAGTCACCACCTCCGTAAAGGTTTTGTACCACTGCTCACTATGGTCATTGGTTTTGATGTGGACGAAGGCGGTAAAGGCTAGGCCAACGGTTTCCGGGTCAAGCAATGCTACCCGCCCGCGGATCACCCCTTGTGATTCCAGCCGTTTCAGCCGCTTCCAACAGGGAGTCGTGGTTAAATTCACCCGTTCGGCCAGCGCGGCCACAGACCAGTTGGCATCTTCCTGTAGCGCTGCGAGTAAAGTGCGATCTATCTCATCTAATGTGACAGCCATAAAAATATATTCTCTTTAATCGTTTTATATGAGTTTTATTTTCTCTTTTGGCGTCATTATAGAGCAAAAATAGCAAGGTTTTTATCCTGCGCTTTGCGTAAACTGGTACTAATCACGTATTCGGAGACGCATGATGACAACCCCACATCCTTGCCATACTTGGGTCGGTAACGCGATTCGCCTCATTGAAGCGGACTTTAAACGCTCTGCAGATACGCATTTAATTAAGCTCGATCTCCCTAGCTTTACGGACATTGATATCTATCTGAAAGACGAAAGTACCCACCCAACCGGTAGCCTAAAGCATCGCTTGGCGCGCTCTTTGTTTTTGTACGGCTTATGTAATGGTTGGATTGATGAGCACACCACCATCATTGAAAGCTCATCAGGCAGTACTGCCATTTCCGAAGCGTATTTTGCTCGCCTACTTGGCTTACGGTTTATTGCTGTGGTGCCCAAAAACACTGCGTGTAAGAAGATTGAGCAAATCCGTTTTTATGGCGGTGAAGCGCACTTTGTCGAGCGGTCAGACCAGATCTATGCCGAGTCTCGCCGCCTTGCTAAAGAGCTCAATGGCCATTACATGGATCAGTTTACCTATGCCGAGCGAGCAACGGACTGGCGTAGCAATAACAACATTGCCAACCGTATTTTTGATCAAATGCAGTACGAGCGCTTTCCGATCCCTCGCTGGATTGTGATGAGCCCAGGCACCGGCGGTACCTCAGCGACCATTGGCCGCTACATTCGCTATCGCTGCCAACCCACTCAACTGATGGTGGCCGATGCTGAGCACTCGGTATTTCACGATTACTTCCTCACCGGCGATAAAAACTTAACGACGGATGAGAGCAGTCGGATTGAAGGGATTGGACGGCCACGTGTCGAGCCCAGCTTTATTCCCGGAGTGATTGATAAAATGACCACAGTACCGGACACTCACAGTATCGCCACCATTCACTGGCTAGAAAGCCAGCTTGGCCGCAAAGCCGGTGCGTCCACGGGTACTAACCTGTACGGCGTCTTAATGCTGGCGAATGAAATGCGCGCCAACGGCGAGAAAGGCTCTATCGTCACCTTGCTGTGTGACAGCGGCGAGCGCTACCTAGACACCTATTACAACCCTGATTGGGTACGCGAACACATTGGGGCGCTCGACCAAGCGACCCATGATTTGCAGACTTTGTTGGGGTAACGCGCCATCGTCTATACAGACGTTGGATAAACAGGCGCGTTAATATATAGATCAGGCGTAGGTCGGCATAAGCGCCTTCTCAATCGCGCAAGCTTGGTGTGATTTCCGCCGCGCGCCCGTTGCACGGCGCCATCGAACATTGTATGCATTCCCACGCAGGAGCGTGGGAACGAGCAATCGTCGCCGATGGCACCACCGATATAGAAACCAGGCGTAGGTCGGTATAAGCGCCAGCACAATGCCAATCATTATCACGATATGGGCCGCGCGCCATCCGACATCAAAGCCAAAGATTAACCTCGATGTCAAATTTGGCACCGATCGTGACAGGCGCCCGTTGACAATGTGCACATACCCATCATCGTGCTGGGGCTTGTGTCACCTACGCCAATGGCACCATCGAAATTAAATATGACCACCGATATATAAACCAGGCGTAGGTCGGTATAAGCGCCAGCACAATGCCAATCATTATCACGATATGGGCCGCGCGCCATCCGACATCAAAGCCAAAGATTAACCTCGATGTCAAATTTGGCACCGATTGTGACAGGCGCCCGTTGACAATGTGCACATGCCCATCATCGTGCTGGGGCTTGTGTCACCTACGCCAATGGAATCATCGACGTTAAATATTAACGCCTTGTGGCATCGTCGCCAATGGCACCACCGAAACATAAATTTCGTGTAGATCGGGCAAGCGCCGGGGCGATATTAATCTTGTCACTCGGTGTAGCCGGCGCGCCCGTTGCATGGCGCCTTCGACATTTGAGCCAAACGATTAATAAAACTCACAACAAAGTGTCAACACGCTAGTCCGTGTCTCTATCTATTCGCGCCTGCAGGGCATCAAACTTGTCGTGCAGGCGCATTAGCTCGAGCTCGAGTTTTAGGTTGATTTCGTAGGTGGCTTTTTGCTCCATCCTATCTTTTGCCGCTTGGCGGTTTTGCGACATCATGATGATAGGCGCTTGGAAAGCCGCCAGACTGGACAACCCTAGGTTAAGCAAAATAAATGGATAAGGATCAAAAGAAGTGTCCCCCACCAACCAAACCGTATTCACGACAATCCAGCCAATAATGAAAGCGAAGAAAAGTCCGATAAACGACCAAGAACCACCAAATGAGGCAATTTTATCCGCCACCATTTGCCCGGGTGTCAGACTTTCGTGAAAGGACTTGTTAACGTTTTCAGAGACAGACGTATTATTGGCAATGCTTTCAATGACTTTTTTCTCACCTGAACTCAGGCTACCAAACGGCTGGCCGAGCAAGGCTTTTGCTAAATTCTCAAAATACTTTTTCATTTTCCACTCCGTGTAAATACGCRCGACACGAAAAACGGTGTCGTGCGTACCTCTTCAATTAAGCGATTGAAATAGAGTAGGTTAATTTAGCAGCTTAGCAAGCTAATCTACAGCTTACGGTAAAGATCAAACCCGGCGGGCGCGAATGGTGCGGCCTTTCACTTTTCCATCATTCAACTTACGCAACGCGGCTTTAACGCAAGATTGTGACACTGCAATAAACGCCACATTATCGAGCACATTGATTTTACCCACCTGTTTACCGTCAATACCATCTTGACCGGTTAGTGCGCCTAAAATATCGCCCGCGCGTACTTTTTGCTTTTTACCCGAGTCAATCATCAAGGTTGCCATCTCAGGCTGGTAAGGCGCAGTGTCAAGCAAGTGCTGCGACGGCAGAGATTCAGGGAGAAAATCGCGGTCATACTGATCGCCAATCATCGCCAGCTTATAGTGCTCAGCATCGTTATACAGCGAACACGCCACCCCTTTTTTGCCAGCGCGACCGGTACGGCCGACGCGGTGCACGTGAGTTTGCGGATCGTGGGCGAGTTGATAGTTGATCACCATATCCATGTCATCAATGTCTAAGCCTCGCGCGGCGACATCAGTGGCCACCAGCACCGAGGCACTTTTGTTGGCAAATTTTACCAAGGTGCGCTCACGGCCACGCTGTTCAATATCACCATGCAAGGCAACGGCGCTAAAACCATCGTTTTCTAAGTTATCGCACACTTGTTGTGTTTGGACTTTGGTCGTACAGAACACCACACAACTTTGCGGCTGAAAGTGTAATAACAGTAGCTTTAACGCTTGGTAACGCTGCGTGTTGTCATCAACTTTATAGACGTGCTGCGAGATTGTACTTTGCGTTTTCACCTCATCCACTTTAACGGAGACAGGATGGCTCAGCACTCGCTGGGCAATAGCGTTAATCGAGCGCGGGAAGGTGGCGCTGAATAATAAGGTTTGGCGATGAGCGGGAACTCGCGCAATGATGGCATCCAAGGTATCTTGGAAGCCCATATCCAGCATCTGATCGGCTTCATCCAACACCAAGGTTTCAACGTCATCGAGACGCAATGTACCTTTGCGTAAATGATCATCGACACGCCCCGGAGTGCCGACAATAATGTGTGCACCATGCTCCAGTGAGCCAATTTGTGGGCCAATCGATACGCCGCCACACAGCGTCAGTACTTTGACATTATGGCGGCCACGCGCCAACTTGCGCATCTCCTCAGCAACTTGCTCGGCCAACTCACGCGTTGGACACAGCACCAAGGATTGCACACGAAAGCGCTTCACGTTCAGTTTGGCTAACACGCCAAGGCTAAACGCCGCTGTTTTCCCTGAACCTGTCTTTGCTTGAGCAATAATGTCTTTACCATCGAGCACAGACGGCAAGCTCTGCGCCTGAATTGGTGTCATTTCGGTGTAACCCAGCGTCGCTAAGTTATCGAGTAAATCAGCAGGTAACGCGAGCGAGGAAAAAGCGGTATCAGTCAAAGTCGTATCCACAGCAAAAGTAAACAAAGCCGCGCCCAAGCACGGCCAAAAAGGGGGCGTATCATACCAGAATCTGGCTGCTGCCACATTAGTCGATTATAGCCACACGCTTTGCTCCCTACTTTGCCACTTTATTCATTCTGTTACGCAATTGTTAGACCAAGCTCCGTATTTACACTTGCCCAGCTTGTCTTGTCATTGTGCTTGGTGTGCAATCAAGGCACACAATAAAGGAGGATTGTCTTGTGGCAAATATCCCGGTAGAAAACTACCCACTCTCTCATACGCAGGCGATTGTTTGGAACGACATGGACGCCCTGCAACACATCAATAACACCGTGTACTTTCGCTATTTTGAAGATGTGCGCGTGGTGATGCTTGAAAAACTGGAAGTGTTCGAGCTAGCCAAACGACTGCATGTTGGCCCGGTGGTCGGCTCGACGCGCTGCGATTATCGCGCCCCTTTGGTGTATCCAGATACCATCACCACCGTGGCATGGGTCGAGGATATTCAAGAGAAGCGCTATGCGATGAAGTATGAAATCTACAGTCACAATCAAGAGCGCTGTGTGGCCGAGGGCGAGGCTTTGATTGTCTATTGCGATTTTAAAACCGGTAAAAGCTGTCCTATCCCAGCTGAAACGCTCGAAGGGTTAAAAGCTTTTGTCGCGAAATAGTAAGCATAGGGACGAACACTGCGCGTTGCCTGACGCGCAGTCAGTAATCAATAAAGATTTTTGAGTGTAATGACAGATTTAACGCGATAGTAAGAACTTACGTAGATCCTGTTCTGAACGCATGACGAATAAGATAAACACCGTGTCTTCTTCTTGCTTATAGAAAATACGACAAGGATTCACCACCACCTCTCGATAATTCAAGTGCGGTAGTTCAGGTGGCACTCGACCAGAATCAGGAAAAAGCACTAACCGCTCCACTGCGGTAAAGGCCGCTTGCACTAGCGCTTTAGCTGCAACCAGGTTGTCCAGTGCAACATATTCAGCAACGTCATTCAGATCTGCCAACGCAGGCTCAGTCCAAACTATTTGAGCCATCTGGACATTTGTTCCTTGGCATCATGGTGACTCAAGAGCTTCTCTTCGGTAATGGCGCGCTCGCCACGCGCGATCCCTTCTAAGATAGCAAGACGGCGCTGCATTAATTCGTAATCATCCACACTTAATAAGTATGCTGAAGGCTTACCATGTTCGGTGATCAAAACAGGCTCTTTATTCGCCTTCAATTCAGACAAAATTTTGGTTGCCTGACGCTTCAGTGTAGTCACAAGTTCTACTTTCATCGCTCGCCCGGATAGTGATATTAAAGTATCAGTATTATAGCACTTAAGTATCACTGAAAAAGTTTTTTGATTCGCCTTACCAGCGACCGTCATTTCAAACTAATCTCTTCAGGCTCGCCCACTCTGGTCACAGACGGCGCGCCTGGGGCGTTCCAGCGAAACAAGGTGATATGCCACGTGCTGGGATCTTTTCGCGACGGGTCAATTAAGCCAATTTCATTACCACTTCTCAGCGTATCGGCCACCAACCAACTAGATGGTGATTCGCCTTTTGCTAAGGTGGCTTGCCAATCAACGCTGGATAAGGTTTTGTATTGCTGGAGTTCAGGATGACGCAAATCCACCAGCTCACAGGGGTCAACCTGATACCGCACGAGCACGCGTGGCGTTATGATCTGGCTGGCGTACTTTTGCATGGCCACACGCGCACTTTCTGCACTCTCGGTCAAATACAGCGCACTTTCACCCTGACGATTATACCGACCGTTCGGTCTGTCTTTGCTTTCTCGCGTCAAGGCAGCGTCGATGTGCTCAGGGTGACACACTCTGACAAAAATACCCGAGATAGGCGTGCGGCACAGGCAGGGGATAGTTTTCGGTTCAAGTCCGTCCATGACTTGTGAATGTCCTTTATAAATCAATTATCAAGGCGTAGTTTAGCAAACAAAGAGGGGACAAATTGCGTACTAACTAACGGATTGCATCATCGCATCTGGCTTGCTGTCGATACCACACAGGGGTACCATCCGTGCTCTGTGTAACACTGGGTGAGCAGCACCGCCAGAGGACAAACCGATGAAAAAAGCCGTTGTGGTATTTAGCGGAGGACAGGACTCAACCACCTGTTTGATTCAAGCGCAGGCAGAGTACGACGAAGTGCATTGCCTCACTTTCGACTATAACCAGCGTCACAAGCAAGAAATTGACGTTGCCCGTGAGATTGCTGCAAACCGCAAAGTCAGTGCGCACAAGGTATTAGATGTTGGCTTGCTCAACGAATTAGCGATTAGCTCGCTCACACGCGACAACATTCCCGTTTCTAACGCGCTTAACGAAAACGGCCTGCCCAATTCTTTTGTGCCGGGACGGAATATCTTGTTTTTGACTTTGGCCGGCATCTACGCCTATCAAATTGGCGCTGAGGCAGTGATCACCGGTGTCTGCGAAACCGACTTTTCTGGCTACCCAGATTGTCGCAACGATTTTATTCAATCGATGCAGCAAGCCCTTGAGCAAGGCATGGATAGACAACTCGCGCTAGTGACGCCGCTGATGTGGCTGAATAAAGCCGAGACCTGGGCACTGGCCGATCAGTATCACGCCCTCGATTTTGTACGCGACCACACCCTAACCTGTTATAACGGTATTAAAGGCACTGGCTGTGGTGAATGTCCAGCCTGTCACTTGCGTCAGCGTGGCTTAGATGACTACCTTGCCAATCAAACGGACGTACAAGCCGCACTGCAACGCAAACAAGCCGAAAACGCGTAACAGCGCGCATCCTTGGTAGCAACAAGAAATAAAAAACCGCCTCATCGCGAGGCGGTTTTTGTATCGAGCATACAACAGCGGCTATTTACGCGGCTCATCATGCGGATGGGTATCAAACTCACCATGACTGGTCCGATGCACGGTTTCCACTGCCAGCTCTTTATCTAATTGCTGCGCCACATACTCAGGCGAATGGGTATGTACCGAGAGCAAGCGATACATCGCTGGGATCACCAGCAAGGTGACAAAGGTCGCAAAGGCCATGCCGGTGAAGATCACCGTCCCAACCGCGATACGACTCTCTGCCCCCGCCCCGGTTGACAGGATCAGCGGGATCATCCCTGCCAAGGTGGTAAACGCCGTCATCAAAATCGGTCGCAAGCGACGGACTGACGCATCGATAATCGCTTTTTCAAATGCAATACCACGATCACGCAATTGGTTGGCAAACTCCACGATTAAGATACCGTTTTTCGTCACCATCCCAATCAGCATGATCAAACCAATTTGGCTATAGATATTGATCCCTTGGTTGGTCAGCCACAAACCTAAAAAGCCACCTAGCATCCCCATGGGCACCGTCAACATCACTACCAAGGGGTTGATAAAGCTTTCAAATTGCGCCGCTAACACCAAGTACGATACCAAGAGGGCTAAACCAAACACCACCAGCACACTGGTTTGGTTATCCCGAAAATCTTTCGACTCGCCCGAGTAGCCCACCGAGATATCAGCTGGCAGCGTCTCGGCCGCCGCGGAGTCGAGATAATCGAGTGCTTGGCCGAGCGTCACATCCTCACCTAAGTGCGCCGATAAGGTGATCGATTTTTGCTTGTTGGTATGGCTTAGACGCTGCGCAGAGGCGGTTTCTTCCACCGTGGTTACCGCATCCAGCGAGACCAATTGACCACTACGACTGCGCATATAGATACGACTCAGATCGCTCTTGCTGCTAAACGCATTTTCATCGCCACGGACATACACATCATATTCTTCACCGCGATCCACATAGCTGGTCTGCGCGCGACCACCTAACATGACTTCCAAGGTGTCGGAGACGTCCCGTACCGAAATGCCAAGTTCAGACGCACGACGGCGGTCTACTTTGACGACTAGCTCAGGCGTATTTTGGCTGTAGTCATAGTCCGGGCTATCAATCATGCCCGCATCACGACTCATTTCACCTAAGGTCTCAGCCCAGCGATGCAACTCAGGGTAGTCTGGGCCGCTGAGTACAAATTGCACCGGCTCAGAGCTTCGACCGCCAAAACCAGGGGCAAACGGGAACACTTGCACATCTGGCACGCCATTCAGTACCTGACGCACTTCTCCGAGAATGGCTTGTGCTGAACGGTCGCGCTCATCCCAATCCGGTAAAAGCATGATCACAAAGCCGGTTTGATCGCCGGCACGACCACCAAACGCGGGCGTCTGCAAGCTCACCGAACTCAAGGTGCCCGCTTCCACCAGTGGCATTAAGCGCTGTTCAATTTGCTCAATGTTGCCCACCATACGGTTATAAGCCGTCCCTTCAGCGCCTTTCACAAAGGCTAACAGTACACCACGGTCTTCTTGCGGCACCAACTGAGACGGTAAAGATTGCATTAACGCCCCACTGCCACCAAGGCAAAGTAGGATTACTACTGGGGCCATCCAACGCCAGCGCAGCACCTGCACTAAAGCGCGCCGATAATAGCTTTCAAGCCGCTCAAACCCACGTGTCACAATGCGGTTGACCGGACTGGATGAAACATTTAAGCGCAGTAACTTACTGCCCAGCACGGGCGTCAGCGTCAGAGCAATCAAGGATGAACACAACACGGTCACGGCCAGCATCACCGCAAATTCTGTGAATAGCTTGCCTATCATGCCGTCCATATAGGTAATGGGTAAGAACACCATCACCAGCACCGCCGTGGTCGCAATCACCGCAAAACCAACTTCTCGCGCCCCGCGGTACGCGGCCACCAAGGGTTTATCGCCTTGCTGTAAATGATGGAAGATATTTTCGACCACCACGATGGCATCATCCACCACTAACCCAATCGCTAAGATCAGCGCCATTAAGGTAAGAAGATTAATCGAGAACCCCAATGCTGAGGCAACGATAAAGGCCGAAATCAATGACACAGGCACGGTCACCGCGGGAATCAGTGTTGCACGCGCTTGGCCGATAAAGATATACAATACCAGCACCACCAACGCACCAGTAATAAAGAGCGTGCTGTACACTTCCTCTATCGATCGCTCGATAAATATGGTGGTGTCATAATCGACCCACAGACGCGTGCCTTCAGGGAGAAACGCCTGCATATCATCCACGAGCTTATGGGCACGATCAGAGATATCAAGCGGATTGGCATCGGATTGTGGGATCAAAGCCAAACTCAAGTTGTTGATACCATTGTTTTTATAGGTCGCATCTTCATTGCGTGAACCAATCGCCACGTCCGCCACGTCCGACAAATAAATCGCGGTGCCATCGGCTGTGGTTCGTATCACCAGCTGTTTAAAATCTTCCGCATCACGATACAAACGATCGCTACGCACCGGCATGGTCATCACGTCATTGCGGATTTCCCCGCCCGGGCTTTCTAGGTTTTCCTCCCGCAATGCATCGAGAATATCTTGGGTCGTGACGCCATGTCCTGCCATCTGCGTCGGATCCAGTTTCACATACATCACTTTATACAGCGCACCGTATAAATCGACCGAGCTTACGCCGGAGATCAAACTGAATCTATCTTCCAGGGTGCGCTGGGCGTATTCGGTGAGCTGGTTGCGATCCATTTCCGATGAGGCAAGATTAATGTATATCGCGGCCTCACCGGTGCCGTTATCTTTATACACAATCGGATCATTGGCATCATCGGGCAGTCCACCTTGCGCACGCGCCACCGCATCGCGCACATCACTCACGCCTTCAGTCAGTGGATGATCGAGGTTAAATTCCACCGTGATACGCGATGAGCCATTACGACTGACTGACGTAATTTCATCAATACCGCTAATGCCGGACAGCTCATCTTCAATCAACTGTGTGACTTGGCTTTCCATAATGCTTGCCGACGCGCCCGAATATCCGGTGTAAATACTCACCACAGGGCTATCAATATCCGGCATCTCACGCACAGAGAGCGTCGAAAAAGACACAGCACCAAACACACATAGCAGTAAACTCAAAACCACCGCCATCACCGGCCGCTTCACCGACACATCAGATAACCACATTAGCTGGCCTCCGTCTCAGATGCGGTCTCATCGACACGGCTTTGATCATCAGCTTGATGTTTAGGCGCTTCTGCATTTAACACTGATACTTGTGCGCCATCGCGCATGTTCACCAAGCCTTGTATGACGATGTTTTGCCCCGGTTCAAGTCCTTTACTCACTACCACTTGGTTATCAATGCGTGCACCGAGGGTAATTTCGGTACGATGGGCGATACCTTCATCATCAACACGAAACACATAGCGACGGGTGCCGGAATACTGCAGCGCTTGCACCGGGACAATCACCGCTTGCTGTTGTGGTAAGGCCAATTTTGCTTCCATCAGCATACCAGGTTGCAGTTGGCTTTCAGGGTTATCCAACGCGACCCGGACACCAACAGATAACGCGTCTTGATTGATACGAGAGTCCACGACCCGAATCTCACCATTGAACGTTTTGTCCGGCCAAGCTTGGGAGGTCACTACCACTGGCATATCAGGATATAAGCGGCTGAAATACTGCTCTGGGACTTGAATATCCAGATTCATACGCGACAGATTATCGAGACTGAACAAGGTTTCACCGATGTCCACACGCTGACCGACGCTAAGATCAAACAAACCGATACGCCCGGAAAATGGCGCGGTTAGGCGATGATCATCTAAATCAGATTGCGCCGACTGCAGACGGGCTTTGGCAATGTTGACGCTGGCTTGTTGTGCTTCCAACTCGGTTTGCGTCAATGCTCCGCGCTGCGCCAGCTTGTTGTATTCTTTAAGTTTACGCATTTCATCATTCAGATAGGCCGACGCTTCCAACACAGCCGCTTGGGCTTTAGCACGGTTAAATGTCACCAAAGGTGCGCCCTTTTCAACCGTTTCCCCCGGCTGCACATGGACGGTTTCAATCCGTGCCGACACTTCCGATTCAATACTGATCTGTTGATGAGCTTTGACGTTTCCCACTAACGACAGAGACGGTGAAACAGACTGGGTTTCTACCGGCGCGGTCATCACATCCACAGAGCGAGCGCCTGGTGGTGGCGCAGATGTCTCGTCGGTCGATGGCGCCGAGTTACCAAACTGCCAGTACGCGATCCCCGCCAACACAGCGACGCCCAATAGCATCCATTTTTTCATTGCATGACACCTTATTATTTGAATAGCACCAGTGTACTGATCTACTTTTTTTTGTCCTTAAAGAATTGTAAAGACGTTGTTTTTTATCGTTATTACATCCAAATTCGAGATTTAGCTACATAGCATTCAGACTGTGAAAACTCAGGCAGGTTTCAAAAAGCGATAAAAACAACGCTTATCGCTGATTTTGGACGCAAGACGTTGAAAAAAACACCAACCGCATTCTGAGATTAAGAAAACCCTTTACAGCTCCAATCGGTTTGGTAAGATTCGCCTCAATCGCGTGGTGGAGTTCCCGAGCGGTCAAAGGGATCAGACTGTAAATCTGACGGCTCAGCCTTCGAAGGTTCGAATCCTTCCTCCACCACCAATTTTACAAAGCAAGACTCCGTGGTGGAGTTCCCGAGCGGTCAAAGGGATCAGACTGTAAATCTGACGGCTCAGCCTTCGAAGGTTCGAATCCTTCCTCCACCACCATTTTATAAAGCAAGACTCCGTGGTGGAGTTCCCGAGCGGTCAAAGGGATCAGACTGTAAATCTGACGGCTCAGCCTTCGAAGGTTCGAATCCTTCCTCCACCACCATTTTTAAAGGGCCAGCATTTGCTGGCCCTTGTTCGTTGTGCGAAACAACACATTCTATTCGTTATCCAGTCAAGGCCGCCCGCCCATGCGGCGACCACAAATCTTGCTCTGGCCCTTTAGGCACAATGCGCGTCGGATTAATGTTGCCGTGGCTGTAGTAGTAATGGGTTTTGATATGGTGCATATCGACCGTTCCTGCCACGCCTGGCACTTGAAATAACTCTTTCATATAGCAGAACAAATTGCAGTAGTCGGCGATACGTTGTTTGTTACATTTAAAGTGACCCACGTACACAGGATCAAAGCGGATTAAAGTGGTAAATAATCGCCAGTCTGCTTCTGTGATCTGATTCCCAGCCAGATAGCGGTTGCGACTCAGATGATCGTCCAATACCGTCAATGCACTGAATAGCTGATCAAAGGCGTCTTCATAAGCCGCTTGTTCGGTGGCAAAGCCACATTTATACACGCCGTTGTTCACGTTCGGATAAACAAATTCATTCCACTGATCTACCGCTGCACGCAGGTTTTCTGGGTAATAATCGTCATCATTCCCCGTAATGGCATTAAAGGCCGAATTAAACATCCGAATGATATCGGCCGATTCATTACTGACAATGGTCTGGGTTTTCTTATCCCACAAAATCGGCACAGTGACCCGGCCGGTATAGTCAGGTTTGGCTTGCGTGTAAAGCTGGTGAGCGTACTCAAACCCGTATAAAGGCTCGGGCTCGGAAAACGTCCAGCCATACTCCAACATTTCGGGCGCAACGACAGTGACATCAATGTGAGGCTCAAGCCCTTTCAAATGACGCATAATCAAGGTGCGATGTGCCCACGGGCAAGCGAGAGATACATAGAGATGATAACGATCGGACGCTGCTTTAAAGCCAGCATCCCCGCTTGGGCCGGCTTCACCGCTCGCGGTTATCCAATGTCGGAATCCAGCATCTTCACGAACAAAGCGCCCGCCTGATGCTTTGGTGTCATACCACACATCGTGCCAAATACCGTCAATCAGTTTTCCCATAGGTCCTCCTTTCTTTCTATGTGCAGTATATGAAGCAACAATAGAAATGTCGGCAGACCCGATTGTTGGAGTTATTCGAAAAAGCTGAGCAATGGCTCCGACATTGAGAATGTCATGATTTTGTTAGAACTTTCTTAATCGCCTTTTTCGCGTTTGACCTTCACTCACCATGTCCTCTACTGTGAATAGCGATGAATAAAAGGAGAAAATTGATGAAACGTTTATTAGCGACCCTATCTTTTGCGTTTGTTGTTGCAGCCAGTCTGCCAAGTTTCGCTGCCAATGAGACAACCGAAATGTCGGCAGATCAGCTGACTGACCAAGTGGTGAGCAGCTACGCTGAAGCGGCTGAACAGGTTGTTTCAATATCTAAAGACTATCAAAGTAAGCTCGAGAGCATCAGTGATGAAGAGCAAGCTAAAGCACTAATGGCGGAGACGCAGAAAGAAATGGCGCAAGCCATTGAGGCAACAGGCCTATCCATTGAAGAATATAACAATGTCTTTCGTCAAGCGCGTGAAGATAAAGAACTGCAAAAGAAGATCAGCAACATGATCAATGAGTAAATATAGCTTGGAACAAGGGCAAGTGTATTCTCTTGCCCTTATTGTTTAGGTTTGAGCCACCGAGACGTGCGATCTAGGTAGCCACAGCGAAATCACCGTCGTAATGAACAAGAAGACGAACGAGACCCACAAACAGGCCGCTAATCCCCATACTTGGAAAACCCAGCCCGACAACACCGTGCCAATTAATCGCCCCATCGCGTTGGCCATATAGTAAAAGCCCACGTCCAACGACACGCCATCGCCTTTGGCATAGCTCACAATCAAGTAAGAATGCAGCGACGAGTTAACCGCAAAAATAACGCCAAACAGCATTAATCCGACAATGATGACCGCTTGTGGGTACCATTGCTCGCCAATTGCGTAAGCAATAACACCCGTCACCACGGCCAATAAACCTGCCCAACCTAACGCTGCTTTACCACCCGGTGAGTGCCCTGCTTGACGCCCAGTAATTTTTGGGGCAATCCCTTGCACCACACCATAGGCAATCACCCACAGCGCAAGAAAGCCACCGACCATACTATGGCTCCAACCGAATGTGTTGCCCAAATAAATCGGTAAGGCGACGACAAACCACACGTCTCGCGCACCAAAGAGAAACATGCGTGCCGCTGAGAGGATATTGACGCTGCGCGACTTGGAAAATATTTCTGAAAACTTAGGCTTACTTTTGGCTTTACCTAAATCCGCTTTTAGTGACACCACACTGCCAATAAAGACCACAGTCAGCACACCGGCCATGGCTGCCACCGCGTATTGAAAGCCAATGAAAGACAGCAGTGCGCCACCGACAAAAAAGCCTGCCCCTTTGAGCGCGTTCTTAGAGCCGGTGAGGATCGCAATCCACTTAAACAGCGCACCCTGTGCATTATCGGGCACCAGGGTTTTGATCGCACTTTTCGCACTCATTTTATTGAGATCTTTCGCAATCCCAGATAGCGCTTGTGCCGCCATCACCCAAGGGATGGTGAGCCACGCCGCGGGTACCGCCAGCATAGTAAGCGCCACAATTTGCATGCCTAGGCCAATATTCATGGTGCGGTTAAGCCCTAATCGAGCCCCTAACCAGCCGCCGACAAGATTGGTCACTACCCCAAAGAATTCGTAAAACAAAAACAGCGAGGCAATTTCTAAGGTGCCGTAGCCTAAGTCATAAAAGTACAGCACCACCAACATGCGCAATGCGCCGTCGGTGATGGTGAAGTTCCAATAGTTAAAGGTAACCAGCATGTACTGGCGCACAGATTGGCTTAATTGAGCAAACATAGTGGCCATCTATTTAGGTTTGATAAAAGCGGTAAATAAAGGCGATGCACTGTATGCACCGCCACCGTTAACAAGCATCACTTACTGATCGATAAGACCGACGTTGCGCACCAACTCAGCGGTGCGCGTGGCATACCCCATTTCGTTGTCATACCACGCATAGATTTTGACCATACGCTTACCCACCACCATAGTGGACAGCCCATCGACAATGGTAGAGCGCTGATCGCCACGATAATCAATCGAGACTAAAGGACGCGCCTCAAAGCCAAGAATGCCTTTAAGCTCGCCGTCCGCGGCCTGTTGCAACAGTGCATTCACCTCGTCGGCGGTGGTATCGGTTTCCACATCAAAAATCACATCCGTCAGTGACGCATTGGCGAGCGGGACACGCACTGCATGGCCATTAATCTTGCCTTTTAGATCCGGGAAAATTTCCACAATGGCCGTTGCTGATCCTGTGGTGGTCGGGATCAAGCTCATGCCACACGCACGGGCGCGACGTAAATCTTTGTGCGGCGCATCTAAAATCGTTTGGGTATTGGTTAAATCATGAATGGTGGTGAAGGTTGACTGCGCAATTCCCAGTTTTTCATGGATCACTTTCACAATCGGTGCCAGGCAGTTCGTGGTGCACGACGCCGCAGTAACAATTCGATGTTTGCTCGGATCAAAAATCGCGTCATTAACCCCCACCACGATATTCGCCACACGCTCATCTTTGACCGGTGCAGAGACCACTACGCGCTTCACGCCTTGGTCCAAGTATTGTTGTAGCAAATCCGCGTCACGGTGTTTTCCGGTTGCCTCAATCACCACATCACAACCTGACCAATCGACTGCATCAATCGCTTTCTCTTGGCTTGTCGTTAATGTTTGGCCGTTAATCTGCACGCGATTGCCTTCCGCACTCACCGCGTGATGCCAACGCCCTTGTACCGAATCAAACTCCAGCAAATGCGCCAGCGTTTCGGTATCACCGGCCACATCGTTAATGTGCACAAACTCGAGCTCTGGCCAATCAAATGCAGCCCGTAATGCCAAACGACCAATTCGACCAAATCCATTAATCCCGACTTTAATTGTCATTACTCTCTCCTTTACACGCAGCAGGTGGGGCGTGACGCCATCTTGGCAAGCCGCGTGATATCTTCTTGATAAGTGTCTTTTAGGCAGTTGGAATCAACTAAGCCCTGAATTTGTTTGCGCATCCAGCCCGGTAAATCAGCGGCTAAGCGATAAAACACCCATTGCCCTTGGCGCGTATCAACCAACACCCCACTGGCCCGCAGTTGTGCCAAGTGGCGTGAGATCTTAGGCTGTGAGGTATCCAGCGCTTCGGTGAGCTCGCACACACATAACTGCCCTTCACGAGCAATGAGCAGCAAACACCGCACGCGCGTTTCATCCGCTAACAATTTGAAAAACTGGTGAGGCAACATAGGCTCTCTCATTACGCTTTATTAAATGAACATATGGATATACGTATATTATAATTCACGCGCAGAAATGCAAGCACCGAGGAAAACTGTCATAAAAACTTCACAGTTTTTGTGGATCAATAAAAAGCAGCCCATTAGACTGCTTGAGTACCTTAAAACGCGTTAGTCTTCCATTGACTAGATAAGCCATTGTTTAATGGTATCGTCACTGGGTACACCACCTGCGTGTATGACTTGCTCATCCATCACTACCGCCGGTGTCGACATCACGCTATAAGCCATCATGGTTTCAAGATCGGTGATTTTTTCAACTGAAACGTCGACGCTCTGGTCTGCCGCAATCGCTTCGATCTTTTCCGCTGTATGGGTGCAATTGGCACAGCCTGATCCAAGAACTTTAAATTGTTTCATTGTTTTCTCCTAAAATTGCCAAAAAGGTAAATTAAATACCCATCCTGTAACCGTGAACCCGGTCAGTAAAAGAGCAAACAGGATCGCGAGTAAGCGCCACTGCATCACCTGCTTTAACATCACAAACTCAGGGACACTGGCCGCAACAGTGCTCATACAAAACGCCAGGGTCGTTCCCAGCGGCAAGCCGTTGCGTAGTAAGCTTTCCATGATTGGGATAACGCCTGTCGCATTCGAGTACAGTGGGATCCCGATAAAGACAGAGGCAGGTACCGACCACCATTGTCCGGCCCCTAAATGGGATTCGATCCAGCCATCAGGCACAAAGCCATGCAATGCGGCACCAATGCCCACACCAATAAACACCCATTTCCAAATGCGGCTAACAATGCCTTTCATTTCTTGCTTAGCAAATTGATGGCGAGCATTCAGCGTTATCTCCGATGTGTTAGAGGGCTGAGTATGCGTCGAAGTGTCAGGTTTTGCTTGCGCCTTTTCCATCGCATTAGCCGCAAATGGCTGTAACCAGCGCTGCGCGCCGATGGCATCTAAAAAACAGCCACTAACGATGCCAATAGTGATCCCCAATGCGACATATGCAAGCGTAAACTCCCATCCCAGAAGACTAAATAAAAGCAAGATGGCCACTTCGTTAATTAATGGTGAAGTAATTAAAAAGGCCATAGTGATGCCAAGCGGGATCCCTGCGGAGGTAAAGCCAAGAAAAACAGGAATGCTCGAACATGAACAAAAGGGTGTTATGGCGCCGAAAAAGCTTCCCGAGGCATAACCGAAGAAACGCTTTTTACCGGCTAAATAGTCACGGACGCGCTCAACATTGAGCGACGCGCGCAAAAGCGCAATGAGATAAATCATCACGATCAATAGAGCGAGGATTTTGGTGGTGTCTTCAATAAAAAAGTGAATCGCCTCACCCAGTCGAGTATCTGGTGATAGCCCAATGAGTTGATAAACGAGCCAATCGGCAAAATAGGTAAAGACTTCAAACATAATGCGTCCTCTTATCGCTTGTTAGCGCGCCGGTGGTTTGAAGGTCATCAGCGCTCGTTATGGATAAGACGGACACGGGCTAAAAAGGATGCAAAAAAAAATCAGTCTGAATCTCGCAAGTGGCAACATACCCGATTGTGATCATCAAACTGAATATTACACTGTACCAGCAGTATCTCACGTAAGTGCTGTCGCGCACGCTGAATACGTGATTTAACAGCTGGCAGTGAAAGTTGATGAGCATCGGCATAATCACGCTGAGTGACGCCGCCGAGATCACATTGCTCTATCACATCACGTTGATCGTCTGGTAAGCGCCGCAACGCTTTGGGTAAACACGCCATGAGTCCAGTAATAGCTGGCGGCGCATCGTAGCTCTCGGGAAGTGGTTCAGGATCCGCAACAAGTAATGTTTTACTTTGTTTTCTATATCTGTCGATCAACAGATGATGGGCGGTGCGATACAACCAGGCGCGCGGCTGTTGCACCGCGCAAAATTGCTCATTTTGTTGCAATGCCTTGAGGAAGGTTTCCTGTAATACATCCGCACTCAACACGTCATCATGCGTTTGTTTAATCAGCCAGCGATAGAGCAACGACTCATAATCACGCCATGCTTCAAGCAAGCATGGCGTCGTAGACGTTGAAGACAACTGACTAGTCATAGCGCCGTTTCATTCTTAGCGCTACATTCACTAAGGCAATCAACACCGGTACTTCCACCAGCGGCCCAATCACTCCTGCAAAGGCTTGATCAGAGTGAATGCCGAATACCGCAATCGCCACCGCAATCGCCAGTTCAAAGTTATTACCGGATGAGGTAAACGCAATTGATGCGTTGCGGTCATAGGGGATCCCCAGTTTTTTACCCACAAAGAAGCTAATAAAGAACATCAACACAAAGTAAGTTACCAGCGGTACGGCGATACGTAACACGTCAAGCGGCAACGCAATAATCGCCTCCCCTTTTAGGCTAAACATCAACACAATGGTCGCCAACAAAGCGATTAACGTTATCGGGGAAATACGTGGCAAAAAGACGTCTTCGTACCATTGTTCACCTTTTTTAGCGACCAGCACGGTACGTGATAGATAGCCCGCCAAAAAAGGGATACCCAGATAAATCAGCACACTTTGCGCGATGTCCCCCATGGTCACATCCACCACATAGCTTTGTAACCCCAGCATAGGAGGTAAAACGGTGATAAATAGCCATGCCATCACACTGTAGGTCAGGATCTGAAATAAGCTATTCAGGGCCACTAGGGCCGCGCCATACTCTTTATTGCCACCACTGATGTCGTTCCACACCAAGACCATGGCAATACAGCGTGCAAGGCCAATTAATATCACTCCCGCCATATACCCTGGCTCATCACGTAAAAACAGCACCGCCAGTGTGAACATCAGAATAGGACCCACCACCCAGTTCATGATCAGCGACAGCGTAATGGCTTTTTTATCGCGCGTGACCGAGCCTAGTAAACGATAATTTACCTTTGCCAGTGGCGGGTACATCATGAAAATCAAGCCAATCGCCAGCGGTACATTGGTGCTCCCGACCGATAAGCGTTCACTGATGGTCGCAACGTCGGGAAAAAGCCATCCCACACTGACCCCAATGGCCATGGCGAGAAAAATCCACACGGTTAAATACCGATCGAGCCATCCCATTTTTTGCGCGGCCGACGGTGCACAGGTTTCAGATTGAGACATAAGACAAATCCTTGGTTATTGCTGACGTTGAATCACTCGTGTTGCTGATGGGACACGCTACCTATTAATGATGTCCACAAGCCGTATTGCCCTGCATTACAGGCGTGACAGAGCTCAGAAGCGAGGGGTTATTGATGGCTGTGGTGCGCAAAACACCGCGCATCCACTCAGGTAAGGTTGGGTGTAATTGGTAATAGACCCACTTACCACGACGCTCTCCGACGACTAACTGATGCTTGCGTAGCTCGGCCAAATGTCGAGAAATCTTGGGTTGACTCAGGGCTAACGCCTCCATCAGATCACATACACATAACTCACCATGCTGTGAGAGCAGCAATAGAGAGATCAGCCGAGTGGGCTCAGATAAGGCTTTATAAAATGTTAGGGTGTCACACATCGCTATAGTCTACTTTGCATACATATGGCATATCATATATATGGAGTTCCATATGTCAATCTGGGCACTGGTAAATAATGATTAATTAAAAAGAGCGTGGTTTCGTCGAAAAATTCTACCTCTTTGCCATCACTCGAATAGACTTTACGCTTTTTTTACGCGGCGAATGGCGACGTTTTTGATACATTACGGGCCTTCGTGAATGGTGTGAGCTTCGAGAATGTTACAGTCTCTTCGTCGATACCCTGTGTGGGCATCTTTTAGTATGCTCGGCGTCACTCTCCTACTTTGCTGGGGATTGAATGCCTTCTTCCCAGTGACGATTGCCGTATTACTGCTTCTTCAACTCGCCGTGGCCATTGTTGCCCTGCAATCCGGCCCCTCTCTGGCTGTGCCGATATCTTTAGTGGCAGCACTGAGCTTTAATTTTCTTTTCACCGCCCCGCGCTTTTCTTTACAAATGAGCGACGTCACTGACGTCATTAATTTGGTGGTATTTATGTTGGTCGCTGGCGTGACAAGTTACATAGCACACTTTTACCGCCAACAACGTGATGAATTAGAGCAAACCCGATTAAGAAATAGCATCTTACTCTCCGTTTCACACGACTTACGTACCCCGTTAGCGACAATTATTGGTACCTTGACAACGTTGCAAGCGTATATGAATAAACTGTCGCATACAGAAAGAAATGAGCTACTCGATAGCGCGACGCAAGAAAGCCACCGCCTACATCACTACATAGAGAACTTGCTGCAAGCAACTAAATTGCAACACGGTAGCTTAGTGATCAATAAAAACGCTGAAAACATCATCGATGTTATCAATGTTTCTGTCTCTCGGTGTCATGAGCCTGAACGAGTAAAAATTACCAGCACTGAATCTCCTACTGTGCCGGTCAGCCGTGCACTAATAGAACAGGCCCTGTTTAATATTATTGATAACGCCTTAAGATATTCTCCGGCAAACACCATTGTGACTATCCATGTATATAGTCAATCAAATAGTATATACATCGATATAAAAGATCAGGGTGAAGGGATCCCCCTAAAACATGCACATAAGATATTTGATCTTTTTTATACAACGCACGAGGATAAAAAAAGCGACAGTGGATCAGGGCTGGGGCTGGCGGTTGCTAATGGAGTTATACGGGCACATCAGGGCAGGATTGAGTTAGCACACTCAGAAATAGGCTGTTTAATGAGAATTCGTTTGCCTGTGGATGGTGGAGAGTAATGATGGCATACCGCGTATTATTGGTTGATGATGAAAAACAAATCCATACATTTGTACGAATATCACTGAATGCAGAAGGGTTTGATTATCTCGGTGCATATTCATTAGAGAGCGCATTAAGTGTTATTCAGCATCAGTCCCCCGATGTGATTGTTTTGGATTTAGGCTTACCCGACGGAGAAGGTGTTTCTTTACTCAATTACATTCGAGAAAAAGGACATACAACACCGGTTATTATTCTCACCGCGCGCGATCAGGAAGAAGAGAAAATTACGTTACTCGAAGCTGGTGCGAATGATTATATAAGCAAACCATTTGGCGTGAAAGAGCTCATTGTCAGAATAAAAGTACTCGTTAGAGATTTAATCGCGCCTTCAAAGAAAACCGAGGACCTCATTCAGTGTGGTGAGTTAAGTCTATCTTTGTCAAGCCATCAATTTTGGTATCACTCTCGTTTAGTCTCGTTAACGAAGAAAGAGTTTCATTTTATGAAAATACTGATGGAAGGAAACGGCTGTTTAGTAAAACAAGATGACCTTCTCATCTCAATTTGGGGTGAGACACACAGGCAAGACAACCATTATCTGCGTGTTTTAGTCAGTCAAATAAGAAAAAAGATATGTAAGGACGCGAGTCAACACAACATAATAAAAACGGAACCTGGCATTGGTTATCGCCTTTGTGTTAACGAGGATGACCATGATTAACCCTAAAAGCACCATTCGTTTATTATCGATGCCCATTCTATGGATGGGCATTGTCCAGTTTGTATTTGGCCTGTTGTCGCTTTTTTTATTTAACGATCATATATCTAAACTTTTTTTTGGCCCAGCCATCGCAATATTGTTTATGTCGTTTTTGATCTCATTCTTCTTCAGAAGAGAAACACTAGATAATGTAGCATTTAGAGAAGCACTTATTTTTGCAACCTTGACTTGGGTTGTCACTGGTATTCTCGGTGCATTACCCATTTATTCAGTGACCGGCGTTAACTTTACTGATGCGGTGTTTGAATCTATCAGTGCATTAACCACAACAGGTGCTACGATTTTATCAGGCCTAGACGCAATGCCGCCTTCTTTTTTAATGTATCGTCAATTTCTACAATGGATGGGTGGGCTCGGTGTTGTTATTTTTGTTGTGGCGGTCTTGCCGATGCTCAATGTCGGCGGAATGCGTCTCCTTAAAGCAGAAACACCTGGCCCAATAAAAGACGACAAGCTTTCTCCTCGGATCACAAAAACCGCCCATTATCTATGGGGAGTCTATTTATCTATTACGGCATTGTGCGCTCTTTCTTATTACGTATCAGGCATGTCTCTCTTTGACGCCATAGGCCACAGCTTTACAACCGTCTCTACCGGTGGCTTTTCAACGCATGACGCTAGCATGTGGTACTTTGAAAGCCATAGCATTTTAATGATTGCTAATGTTTTTATGCTATTAGGGGCTATCAACTTTGGTTTGCATTTTCGTGTTTTTCAGCGCGGTGCAAGAGGCGTGAAGTTATACATTCAAGACGAAGAAGCCAGAATATTCGTACTCATTGTTCTTTTTTTGGGGAGTGTGTTAGGCCTCTATCTCTATAAAACCGAAACTTACCCATCATTGGCATCCTCGGTAAGCTTTGCACTTTTCCATGTCGTGTCTTTTATTACCAGTACTGGTTACGGCGCTGCTGATTTAGGTGCATGGCCGGCAGCAACTGCATTGTTTTTAGTTTTCTGTGCTTATCTTGGCGGCTGCTCTGGCTCAACAGCAGGTGGTAATAAAATCATTCGAGATATCATCACATTTAAAGTGATACGTCGTGAAATCCAACAGCTTTCACATCCGCGTGCAGTGATCCCAATTCGATACCAAAATAAGGCCGTGTCGTCTGATGTTACCAATGCCATTATGGCGTTTATGTCATTGGTAGTATTAACCACGGTTGTGTTTACGATTTTAATGATGATGACTGGGCTTGATTTTTGGACATCGTTCACTGCTGTTGTCGCTTGTATTAATGTATTAGGCCCTGGTTTTGGTGATGTAGGTAGCAATTTCCAGCCTGTAAGTGATATTGGGATATGGTTGCTTAATTTGGCAATGATTCTTGGTCGGCTAGAGTACTTTACGGTTCTAGCTATGTTATTACCCCATTTTTGGAAAATATAATAAGGTTATCATGCTATGGCACATTTTACTGTCATTGGGTTAGGTCGTTTTGGTATCGCAGCGAGCCTCGAGCTTATTCACCTTGGTCATACCGTTACCGGTGTCGATAAAGATTCTAAAATGGTTGAGCAATATGTGGAAGATTTGACCCAAGCGGTTATTTGTGACTCCACAGACGAAAATGCACTACGCGAACTTGATTTAGCAAATAGTGATGCTGTGCTTGTCGCGATTGGAGAAGATATGCAATCCAGTCTCTTGTGTACGCTTGCGTTAAAGAACCTAGGTGTCAAAGAGATTTGGGTTAAAGCCAGTACCAAAGCGCACCATACGATTGTCTCTAAATTGGGCGTGTCTCGTATTATTCATCCTGAAGAAGAAATGGGCATACGTGTTGCCCAGTCTTTAAACTATCCAATGGTTAATAATTATCTTGCCATTGGTCATGGCTTGTACGTTGTAGAAATTGAGATAAAACCCAAACTTCATGATAGGACAATTGCACATGCACTTGGCGATGCGCGGACCAGCATCACGCCATTGCTGGTTAAGCGCGGTCAAGAGGTAATCACGGGGTTAGATACAGGCTTTGAATTGCGTAAAGGCGATCAATTACTTTTGTGTGGAACCCGAGCCGAACTGAAATATATTGCCCCGAGGTTAGTGTGACATGGTGTTATGGCATCCCTCTGTTAGCCCCGTAGAGCGTAAACCGAAAGCGGGTAAGAAACTGTTAGGTGCACCACCGCTGATTCTAAGTGGTAGCTTTGCATTGTTGATTCTATTAGGAACATGTCTTTTAAAATTGCCTTTCGCAACGACTGCGCCTATCTCTTGGATTCAAAGCCTATTTACAGCAACCTCAGCAGTGACAGTCACTGGGCTTGTTGTTGTTGATACAGGTACCCAGTTCACTATGTTTGGGCAAACGGTGATTGCACTGCTTATCCAGTGTGGTGGGCTGGGTTTAATGACCTTTGCCATTGTGACGTTAATTGCGTTGGGCGGACGGATAGGTTTTTTACAACGAACCGTCGCGCGTGAAGCGTTCAATCAGACAGATGCCTCAACGTTAACGTCAACAGCTAAGTCGGTACTTGTTTTCGCGCTACTGGTTGAAGTGATTGGGATGGCAATACTCACACTGCGCTGGCAGGGCGAGCTAGGTTGGAGTGACAGCTTATTCCACGGTTTTTTTTACACCATTAGTGCATTTAATAATGCAGGGTTTGCCCTCAGCGCCGATAGCCTAATGCCATATGTCGATGATATTACAGTCAATCTGACCATTACTGCGCTCTTTATTATCGGGGGCTTAGGCTTTACCGTATGGATCGACTTGCGGCGTCATCGGCGTTGGTCAAAACTCACGGTGTACAGCAAAATGATGATCATAGGGACATGTTTAATTAATGGTGTAGCGTTAATTGCCATTTACCTCATTGAATACGACAACCCCAATACACTGGCTCCCTTGAGTGAATCTGGAAAATGGCTTGCTTCGTGGTTTCAAGCAGTAACACCGCGTACCGCTGGCTTTAATACATTGGCTATTGATCAGCTCGAGGATGCAACCACCGCCATTATCTTGGTGCTAATGTTTATTGGAGGAGGATCGCTAAGTACCGCTAGTGGCATAAAAGTCGTCACCTTTATGGTACTTGTTTTGGCAACATATGCATTTTTACGTCGTGATGAAGCGATTTACGTCTATAAGCGTGAAATAGCCAGAGACACCGTCAGTAAAGCGTTAGCACTGTCTCTTATCTCGATAGGGATGACTTGGTTCGCTATTTTTTGCTTGTTGTTGAGTGAAAGCGCAGAAATGACGGATGTGGTGTTTGAAGCCGTGTCCGCATTAGGAACGGTAGGCCTTTCACGAGGACTCACTGGGTCATTATCTGATGTAGGTGAGTTTATTATCATTTTTATGATGTTTGCTGGCCGACTGGGTCCGCTAACTTTGGCTTACTTTTTAGCCAGCCCAAGAAAGAAAAAGCTACGCTATGCCGAGACAAAGCTGGCGATAGGATAAGCGAGCGCTAGAATCATTAACGCGGTGCTGATGTGCCGCGTTGGTGGTCGTCAATACCAAAGAATTATTGGTTAAAACCCTTTACATCGTAAAAAAATGCTGTAGTGTGGCTAAAGCTCTAGATACGGAGCATCATAAGACATCAAGTCAAAGTCGAGACAGACCACGCTATTTCCCGCATAGACTCTCTGCAGTATTCCACTTTCGCTTTTTTCCTACATTGATAACCCGTTAACTTGAACACTTTATTTGCTACCACGCTGTTTATTTGCAAAAACCGATGCGCTGGTATCACTTTACTTGTGGTAATAGCTTGACTGACAACGTGCTGACTTATTAAGCAGCACAAACTGTAAAGCACCACGATCTGTTAAATATATGGAGATCCAATATGGCTGCAACAAACGGCAGACTGCGTCACTGGTATCATTTGCGCCGTGCGCAAACACAACCACAAACACCATCAACCACATTTAAATCAGTAAGGAACGCCATTGATAGTTAATTTTGCTCTTCCTAATCTTGCCAACTGGCAGGTCGTGATCCATCAGTTTAACGGGGATATTATCCTCAAGCATTTGCTTCATCGTCTTCCTGTTTTGTCTCAACCTACCCTGCGTTTTGACCCCTGCACCCAAGAAGGCGCGATTTTTAGTCAAGGTGAGTGCTTAGGCGCCTTTTCGATCGCAAGCTAATTTCCCCCCATTACGTACCACGCATCCTCGTCACCATACGCCGAGCATTGCATTGAGGCCGCCTTTCCGTTCATTGAACGAAGCTGGTAAAGTGTCTTACTATCAATAAGACAACAAAGGCAGCCTCACACGTGAAAATCATCTCTTTTAATATCAACGGTATTCGAGCGCGTTTACATCAACTGCAAGCCTTAATTGAAAAACACCAGCCTGACGTGATCGGGTTGCAAGAAACCAAGGTGCACGATGATGCCTTTCCACTCGCCGATGTCGAAGCCATGGGCTATGAAGTACACTTTCATGGCCAAAAAGCGCACTATGGTGTGGCGATGCTATGCAAAAAGTCGCCAATCAGCGTACAAAAAGGGTTTCCAACCGATGATGAAGACGCCCAACGCCGTATGATTATGGCCACGTTTGAAGGCGAAAATGGCCAACCTGTCACCGTTCTCAATGGTTACTTTCCCCAAGGGGAAAACCGTAGCCACGAAACCAAGTTTCCTGCCAAGCGTAAATTCTACCAAGATTTGATGACCTATTTAGAGGGTCGTGATCCCAGCGAACACCTGGTGGTCATGGGCGATATCAACATCAGCCCTAAAGACGACGATATTGGTATTGGCGATCACAATGCCAAGCGCTGGCTACGCACCGGTAAGTGCTCTTTCTTACCTGAAGAGCGTGAGTGGTTAGAGACGTTGATGAATTGGGGCTTCGTGGATACCTTCCGCACCCTACATCCAGCGGTGAATGATCAGTTCTCGTGGTTTGACTACCGTTCGCGCGGTTTTGATGATAACCGTGGCTTACGCATTGATGTGGTGTTAGCCACCCAAGATCTTGCCAGCCGCTGTATTGATGCGGGGATTGATTACGAGCTGCGCGGCATTGAAAAACCCTCCGATCACGCGCCAATTTGGGCCACCTTTAAATAAGCCCTCGAATTGGCCGCGCAAGCGCGCTTAACAATATCGCTTAAGACGCCGCTTAATATTATTACGCCGCAGCATGGCTATGCTGCGGCGTTTGTCATTTTGTGATATGCCTATAACAGCTAGCTCAAAGGCCGCATATGACGTAAAAAGCGACGCTCTGCTAAGCGGAACATCCATAGGATGCTAAATGTCAGCGCCATATAGAACACACCCGCGGTCAAAAAAGATTCAAAGGGCGCATAATAACGCGAATTTACAATCCGAGCCGCCCCAGTGAGATCAACAATGGTGATAATCCCTGCCACCGCTGAGCCGTGAAGCATAAATACCACTTCGTTACTGTATGCCGGTAAAGCACGGCGCATCGCACTGGGTAGAATGATCCGCGAAAAGGCTTTATACGGGCTCATGCCATAGGCAATCGCCGCTTCCACTTCTCCTTTGGGTAAGCCATTGATGGCGCCACGAATAATTTCAGCGGTATACGCTGCAGTGTTGAGGACGAATGCGACGAGCGCACAAAACCATGCATGTTGCCACAACGAATCTTCAACGTTTACCACTTGGCTTAGGCCGTAGTAAATCAAATACAGTTGGATCAGTAGCGGCGTCCCCCGAAAAAAGTAAATAAACGCCCACGCCGGATAACGCCAAAGGGGAAACTGTGCATTGCGCGCCACGGCGACAGGCACGGCCACCAGCAAACCAATCACTAACGCGGAGGCCACCAGCCATACGGTCGTCCAAAGGCCATCGAGATAAATCGGCCATGTTTCGAGTACAAGTGAAAAATCCATAGTCACCTACCGCGTATGAATACTAAAGCGACGCTCCATCCAACGCAGCCCGGTGGTCGAGATGCTGGTAAAGAGCAAGAAAATAAGCGCGACGGTAAAGTAAAACGTAAATGGCATTTGGGTCGAGCCGGCTGCCAACGCGCCTTTACGTACCATGTCATCCAAGCCAATAATGGACACCAGCGCGGTGGTTTTTAACAGTACCAACCAGTTGTTACCAAATCCTGGCAGCGCATGGCGGATCATTTGTGGCAACAAGATGCGGCGAAACGCCAAACTACTGCTCATACCATAGGCGCGCGCGGCTTCCATCTCGCCGGCGTCGACCGCCATGATGGCCCCCCGAAAGGTTTCAGCCATGTAAGCACCAAAAATAAAACCAATGGTTAGGATCCCGGCGATAAACGGGCTAACGTCGATATAGTCGGGTAAATAGGCAGTCCAGTCATGATCGGGATTTTGTCCTGCCATGTACTCATTGAGCCATTCATTCATGCCATATAAGCTGTTATTGAGCAGCATTTGACCGCCGTAAAAAATCAGCATCATCAGTACCAAATCAGGGATCCCACGAATCACCGTGGTATAAACGGTCGCAATGCCACGCAACCAACCCAATTTAGATAATTTGGCAAGCGCCCCGAGCATCCCGAGTAACATGGCCAAGCCCAGTGATAATAGCGCAACCTGAAGGGTCACCCATGCGCCTTCAAGCAGGGACCACTCGTAACCTTTCAAATCAATCATATGATTCGGGCAGCACTTTCATGCTGCCCGCCTGCCTTTTACTCGCCGTAAACGTCGTAGTCGAAGTATTTGGCAGCAATCTCGTCATACACGCCTTWTTCACGTAATGAATCAATTGCTTGATTAAGTTTCTCAGTCAGCGCTTTGTCTTGTTTGCGTGTCGCAATCCCAAAGCCCTCGCCAAACCACTCAGGGTCAGTCAAAGAAGGACCGATAAATTCAAATTCATCACCACCCTCTTTATCGAGAAGCCCTTGCTGCAAAGCGGAAGCATCCCCCAAAATGGATTCAATACGACCCGCTTTTAGATCAAGATAGGCCTCATCAAACGTACCGTAACGGACGATATCAACCGCGTCGCCATAGTTGTCGGTAAGATATTTGTCGTGTGTGGTTGCACGCTGTACACCAATTTTCACCCCGTCGAGTCCTTCTTTGGTGAAGGTGAGATCCGTGCCCTTTTCGGCCACAAACTTGTTCGGGATTAACGCGTATTTATTGGTAAAATCTACCTTTCTTTTACGCTCTTCTGTGATCGACATCGCTGCGATAATGGCATCGTATTTACGCGCCAACAGTGACGGAATGATCCCATCCCAATCTTGCGCGACGATCTTACACTTGGCCTGCATTTCCTCACACAGCGCATTGGCCATATCGACATCAAAACCTTTGAGATCACCTTCGTTTGTGGTCCAGCTAAAAGGAGGGTAGGCGCCTTCAATACCAAAACGTACGACCTTCCAATCCTTGGCTGCAACGGAGGTTGACCCAACTGCGGCCATCACGGCGGCGGCAACTAGCCATTTTTTCATCTTCCTTTCTCCTGTCGTTTAACGATGTTGTGTGGGCAAAGGCCCTATTGCATGGTTATGCTATTGATAATTATATTTAAT
>NZ_MUFG01000011.1:0-163163 GCF_001996065.1 Salinivibrio sp. MA351 | reverse complement strand
GTGCGGGTATTGTCATGTCATTATGTTTTATAGTCGTGATAATGACTTATATTTGCCATTTTAACGATTTTTTATACCAATAAAGAGCCCTGACATGAGAAATCCTCATTTTTCTACCCTTGCTATTCATGGTGGTGATCAAACCGACAAAGGTCACCATGCGGCTTTTACTCCGATTTATACCGCCAGTAGCTTTATTCAGCCCCATCTGAGCCATCAAGCAGACTTTGGCTACTCCCGTGTTGGCAATCCAACACGATATGCTTACGAGAGTGCGTTGGCGGCGCTCGAGCAAGGCTGTTATGCGACCGCGACGGCCTCGGGGATGGCTGCGACAGCCTTGGCCTTAGAACTGCTACCCGCAGGCGCGCACATTATTGCGATGCGCGGTGTGTATGGGGGTACACATCGCTTGTTCGACAAACTCCGCGCCACCAATAACGGACTCAGTGTCGATTATGTTGATCTCAATGACTTGGACGCCGTGGCGGCAGCCGTCAAACCAAGTACTGCCATGGTTTGGATTGAAACTCCGACGAATCCCTTGTTAGAACTGGTTGATATTGCTGCGATTTGCCAGTTTGCCCGCGAGCATGCCTTATTAACCTGTGTGGATAACACCTTTGCGACTGCGTGGAACCAAACGCCGCTGTGTTTAGGGGCGGATATTGTGATGTTGTCGACCAGCAAATACATTGGCGGGCATTCTGACATGATTGGCGGTGCGCTGGTCACCGCTGATGAAACCTTGGCGAAAAAAATTGATTTTGCCAAAACCACGGTCGGCGCAATTGCCTCACCATTTGATGCTTATCTCGCGTTACGCGGATTAAAAACGCTCGATTTGCGTATGCAGCGTCAATGCGATAATGCGCTAAACGTCGCGACCGCACTGGAAAACCACCCTGTCATTGAAGCGGTTTTCTATCCGGGCTTACCGTCACACCCGCAACATGCGCTTTGTCAGACGCAAATGCGCTCAGGGGGAGCAGTCGTCACCATTCAGTTAAAAGGCACGCGGGTCGAAAGCGAGCGATTTTTAAGCCGCTTACGCTACTTTATCTTGGCGGAATCGCTGGGTGGTGTGGAAAGTATGATTAACCATTCAGCGTCCATGTCTCACGGCTCCATGAGTGAAGAGGAACGCGAGGCGATGGGGGTTTTCGATACCACCTTCCGGCTCTCGGTCGGCATTGAAGACAGTCGTGACTTGATTGATGATCTCCTGTATGCGCTCGATCAGGAGGCATCATGACCGATTATGGCGTCTGGACGGTGGTGACGCCCCTGGTCACGATTGTGCTTGCGGTGGTCACGCGTCAGGTCATTCTGTCGCTACTGACAGGGGCGATGGTGGGTTATACCGTGATTGCGGATTTCAATCCATTCGCTGGCGTCGCCAAGGCACTGGATAGTTATATTGGTGTGTTTGCCAGTGCGGGAAATACGCGCACCATCTTGTTTTGTTTTATGGTGGGTGGATTAATTCGTCTTATCCAAGTCACAGGTGGCACGCGGGCCGTGATTCATGCGCTCACCGAGCGTGCTCAATTGGTGAAAAATCCGATTGCGGTGCAGTTGCTCGCGATGGTCACCACCACGCTGATTTTTATTGAAAGCTCCATTTCCATTATGTCAGCGGGGACGGTGAGCCGTGATTTAGCCGATCACTATCGCGTCTCTCGCGAGAAGCTCGCCTATGTGATCCAGTCATCCTGCGTCGCGACCTGCTCTAGTGTGATGATCAATGGTTGGGGTGCCGCGATGATGGCGATTATCGGCGTGCAAGTCAGCAAAGGTTATGTTGAAGGGGAGCCCTTCAACATTCTATTGCACGCTATTCCTTACAACTTAATGGCGTGGCTCTCCTTGCTAGCAGTGCTGTTTTATGTGCTCACTGGGGCGAGTTGGGGGCCAATGGCGAAAGCTGACCAACGTGCAGCAGCCGGGCAAGTACTGCGTGAGGGCGCCTTTCCTATTGCTGGCGATCATCAGCGCGATGATGAGCCGCTAGGCAAAGTGAGCTATTTTGTTCTGCCGTTACTGAGCACCATTTTAATGGTGCCGGTGGGCCTGTTTATCACCGGTAATGGCGATATTGCCTCTGGGTCTGGCTCGACTGCTGTCTTTTGGGCGGTGATGACAGGTACTGCCGTCGCGATGGCTTTCTTTATCGGCACGCGTGTCTTGTCGTTAGATGCCTTTTTCCGCCACCTGTTAGCCGGATACGCCAATATGATGCCTCTGGGGGCAATTATGTCGCTGGCATTTTTAATGGGGGATTTATCGGCAGACTTACATACGGGACACTACATCACTCAGGTGATTGATGGCATTTTGCCTGCGGGATTATCAGCCGCTTTTGTCTTTGTGATTGCCGCCATTATGTCACTGGCGACCGGGACCTCGTGGGGCACGTTTGCAATCATGATCCCGATAGGTATTCAGATTGGCGCCGCGACAGGCATTGACCCGCACTTGATGATTGGCGCATCGATATCTGGGGCGATTTTTGGCGATATGACGTCACCAATCAGTGATACCGGCATTGTCGCGTCGATGGCAACAGGCAATGATCACGTTGATCATATCCGCACGCAATTTCCTTACGTTATGGTCGTAGGAGCGATTAGCACAATGGCATTTGCGATCTTAGGGAGTATTTAAAGAGAGACTGCCTAAGCGATGGCGCGGGCGGTTGAATAACCTCAATGCAAGCGTTGTTACTGCATTGAGGCGTAAAGGCAAGCAGGGGCGTTGTCACCAAAAAAAACCCCTCTAAACGATTGACTAGATCTTGTTGATGATGGGTGCTGTTTGCTGATTTAAATACGCGATAATGTCGTCCGATTCATACATCCAGCGCGTGTCTCCAGCATCATCTTCGATACGCAAACAGGGCACTTTAATACGGCCACCACCTTGCTCAAGCGCTTGCCGTGCGGCCATATCACGTTTGGCATCTTTAACCGCCAAAGGTAGCCCTAGTTTGCGACTCGCCTGACGAACTTTGACACAAAACGGGCATGCAGCAAATTGATAGAGTGTGAACTGTTCTGACAACCGCTCAAGTGCTTGTGTTTGTTCGGCACTTAACTTGGGAGACTTAGGTTTGGTTAAGGCCTCGACAACGAGAATAATTTTTCCAAGGATCCAACGAATAACGCCCATATAACCTCCATGCGTTCAATAAAGCCAGAGTGTAACACGCCAAACACGTTTGCTCATCGTTAACATATTGTTCCTGTATGGAAATAAAGTGTTTCCACCTGAGTACAGAATCGCGTTGTGCCTCTCGATCGCGCTGTTAGACTATGCATGCGACAACCTCACGATAAAAAGCAAACGATTACGAGTACCCTATGATACTGCAAGCTATTGACTTCCAAGCATCGAATGCGGAGCAAGCATTTGTTGAATCTTTACGTGAAACAGGCTTTGGCGTTCTTAAAAACCACCCGCTACAACAGCAGCGAGTCGCTGATATTTACCAAGAGTGGGAAGGCTTTTTTAACACCGAGGAAAAGCACGATTTCACCTTTAAGTCAGACACGCAAGATGGCTTTTTCCCCGCTAAAATTGCGGAAACGGCGAAAGGCCATACCAAGCGTGATCTAAAGGAGTTCTTTCATTATTACCCTTGGGGGCAGTGTCCTGAAGCACGACGTGATAACCTGCAATCTTATTATCAACAAGCGACCAGTTTAGCTGAAACCTTGTTGTCTTGGGTTGAGCGTCAATCGCCTGTCAGCGTCAGTGAGCACTACTCACAGTCACTGTCGAGTATGATTGCGGGGAGCGAACAGACGTTACTGCGCGTATTACATTATCCGCCGTTAAACGGTGATGAAGAGCTAGGTGCAATCCGGGCCGCTGCGCACGAGGATATTAACTTGCTCACTATCCTTCCGGCGGCGAATGAGCCGGGCCTGCAGGTGAAAGCCAAAGATGGTAGTTGGTTGGATGTACCGTGTGATTTTGGTAATTTGATTGTCAATATTGGTGATATGCTGCAAGAGGCATCGGGCGGCTATTTCCCATCAACCACCCATCGCGTGATAAACCCTGAGGGGGCGGATAAAACTAAAGCACGTATTTCCTTACCACTGTTTTTGCATCCCAAACCAGAAGTGGTGTTGTCTTCTCGCTACACTGCGAAAAGCTACTTAATGGAACGTCTGCGTGAGTTGGGCGTGATTTAACCTTAGGCCTCCAATAGCTGCCGAGATAAGATATTGCCTCGGCAGCGTTAAAACCCTATCGTTCGCCCTGATACGGTCACCTAAAACAAGTACGAGCATAGCTTTAAGGGGAAGGCGTCAGTTTCAATAAACTCCCGTTACTTCTGTCTGTCAGTAACAATATACTGCCATCGTTTGCTTGGATAACATCACGAATACGACCAAACTGACCATCAAGCATCCGCTCCTCATGAATCACTTTGCCATCTTCCAATACTAGCCTGACTAATAACCCAAATTTTAAAGAGCCAAGCAGCAGGTTGCCTTGCCACATTGGGAAGCGATCACTGTCAACCATGATCATGCCTGACGGTGCAATTGACGGATCCCAATAATAAACCGGTTGGCGCATCCCTGGTTTTGATGTCCCCTCTCCGATTTGTGTGCCCAGTCCATAGTTAACGCCATATGTTATAGTCGGCCAGCCATAGTTTTCACCGGCGAGAATAACGTTGAGTTCATCGCCACCTTGGGGACCGTGCTCATGTGCCCAAATACGTGTGCCTGTGTTATCGAGGGCGATGCCTTGGATATTTCGGTGCCCGAAGCTAAACACCTCCGCACGTTTGTCATCCGCCTGTAGGAAGGGATTACTCTTCGGCACTGTACCATCAAGATTAAGACGCACGAGCGTGCCCAGATGATCGTCGGCAAATTGCGCGCGATCGCGGTGGCCACGATCGCCGAGCGTGATATATAGGTGCTCAGAAGTGACCAATAAACGACTGCCAAAATGGCGCCCGCCACTGCGTTTGGGAGAGGCTTTAAAAATAACACGACTGTCAATGAGTACATCTTTAGACAGTGTGGCCATTATAACCTCAGTACCGGCTTGTCCTCGCTCGTCGATGGCGGCATAGGAAAGATATAAACGCTGGTTGGTCGCAAAATCAGGTGCCAAGGCGATATCTAATAGGCCCCCTTGCCCCTCTTGAAACACGTTTTTTGGGGTGCCTAAAATGGAGACGACCAGCCCATTGGGTGTCAGCCGTTTAAGCTTGCCGTCACGCTCGGTAATCAGTAGATCGCCATCCGGAAGCTCAGTGATCCCCCATGGATGAGAAAAGCCGGATTTCAGTGTTTCAACACGAAGGCTCACCGCCTCCGTGTTGATGGTTTTTGCCTCTGCAGCCCCTATTGTCCCAAGAAACAGAACGACCAAGCACAATGAATGCGACAAACGCATTGCTCACCTCCCATTAATGTGTGCGTAGTTTTTCGTACAAGCGGTCTTTGAGGTGCGCGCGCTGTCGTTTCATGGCAGTAAAGATGTCGTCGCTGGTGGGGATTTGGTTCATCTCTAAACCACGAATATGGTGATCGAGTTGATGATAGCGTTGCGCATCGAGCTGAAACGCGGGGTCATATTGCTTAAGGTGGTGGATACGATCGCGATGCTCCGGGAAATCAAAAACGAGTGCGTGGTTTTCTCCTTGCATACAGCCTCCTGTTATCGGCCTGCCTTTTATAAGGTTAGGCCTGCTTACCGCGATTATCCAAATTTCATCGATGATAATCACGGTGATGTAGTAGGCGAGCTGTCTAGGTCTTTGTCTTTTCGGGAAAAGAGACGCGTTGACCATCGGTCTTCAGAAGGCTAATGGTGCGTGGAGAGCCATCTTCATTCAAGGTGACCAATCCTACGGCGCTGGCATTGACGAGACGCTTCGGGCCTGGCGTATCAGGGTCGCGCCGATCAATACGCATACGCTTGCGTTTAGTGAGCCAATTCAGTGGAGACAGTGGGCTGAATAAAACGCGATCGCACCACTCGCAAAAGCTCAGAAGTGGCTCGGGGAAGCGGTTTTTGAAACCACTGGCAGTTATTTGCCACAAACGCGGACTATGGGTGCGAAATCGGATTCGAATATCATAAGCAAACGAGTAATGCACATCCCCAGATAAAATCACGTAATTGGTGGGCGTACGTTGATGACGAAAAATACTGAGTAGCGTATTGGCACTCCCTGGGTGGGCCATCCAGTTTTCGGCATCGACGACAGTCGGCGCGCCTAGCCAGGTCGCAATTCGCTGTAATACCTCGATAAATTTAACGCCAAACATGGGAGCGGCAGAGACGATCACCGCGCTATCATGCCTTAACAGATCATGTTGAAAATCCATCAGTGCTTCCCAGTCCATCAGGCCCGACGGTTTATTCATTCGTGACTCGGATCGCCAGCGACGAGTGCGTGTATCTAACACAACAAGATGTGGCGTGGTTGGTACCGTGTAATGCCAGTGCTCAAAGCGCAGACATTGCTC
The DNA here is from genome assembly GCF_001996065.1 of Salinivibrio sp. MA351. Lineage (NCBI taxonomy): Bacteria > Pseudomonadati > Pseudomonadota > Gammaproteobacteria > Vibrionales > Vibrionaceae > Salinivibrio > Salinivibrio sp. MA351. The sequence goes on along the minus strand of NZ_MUFG01000011.1, from coordinate 156,657 downwards.
CACCATAGCCTGGTGCGTCTCTGTTTGTGTGTCCAGGTCGCAAACACTAATGGGCTGATAGGCGCTTTGGCGGGCGGTAGTGAGAAAGTCTTGGCCAAAGTTATCGGGCGCATTGCCCCAACCTTGGCACAACCAGTAAGCCATCAGACCATTGCCGATAATGCGACGAGAAAAGGGATTGAGATACGCGGCCTGTTCCCAACCGACGGTGATATTCCAATCATCCGTGATGTCATGGTCATCAAAGATCATATAGGTTGATAGATGTGCGAATAGTCGCTGCACACCGGTTAAACCGGAACGAAAGGCATTGAGTGCGAGTGTTTCTTGTTGATAGCGTTCGCGTTGACTGTCGGTAAGTTGACTGGGGAGATGAAGATGAGGTCCGTCTGTTAGCGTCCAAGAAACGGGAGCCCAAACCAGCAAATACATGGCGACGTGTTCTGCAAAGCTTATCAAGTGATTGGAGACGGTTTTGGAGGTAAAAATAGGCTGTGGTTGACCAAACAGTCTCTCTAAACGGCCGCCCTTTTCCGCGCGCTGGCTAGGGAGGAGCTTGCCACGTTGAACATAGCTGTCAGGATGTGTATCCAAGGCACGGCAGTCGACAATGGGCGCGGCCTCGAAATACTCATTTTTAAGACCTAATACGGCAATTAACCGGCGAATACGCTGCAGCATCGGCGTGGCGACGTCATCGGCGTAGATTTGATCCCCACTCATAATCAACATATTAGGCCAGTGTGTCATGGGGGTCGTGGCCAAATGTTGGTCGAGAGTGACGAGGGCATCATCGCAGTGGTGGTGCAGATGTCGGCATGAGCCATGCGCGATGTGGGTGGCTTTTGAGGGAATACAAAAAGAGGGCGCTTGCTCGTTGTCATACAAGATATCCGGTTGGATGTCCGCCACTCCCCTGTGGTTGATCTGTATATCGTATGACAACGGGAGATCGACGGGAAACCCATGGGCCGACCGGAGATGATGAAGCACGACCCACGCACGCTCGCCAAGACGAAACCAATGTCCGGCTGACAATGGCATGGATGCTAATATCTGGTTGTGCTGATAAACTGACACGGTGCCATCTTCGGGCTTTTGTGTTAGCACTGACCATAACGTCACTTCATGCTGTGTCGTACGCCGTAGCATGGGGCCGGCAATAAAGAGTGGGAGCGATGCGTCTTTATCCAATGTCTCTGGGTCCTCGAAATCAGCTACTGGGCTACTGGGTTGTATATTTGCACTTTTACCTACGTGAGTGCAAAGAAGATAGTTTAATCGTCTGATTTGTTGCCTTTTTAGCCATTCGAGCCGAGTGTGTGGGGATTTATTGAAAAAAGGGTTGCACCGAGATAATGGATTGCCTATCATCTCGCTCGTTGTCGAAAAAGACAATTCCCCCATAGTTCAGTTGGTAGAACGGCGGACTGTTAATCCGTATGTCACTGGTTCGAGTCCAGTTGGGGGAGCCAAATTTAGAGAAAGCGCTAGCCGAAAGGCTGGCGTTTTTTTTTTGCGTTTTTTTTTGGATTTTGTCACGTATTGTCAAACGCCACGCTAGGTAGCGTGGCGTTTGCACTTTCTGCCATTAATTTTGCGTTATGTATAGATTACGGGTGTACCGCAATTTATTCGGGTTCTCAACGTTATAACCGCCTACTTTAGGGCTTTTAATCACACTACGTGTGTAGAAGTACAGCGGAATGGCTGGCATGTCGCGAGCAAAAATACGCTCAGCTTCTTGATAGTAATCGTTGCGTTTTTCCGGGTCGACGACCGTCAAAGCCTGATCCAGCGCGTGATCATAATCTTTATTCCCCCAACTGGTTTTATTCATACCGTCACTACTGAAATAGCTCAAGAACGTCGATGCTTCGTTATAGTCACCAATCCAACCGTCTCGGGCGACATCAAAATCTTTTTGCAGCACTTTTTGTAAAAAGGTTTTCCACTCTTGGTTGGCTAAGTTGACATCAACCGGGAGGTGGCGTTTCCACATCGAGGTTACTGCCAGTGCCAGTTTTTTGTGTGACTCCATAGTGTTGTAAACCAGTTCAAACTCCAGTGGATTGTCTTGCGTAAACCCGGCTTCCGCCAATAAGGATTTGGCTTTTTGATAGCGCGCATCCTGACTCATTTCCGCCCATTCAAGCTTGGGTGCCTCAAAGTGGTTAATCGCTGGTGGGGTAGCGCCATACGCAGGAATTTGGCCTTGGCCGAGAATAATATCGGTGATGATGTTTCTATCAATGGCATAAGATAAGGCTTTGCGCACTCTGACATCGTCAAAAGGGGCCTTTTCGGTATTAAATAAGTAATAATAGGTTGCTAAAGACGGCATGGTGATCAATTCATTAGGGCGTTCTTTTTTGATTTGATCATACGCTTCCAAAGGGAAGCTCGAGGTGATATCGATCTCGCCGGTACGATAACGGTTATATTCAGCATTGACATTACTTGATGCAACATACGAAGTCTTATTAATCACTGTTTCTTTGTCGTTCCAATAAAGCGGATTTCGCTCAAGATCAATGCGCTCATTAATGACCCAGTTAGTGAGATTGTAGGCACCCGAGTTCACCATATTGTTGGGGCGAGTCCAGCTGTCACCAAACGCTTCAAGCGCATGCTGTGGTACTGGATACGTTGATGAGTGAGTCAGCATATTGGGGAAGTAAGGCGTACGGCGTTCCAGGGTAAACTCAACCGTGTGATCGTCAATGGCTTTAACCCCGAGTTGCTCTGCTGGCTTTTCGCCGTCAGTGATCGCTTTTGCGTTCTGAATATTGGCGGTCCCTAAATACCAAGCGTAAGGCGCACCTGTAACAGGATCGACGACACGTCGTAAGGTAAAGATAACGTCGTCGGCCGTTATAGGCTCACCGTCTGACCATTTCGCATCACGTAGATGAAACGTATATTTAAGTCCATCGTCACTGATTTCCCAGTCTTTCGCCAGGCCGGGCACAACCTCGCCTTCTGGATTACGAATCATTAACCCTTCAAATAAATCGGAGATAATTTTATTGCTGGCGGTATCGCTGGATTTGGTCGGGTCTAGTGTTGGTACTTCACCGGCGACGCCCCAAATGAGGGTCTGTTCATTAGCGAGGGTGACATTCTCTGGCACTTGGGCGGCAAACGCTGAACTGCATAATGTTAACGCCATGGCACTGGCGAGTATCTTGATTTTCATAAGCCTTCCTTGGTTGAGTGTTTTGTTAATAAATCTTAACAATCAATAGATTAACCCTAATTGCTGATGAAATAAAACCTAGATGAAAGAAATATGATGCGCGTTGGTGACAGCAATAAAAGGTGACACCTCGCGAGCAGCATTAAACAGGGGTTTAAGCGATTAAAGCAGCATGATCGTTGGTCTTCCCGGTGTTTGTATGGCTAAGTTGTCATGCTTTTAGCATAGAAACACGATGACTTGCTAAGCTCGTTGGATTATGCGAGCCTCAAACATTCATCTTAAATCAAATAAAATCAAGGCAAGGAACTGCTTCTGACTGTTACAAGGAGAGTAAAATGAAAGTGTACGGACATCCGCTGTCAATAAATGTTCAGAAAGTGATGTGGTTGATTGAGGAGCTGGATTTAAGTATTGCGCTAGAAGAAGTCGATATTTGTCATAGCCATCGTGACGCACAAGCCATCGCTGAGCGTTGTCCGATGCAACAAACCCCCGTTTTAGAAGACGGCCCGAATAGCGTGTGGGAGTCACATACCATATTGCGCTACCTCGTTGCTTGTTATGGTAACAAAATGTGGTATCCGGATTGTGCGTTTCAACGATCATGTTATGAACGCTGGATGGACTGGTGTCTCTCCTCATTCCAACCCGTTATTAAAAGGGCGTTATTCTCTTCAGCCTCTGACCACCCACAAGCTATGTCTTCACAAGCTATGTCTTCACAAGCTATGTCATCACGAGCTATGTCATCACGAGAAAAGGCGCTAGAGCAGTGTCGTTATCATCTGGAACGAATCGATGAGGTACTGGCGGAGCAAAAATATCTCGCATCAGATCGCATAACATTGGCTGATATTGCGATAGGAAGTTTGATCCATAGCTTGCATAATGAGGCGTCTTTAACCTTGCCACCTAATATCTCTCGCTGGTATCAGCAGTTAGCTGATTTGCCAGGCTATCAGCGTTGGATCATGCAAGCAGAGTCGACTCTGCCTGCATAATACAAGCCTTAACACTGTCTTTGTTACAGTGTTTTTAGGGGGCCGACCACGCATAACGCATTCTGGTAGCCGGGTTGCTGCTCAACTTGCTCCAGATAGCGAAAAATGTTGGCGTGATGTTCGGTATGAAGCTGTGGGCGCGCTGCCAATAATGGAAAACTCATTTGAATATCGGCCGCTGTGATTTGGTCCCCACAGAGCCATTTATGATGCGCTAAATGATTATCTATCATAGCGAAATGGTCGTGTAACTGCGGCGTCAGGAACTGCTGCTTCACACCATCCATCAGCTTTCGGGCTAGGGGCCGAATAAAAAATGGCATGGGAGATTCTGGAATTTTACTGAATATCAGAGACATCACCAATGGTGGCATCAGAGAGCCTTCGGCATAATGCATCCAGTATCGATAGAGGCTCTTCTCTGTTTTTGTTTCAGGTATTAAGCTGCCATCCCCGTATGTATCTAACAAATATTCAATGATTGCGCCAGATTCCGCAATCACAATGTCCCCGTCTTCGATCACGGGCGCTTTCCCCAAGCTGTGTATTTGTTTCAACTCACGCGGTGCGAGTTTGGTTTTTGGGTCACGCTGGTGGCGAACCAACTGATATGGAACCGCCAAAGACTCCAATAACCAAACAATACGCTGAGACCGCGATTGCTCTAAATGATGTAAAGTAATCATATCGGACCGTTTTAGACTGTAATTTAAAAACTAGGCTCGGGATAACGTACGACTCTAATGCTGATTCGATCAATAATGGTTGGCAGATCATTGGGTAAGAGCGGGAAGGACTTGTCCTTCGATACGAAGATCCGGACTGATTTCTTGAATATTTGTACCGCGAATATACAGATTGCCGCCGATATAGATATCGTCAGGAATAGCGTTTATCGGCGAGTTCGTGAGGTATAAATTGCCTTCAACAAATAGACGCTGAGGGAGCGCTGTCAATGGCGTATTGACCAGGCTTAAATCGCCTCGCACCACGAGGTTAGGGGGCAGACGCGTTATTTGTGTATTGGTCAGGTTAATATAGCCACCGACTTTCATTCTCGGTAGCTGCTTCAAAGCGGTATTGGCCGCGTTAAAATACCCGCCCACCTCTAATCCGCGAGGTAGCCGTACAATATCACTGGCTTCAATATCCAGGTACCCTTTTGTTTTGAACCCTGCAGGGAGTGCTGTAATCGGCGCAAACCGCAGTTTTACGTTACCGTAATTATCTATGTAGCCGTGGAAGCGAAGGTCTTGTACAAACTGGCTAGCGGGCTCATTCATTGCCAATGTCGGATAGACAACTATCATTGGAGTGATCAACAGGCAAAATCTGACAAGAAGTGCGCGCATAAGAGTAGGGCATAATGGCTAGTGTTTGGACCAATGTAGAGCGTTTTGGCAGATATTCAAGCTGGTTGAGCTAGGCAATCATCGAAAATGTGGTTTGCTGCGTATGATTTTGCAACATTTATCTTGCAACACTTATTATGACAACGAGGTGCCAGTGAAGAGCACGCACTATAAAACTTTGCGCTTGGTGCTGGGCGATCAGCTCAATGCGAGCCATTCATGGTTTAAACAGACCGATGACTCTGTGCTTTATTTGGTTGCGGAGCTTAACCAAGAAGCCACCTATGTCAGGCATCATGTCCAAAAGGTAAGCGCATTCTTCGCGGCGATGGCGGCCTTTTCCCATGCACTTGAGCAAGCGGGTCACCATGTCTGTTACCTCACTTTAGATGACACTCAACGCTATCAAGATTTACCCGCGCTAATAAGTGCTTTGTGTGAACATTATCAGGTAAACACCTTTGCGTATCAGCGGCCGGACGAGTATCGGCTTTCGCAGCAACTCATCGCGCTCAATCTCCCCGATAAAGTGGCAATCCAATGTGTTGATACAGAGCATTTTTTATTGTCTTACGACCATATAGCGACTCAGTTTACGGCGAATAAACATCGTAAAATGGAGTATTTTTATCGGGATATGCGTCGCCAGTTTGGTGTCCTGATGGACGGTGATACGCCAGAAGGAGGACGCTGGAATTACGATCAAGATAATCGTAACAAGCTCAAAAAAAGCGATTTAGCTGCCATTCCGTCTCCCTTAGTATTCAGTAACGATGTTCGCGATATTTTAGCTCGTATCGAACGGCATAACGTTGCGACGATCGGTGAACCTGCACCAGACCTACTCTGGCCTGTGACACGATCACAGGCGAAAGCCTTGTTGGATCACTTTTGCCGTCATTGCTTGCCTCTGTTTGGTCAGTTTCAAGATGCCATGACGGGTCGTAGCGATCACCAATGGAGCCTCTATCACAGCCGTTTGTCGTTTGCACTGAATGCAAAGTTACTTCATCCCATGCAGGTGATTACCGTCGCGATTGCGTATTTCCGACATAGTGATGCCATCAACCTAGCGCAGATTGAAGGCTTTGTGCGTCAAATATTAGGCTGGCGGGAGTACATACGTGGCGTATATTGGGCAAATATGCCTGCTTATGCAGAGAAAAATGTCCTCGAGGCAAATCGACCACTCCCGCGTTATTTCTGGGATGGGCAAACCAAAATGCGCTGTGTGTCTCAAGCGGTGACCCAGTCATTGCAAACGGCCTACGCACACCATATTCAACGACTCATGGTAACGGGGAACTTTTGCTTGCTAGCCGGTATTAACCCGGATGCCGTCGATGACTGGTACTTATCAATTTATATTGATGCGATAGAATGGGTTGAGATGCCTAACACCAGGGGGATGACGCAATTTGCTGATAACGGGTTGGTTGGCACGAAACCCTATGCGGCCAGTGGCGCTTATATTAATCGCATGAGTGATTATTGCGGGGATTGTCATTACTCAGTGAAAGAGAAAGTGGGGGATAACGCGTGTCCACTGAATGCACTTTATTGGCATTTTATGCAGCGTCATCGCGATCGCTTTAGTCGAAATCCAAGAATGGCTATGCCTTACAGAAACTGGGATAAAATGGACGCTGCCCAGCGCGAGGCCATGCTTGAGCGTGCAGACTATTTGCTTGCTCACCTCGATAATCTCTAGTGTTGGTGGTCAATACCTCTTTACGGTGCGCTTACTGCCAATAAGCGCACCGTGTTGTGTCATTCTTGACTGATCACCGCCGCTATTGGGTGTTTGGCACCACTTGAATCTCAACCCGACGATTCAATGCGCGATTGGATGCACTGTTATTGGCAACGAGTGGACGTGTTTCGCCAAATCCAGAGGTATAAAGGCGCGCATTGTCGATAGACTGGCTGGCAAGATAGCGTTTAACGCTCATCGCACGTCGCTCAGACAAGCCTTGGTTGTATGAGGCTGCCCCTGTGTTGTCGGTATGGCCCTCAATGCTTAAAAAGGTTTTGTCGTATTTGCGCATGACGTTGGAAACCGCATTGAGGGTGGGATAGAAGTCGGCGGCGATAGCATCTTGATCCAATCCAAAGGTAATATTCGATGGCATGATCAAACGAATGTTATCCCCTTCTCGCACTACTTGAATCCCGGAGCCTGCCAATTCCTCACGGAAAGCCTGCTCTTGCTTATCCATATAGTTGCCCACCGCGGCACCACCGATCGCACCAATGGCTGCCCCGATAAATGCGCGTTTATCTTTGTGGTTAGAGGTGGACTTACCCGCAATCGCACCAGTGATCGCGCCAATGGCCGCACCTTTTTGGGCATTCGACATGGATTCACAGCCTGTTAATGCCAGTGAGGCAGTCAAAACCGCAACCGCAGTAAGTTTATATTTTGTTCCCATTGTGTTCTCTCTATCACAAGTTAGCGATGACTCTACTCTATTGCATGTTAGACATTATTCTTCAAGAAAGTGTCAAAAAAATGATTTTCTGCTGATGTTTTAAACACAATGGATTCCGTCGCAGACACAACTCTCAGTTTTGTCTTTTATTTTGTTTATCTTGCCTAGCAAATTGCGCTGGATCAAAATGTGACGAACTAATGGCGTGTTACAAAATGGCATCAAAAGGGGAAAGCACTTTCTGCTAAAACCTCTGTTATCCCTACAAAAGGAGTCAAGGATCATGTCGAGCACTTTCTTTATCCCAGCGGTTAACCTCATGGGTGCCGGATGCCTTTCAGAAGCCGCAGACGCTATTCAATCGCATGGATTTAAAAAAGCCCTCATTGTCACCGATAAGGTGCTGAACGAAATTGGTGTCGTCAAACAAATCGCGGCGTTACTGGATAGTCGCCAGGTTGACAGTGTGGTGTATGACGGTACTCAGCCTAACCCAACAACCGGCAATGTGGCGCAAGGCCTTGAGCTTTTGCAAGCGAATCAATGTGACTGCGTGATCTCTTTGGGTGGCGGATCGCCGCATGATTGTGCGAAGGGTATCGCTTTAGTTGCCACGAACGGCGGCCATATCAGTGATTATGAAGGTGTCGATCAATCGGCGAAACCTCAACTGCCACTGATTGCGATCAATACAACAGCCGGCACGGCATCTGAGATGACGCGTTTTTGTATTATTACTGAAGAAGAACGTCATATTAAGATGGCGATTGTCGATAAGCATACCACGCCAATTATCTCGGTGAATGATCCTGAGCTTATGCTCGCGAAGCCAGCTTCACTAACCGCGGCGACCGGAATGGACGCATTAACTCACGCCGTTGAAGCGTATGTATCAACCGCCGCGACACCGATCACGGATGCCGTCGCGCTCAAAGCAATGACCTTGATTCAAGAGCACCTTCGTACCGCCGTGGCTGACGGACAGAATATTGAGGCACGTGAACAAATGGCTTATGCGCAGTTTATGGCCGGTATGGCATTCAATAATGCGTCGCTCGGCTATGTGCATGCCATGGCACATCAGCTCGGCGGGTTTTATGACCTCCCTCATGGTGTGTGTAACGCGGTATTGCTACCCCATGTTCAGCGCTATAACGCGCAAGTCTGTGCAAGTCGTTTACGCGATGTGGCAACTGCGATGGGCGTTGATACCGAAAACATGACTGAGGATGAAGGTGCGAAAGCCGCAATCCAAGCGATTCAGTCGTTGTCAACGGATGTAGGTATTCCTGCAGGTCTGAATGAATTGGGCGTTAAACAAGACGATATTGATGTGTTGACGGAAAATGCGCTCAAAGATGCTTGCGGGTTTACCAATCCGAAGCAAGCAACCCATGAAGAAATCGCTAAAATTTTCATGGAAGCCATGTAATCAGCCGCTAAATCGATATTGAAGAACAAAAGGCCTGAGTGATCAGGCCTTTTTTAATCGGCGTTAATCGCTTCTGTCTTCCACTTCGACGATTTGGTTTTGGCAAGTCTGACCGCTTAGTACGATCTGAATGTTCGCCAATGTGGTCTCGGCAATGTTGTGCAGTGCTTCTTTGGTTAAGAAAGCCTGGTGGCCGGTAATCAATACGTTGTGGCAGGCTGAAAGCCGACGAAATACGTCATCCACAATCACATCATTCGATTTATCTTGGAAAAAGAGATCGCGCTCATTGTCGTAGACATCTAAGCCTAATGAGCCAATTCGGCCTTGTTTGAGTGCCTCGATGGCCGCGACAGAATCAAGAAGCTCGCCCCGACTGGTGTTTATCACCATCACACCGTCTTTCATTTGATTGAATGCGTTGGCACTGAGTAAATGGTAGTTCTCTTTAGACATGGGGCAATGTAAAGAAACCACATCACTTTGCGCATAAAGCGTTTCTTTTGAAACATATTCCGCCCCCAGTTCAAGGGCCTGTGGGTTTTGATAGGGATCGTGGCAGAGTAGACGCATCCCTAGGCCGTTGAGAATGCGCATGGTCGCAATACCAATTTTTCCTGTACCAATAATCCCCACTGTTTTGCCATGAAAGTTGAAGCCGACTAAACCCTCGAGCTCAAAGTTGGCGTCGCGGGTACGTTGATACGCTTTATGGAAACGACGATTAAGACACATCATCATGCCAACCGTGTGCTCGGCGACCGATTCAGGCGAGTACGCGGGCACGCGCACAACCGTGATCCCCAGTGATTTAGCTGCGTCGAGATCGACACGGTCGTAGCCAGCGCAACGCAAGGCTACGAGAGAAGTCCCTGCCTTTGCGAGAATTTCAAGTACGGGGCGAGACAAATCATCGTTTACAAACGCACAAACCACCTCGGCACCTTGCGCCATTTTGGCTGTTTTGTCAGTGAGTTGGAAATCATGAAACTCAAACGTGTACGCAAATGCGTCGTTGACATGAGTAAAGGCGGCCTTGTCATAAGATTTCGCGCTAAATACGGCAATGGTCGTCATTAAATAGCCTCCGGTTTAATCGGGGGAGGTGAATGGTCTCTATCAATAACGTGATTTTGATCAGAAATAAACCATTAAATTTATCAGGATAATCGTGTCGGTTATGGTACGAAATTGCAAAGCCGAACTTGTGTTCGGCTTTGATAATGTTGTGTCTCCCTCGCTTGCCTAGAACCTAATAGTGGTATTAATGCGTATATCTCGGCCAGCTGCTGGCACGCCGGCAGAAAGGTAGGGTGAGTAATATTGATCGGTAAGATTGACGATAGTGGCACGTAGTACAAAATCATCACTGGGCTTCCATTCACCATACAAGTTTTGGAAAAAGTAGGCGTCACTTGCCACGTTTGCAGTGTGCAAAGAAGGCTCGTTAGGAACACGATCTTGCTCGTCCCAATATTGCCCTTGCCATGCGATTTGAATGGTATCTGTCAGTTGGCGTCCGATACCGAACATTGCACTTAGTGGTGGGGTTTCGTACCAGTATTCGTCTGCGCCCGTGCTATCGCGCAATGATCCTTTATGTTTCCCCCTAACAATAGAAACAGACGCATCGGTGAACCAATCGTAGAGACGATATTGTAACTGTGCGTCGAGGCCGTAGGTATATAGCCCTTCTAGGTTGGTATAGTAGCCTTCTTTTTGTTTTGTCGCATTTATGCCACGACGCTGAGCAACGTCATGAATGATGTCATTCCAGAACAGCGTGACCTCAGTAGCAAGGTGATCGCTTTCAGTCAACACACGTTGATGCTCATTAGTCATACCTAATAGATACGCATTGACTCGAGTCACGGAAAGATCCCGACTTGTCGAGGCCCGTTTAGAGGCTCTTGCATACTGCACCGTATACAATTCGTCAATTGTTGGTGCTTTCAAGCCATAAGCATAGGCGGCTTTGATTTGCGTAGATGGACTGACATCGTAGACCAATGCAATACGCGGCTCCCAACCCTGGTGAGTAACAGCACTATAGTCATGACCCACAGATGGGTCGTTATAATCAGGTGCTAAATTCGGAACGCCCTCTGATCGAATATGGTTATAGCGCAGCGAGGCGGTTAGTTCGAGATCTGGAGTAATGAAGTATCTATCTTGGACAAACGCACTTTGAGTTCGCTGTTCACCAGATGGTTCAAAGTTTGGTGTATAGTACCCGTAGTTTTTCGCTGGTTTTTTTCGATAAGTATGATTGTAAACGCGAGAGTCTCGGTTTTGGTCTTGGTATTGAGCGCCGATCATAATTTCGTGATCACCGAAGTGGCTAGTATTCGTCAATTCTGCAAACCAACGCTCATATGATAACCATACCTGATGACCGTATTGACCCGAAGAAATATAAGATTGATAGGTGCTGTCGGGTCTCTCCCAATAACGATGGTTTTGTGAATGTGCGATCACGACACTAGTGTCTATAAAGTTATTAAACGGTTGATAGTGGTAATTCAGGGTACTGGTATACTCGCGATAATGATTATCCACCGATGTGGCAAATAATGCCGCTTCGTAGCTACCATACTTATCTATTTTGTAATCACTAATCGAAGGCATGGCGCCGCGTCGATTTGCCCACGGTTTTCTTCCCTGGTCGTCATACCGTGTGTGGCTTAACATAAAATCATGCGCACCAGATTGATAATGAATTTTACCGAGCAAGCTATGTTGGGCGTAGCCCGAGAAATCAAATGTCTCTCCGTTTCCTAGCTCAATATCATCTGCATCACGTTTTGACCCATGGAGCAATACCGACCAGCCAGAGTCGGATTTGCCAAAGGCAGTAATACTGCGTTTCCATTGTTGGTTCACGCTATTAAAGCCAGCCTGAGCCGTCGCACCGATTGACTCATCCGCATCAAGAAAGTCTGCAGCTTCTTTTGTTTCCATAATAAAACTGCCGCCAAAGGCGCCCACACTGGCACGAACGTTATGATCGCCTTTTACCACGCGGACAGATCTTAGCAACTGAGGATCGAGGAAAAAACTGCCATATCGATACTGTTGAAATCCGACTGGAGCACCATCTATACGGACAGATAGTGCTGAGGGGTGAGAAAACCCCCACACATTGATACGTTCACTGCCTGGGCGCGCACCGGCATCAAGTGAGACGCCGGGCATTTTCATGACCAACTCTCCGATGTTATGAGCCTGTTCGCGTTGAATATCGTCCAGCTCTAAAGTCGATTTTCCCGGTGAAATAAGGGTAATAGGATGGTTTAGTTGCTCACCTTGCACCTTAATGGTTTCAATGCTGTCGGGAGAGCGATTCGTGTTAGCACTGGCGGTATGAATGCCAATAGCGAAGGCTGCCAAAATGGCAAAGCATAAAGAAGGATACGGCATACTCATAATACTTTACTGACGTATAAAAATGCGCACTATACGCCGGCTAATCACAACTATCAATGCTAATGAGATTGATTATCACTTGTGCGCATTGGTTATTTTTGTTGCCAAGCAGTATGATTATGGGAAATTCTTAAGAGGATATCCCCCATGTTTACCGGAATTATTCAAGCGGTGGCAAATATTGACGTTTGTCGCGATCACCAAGGTATTCGAACGTTCGATATTCGCTTCCCAGATGGCTTTTGTGATGGATTAGAAATTGGTGCCAGTGTCGCCATTGATGGCGTATGTTTGACGGTCACTGAGCGATTAGAAGCGAATCTTGTGCGTTTTGATGTGATGCTACAAAGCTTAGCGATAACGACGTTACGTTCGTTTAATACTGGCGATAGCGTGAATGCGGAGCGAGCAGCGAAAGATGGCGCAGAAATCGGCGGACATCCGTTATCGGGGCATGTGGATTGCTGTGCTTTAGTGCATGACGTGCTGTTTCAAGAGGAAAATTGTCGATTGCGATTTTCCTTAGCAACGTCATGGATGCGCTACATCTTTGCCAAAGGTTATATCGCTATTAATGGTGCAAGCTTGACCATTGCCGACGTAAACAAGGATGAAGGGTGGTTTGACGTTTGGTTGATCCCAGAGACGCGGCGAATGACAACGTTCGAGCGAAAGACTGTCGGTGATTCCGTTAATATAGAAATCGAGCGACAAACCCAAGTGATGGTGGATACCGTGCGTGATACGTTGAGCGAAAAGCTTGGCCCCTTACTTCCTGTGCTCGAATCGTTAGCAAAGGAGAAAGGGATCGATCTTGATACACTTGGGGTCTCAATGCCAACCTCTCGATAACAAAAATATAACAACAAAGCGCGCTCCTCAACGATCACTGCATGGATATGAGGGGCGCCAAGCCTTGCCATCCCTAGCTTTCTAGCAATCCCACTGTGTTTGCGCATTTTGTGCGCGAACGTGCTCAAATAATGATGTAGTTAACAAAAATGTCAGTATTAAGTCATAAAATTATGCTCGAACGCTCATTTTTGTTGTGAGTTTGTTTTCGAGATGCTGTGATTATGCAAAATGGTAGTGTGGTTTTGAACGTGTACCCCTACTAACAGTGACAAGGATAATCATCATGAAAAAAGCATCGTCGACTCTATTAGGCGAGTGCGTGTCCGAGTTTATCGGCACGGGCTTGCTCATTTTCTTTGGCGTGGGTTGTGTGGCAGCGCTGGTACTGACTGGCGCCGATTTTGGTCAGTGGGAAATCAGTATCGTCTGGGGCTTTGGTGTGGCGATTGCCATTTACTGCACAGCAGGTGTCTCAGGCGCGCATATTAATCCTGCCGTTACCATCGCTCTCGCGGCCTTCCATGGCTTTGATAAAAGTAAAGTTGTTCCCTACATTATTTCGCAAATGCTTGGTGCGTTTGCGTCCGCCGCACTTGTTTACAGTCTATATAGCAATCTTTTCGTCGAGTGGGAGTTAGCCAATAATGTTGTTCGGAGTAGCCCCGAGGCCTTAGCAACCGCAGGTATCTTCTCAACGTATCCGCATCAAGCTCTGTCTTTCATGGGTGCCATGGCGGTTGAATTTGTGATCACAGCGGTGTTGATGTTTGGCATCTTAGCGCTAGGCGATGAAAATAATGGCGCTGCACGTGGCCCAATGAATCCATTACTCATCGGTATTTTGATTGCGGTTATCGGTGGCTCGTTAGGTCCATTGACCGGTTTTGCAATGAACCCTGCGCGTGATTTCGGTCCTAAACTATTTGCCTTCTTTGCCGGATGGGATTATGCCCTGACAGGCGCACGCGATATTCCGTACTTTATTGTGCCCATTGTCGCACCAATTTTAGGGGCCTGTTTCGGTGGTTGGCTGTATCCAAAAGTGATTGCCCCATACCTGCCTCAAGAGGGCCATGGTTGCACCATTCCTAACCAGTGTGATGATGAGGAGCTGGAGCTGGCTGAAACCGAGACGCAAAAAGTAAACGCATAAGTAGCATGGGCGCGTTAGTGCGCCATAACGACTAAAATATAAGAGATAGAAGGAAACCCGATTATGTCTGCGCACAAATATATCGTTGCTCTAGACCAAGGTACTACCAGCTCACGCGCCGTCGTCATGGATCATGACGCGAATATTGTGGGTGTGTCTCAGCGCGAATTTACCCAGATTTATCCTCAAGCCGGTTGGGTCGAGCATGATCCAATGGAAATTTACGCGACACAAAGCTCCACCTTAGTTGAGGTGTTGGGCAAAACGGGTATCCGTAGTGATGAGATTGCGGGTATCGGTATTACAAACCAGCGTGAAACCACGGTAGTCTGGAATAAAGAAACCGGAAAACCTGTGTACAACGCGATTGTGTGGCAATGCCGTCGTACCGCCGACATTTGTGATGACTTGCGCGAGCGTGGTTTAACTTCATATGTTCGCGATAACACTGGGCTTGTACTTGATCCGTATTTCTCAGGTACAAAAGTGAAGTGGATTTTGGACAACGTCGAAGGCGCGCGAGAGGACGCAGAAGCGGGTAAGCTATTGTTTGGTACCGTGGATACCTGGCTGGTCTGGAAAATGACCCAAGGGCGTGTGCATGTGACGGATTATACCAAT
This sequence comes from Salinivibrio sp. MA351, assembly GCF_001996065.1. Classification (NCBI taxonomy): domain Bacteria; kingdom Pseudomonadati; phylum Pseudomonadota; class Gammaproteobacteria; order Vibrionales; family Vibrionaceae; genus Salinivibrio; species Salinivibrio sp. MA351. Next base: position 141,183 of record NZ_MUFG01000011.1, on the reverse strand, counting down.
GCGTCACGAACTATGTTGTTTAATATCAATGATATGTGCTGGGATCAAAAAATGCTCGATGAGCTCGGTATCCCCGCTTCAATGTTACCTGAAGTGCGTCGCTCTTCTGAGGTATATGGGCAAACGAATATCGGCGGTAAAGGCGGGACACGTATTCCAATTGCTGGGATCGCGGGTGACCAACAGGCTGCGCTATTTGGTCAAATGTGTGTAGAAGCCGGACAAGCGAAAAATACCTACGGCACAGGGTGCTTCTTGCTGATGAATACCGGGCAAGAGAAAGTTACGTCTTCTCATGGCCTGCTGACGACGATTGGTTGTGGTCCACAGGGTGAACCTTCTTATGCGCTTGAGGGCGCGGTCTTTATGGGCGGAGCCTCTATCCAGTGGTTACGTGATGAGCTTAAAGTGCTCGAAGACGCGCATGATTCTGAGTATTTTGCCACTAAAGTCGATACGTCAAATGGTGTTTATGTGGTCCCGGCTTTCACGGGATTAGGCGCCCCCTACTGGGATGCATATGCACGCGGTACCATTGTAGGCTTAACGCGCGGTGTGAATTCAAATCATATTATTCGAGCAACATTGGAAGGGATTGCTTACCAAACTCGTGACGTATTGGATGCAATGCAAGCCGATTCAGGTATCAAGCTCGCGGCGTTACGCGTGGATGGTGGTGCCGTTGCCAATGACTTCTTGATGCAATTCCAAGCCGATGTGCTTAATACGGAAGTTCACCGTCCCGAAGTGACGGAAGTCACGGCGCTGGGCGCAGGTTATCTTGCGGGGATGGCTGTTGGTTTCTGGGGTAGCCTGGATGAGTTAAAAGACAAAGCGAAACTCAATCGTAGCTTTGAGCCTCATCAGGATGAAGAAAAGCGGAACCGTCGTTACCGTGGTTGGAAGCGTGCGGTAAAATGTGCTCAGGCATGGGCACAGCTTCATGATGAGGAAGAAGACATTTAATTACGTCTAAACCGAGTTATCTTAAAAAGGCGCGTTTTCGCGCCTTTTTTTATGCCTGAACGCAGACGGGTGAATTCTGCTTTATTGAATAACAGAGTGACAACGACCTGCTTCTGCTACGTTAATCTTGGCTTTACGGTTCACAATTCACGCATTTTTATAACACTTATTCTACACTTGTCACACTCGATAATAATTTTTCGAACATTAATAGTGACCGAAAACGAAAGTTGATATACAGTTACACCCATCAATTAATGTTCGTTCGCTCATATCTGGACAAGGTCGGCTAATAATGACTACGCATAATACTCATCAAGAAGCATTACTCGATATTATCGTCGTGGGAGGCGGTATCAATGGTGCAGGCATCGCTGCAGATGCAGCAGGCCGCGGGCTTAATGTTGGATTGTACGATGCAAAAGATTTCGCATCGGCCACATCGTCAGCAAGCTCAAAGTTGATTCATGGCGGGCTTCGCTATTTAGAGCATTATGAATTTCGTTTGGTTTCCGAAGCGCTAGCAGAGCGTGAAGTGCTAATCAACAAAGCGCCGCATATTGCCTTTCCTATGCGCTTTCGTTTGCCGCATCGCTCTTATCTGCGCCCCGCGTGGATGATTCGTTGTGGCCTCTTTTTATATGACAATTTAGGTAAACGTTCGACGTTACCAAGTAGCCACAAAGTGGATCTCAGTAAAACCGGCTATATGAAAAAAGAGATGAAGATCGGTTTTGAGTACTCTGATGCGTGGGTAGATGATGCGCGTCTCACACTGCTTAACGCTCAGTTTACCAAAGAGAAAGGCGGTGAAGTCCGTAACTATTGTAAAGTGGTGACGGCAGAGCGTGAAAACAATATCTGGCGTGTTACCTTGGAAGATGCACACACCGGCGAGCGTTTTGAGCGCAAGTCGAAAGCCTTGGTGAATGCAACAGGGCCTTGGGTCAAACAATTCTACGACGATAGTCTTCATGAAAAATCGCCACGTGGGATCAAAATGATCAAAGGCTCTCATATGGTGGTGCCACGTATCCATCAAGATCCACAAGCCTATATTCTGCAAAATAATGATGGTCGTATCGTATTTGTGATCCCTTACCTGGATAAGTTTTCACTGATTGGCACCACGGATGTTGAACACAAAGCAGATCCGCGTGAAGCTAAAATTGATGATGCTGAAGTTGATTATCTGGTTGATGTGGTCAATCAGCATTTTACGCACCAAATCAAACGCGAGGATGTTATTTGGACCTACAGTGGTGTGCGTCCTCTATGTGATGACGAATCGGATTCGCCGCAGGCAATGACACGTGACTATACCATTGAGTTAGAGCAGCAGGGCAGTCAAGCGCCGCTCGTATCCATTTTCGGCGGTAAGCTCACCACTTATCGTAAGCTGGCGGAGTCCGCGATGCGTAAACTCGAGCCATTCTTTAACAAAATGGGTCAGCCTTGGACCGCAAACGGAACGTTACCTGGTGGTGACTTCAGCTGTGGTCGCGATGATCTGGCCATGTCAATCAAGCAACGTTACCCGTGGTTAAGTCACGAGACGGCGCAGCGATTTGTGGACACATACGGTACTTGCACCCATCAGTTGATGAAAGGCTGCACCAGCGAGGCAGATATGGGACGTCAGTTTGCAGATGGTGTTTATCAAGCTGAGCTAAATTATCTCATTCAACACGAGTTTGTGCAGCATGTTGAAGACGCGCTATGGCGCCGTACGAAGCTTGGTCTCTATTTGACTGAAGAGCAGGCTGATGCGATTAGCCAGTACATCGAGCAACAGCGCGTTAAGGTGCATGCACTGCCATTGAGTGAAGCGAGCTAACACTCGGTAAAGTGAGTCGTTCAGAGAACAAGATTCGATGACTAAAAAGAGCGCCGACCATCGGCGCTCTTTTCTATTGGTTGGTGTTAGTGCCTTTTCGTTAATGCCTTTTAGCCGATAACGTACTGCCTAACGAGGCAGTGATTACCATACCGATGGCGAGCCATTGGCGCAGTGCAAGTTGCTCGTCGAGAACCAATAGCCCTGCCATTGCGGCAACGGCGGGCTCTAAACTCATCATCACACTGAAGGTTTGCTTAGGCATATTTCGCAGCGCGATCATCTCTAACGAGTAGGGAATAGCGCTAGAAATGAGTGCCACCGCAATGCCCAATGGCAGCAGTTGCCACTGGAGCAGAGCGCCATCGGTGGCAACGTAGCCCGCGGGTACAAGATAGAGCGCAGCAACCGTCATCCCCAGTGCAACAGTGCCGCCGCCTGGCGCTAGATTACCCGCTTTTTGACCAAATAAAATATAGCCAGCCCAGCAGCCCCCGGCGGCTAGGGCGTATGCAACCCCTCGTGGGTCGAGGGCATTTACGCCTGATAGATCCGGGAGCAATGTGATCACACCGCCGACGGCGAGCACAATCCAAAGGCTGTCCCGCGCGCGCCGTATTGAAAGCAATGCAACCAGAAGAGGACCCGTAAATTCGAGTGCAACGGCAATCCCGAGAGGAATGGTTTCAATCGCTAAATAAAGCAGCAGCATCATGCCACCCAGGCAACTGCCATAAACGCTAATAGCGCGCCAGTGACGTCCACGAGGCCATTGGCGCCAAGGCCGAAAAACCAGCCATAGTATCAGGGCGGAAAACCCGACTCGCAGAGCACTTGTCCCGACAGGCCCCACCAGAGGAAACAGCTGCTTGGCAAACGAGGCACCGAATTGAATCGCGCACATGGCGCCAAAAACACTCAATATAGCGATAAAAAGCGCGCGAGCCTGCATGTTTCCTCTCCTTGGTGATATTAAAGCCTTACCTTAACATAAAGACAAAAAAAAGCCGCTCCGATGAGAGCGGCAAAGATTTTGGAGCAAATTGTCTCAATCCTAGTGTGTTAGCTAGAATTTCTGTTTGGCCGAGTCATAAGCTTCTTTAAGTGATGTTAATGCTTGTTCGGCGCCTTGTTTAATATCATCCCACGCCTCGTCACTGGCATTTTGAAGCTCATCAATGCGCGTTTTTGCTTGTTCTTTTCGCGCTCTTAAGTGCTCGATAGACTCACGGTATTCGGCTTTTGCATTTGCTGATGCGACGTTCGCTTTGGCTTCAAGCTTATCAATTTCTTGATTCCAGTCATGTAAGCGGCCGTGTAATTTTTCAATCATTTCTTGGCGTTGCATAGCATCTCCTTATTAGGGGTTTGTCATTACCCTTAGGCATTTTCTTCTACTTTAAGTTCATCAATGACACGCTCGACATCTTGGGCGTTTTCCGCCATTAAGACGGCTAGATCACGAGCGCCATCACTTTTGACTTTTCCGGATAAGGTTGCCACGCCGTCTTCAACGGAGACATTAATATTGGTTCCGCTAATATCTGGATTAAGTAGCAAGCTCGTTTTTAATGCCGCACTTACTTTTGTGTCGACAACGGCTTGCCCTAAGTCTGCGGCTTTGCTGGCGGGTTGAGAAACGGTGAGATCATTTTCCACCTGACTGACCCCGTCGATTTGGCGCACAAGACCGCCAGCTAAGCTCTTATCCAACTCAGTGTCTACGTTTCCCGTTAAGATAACCACACCTTGCTCTACATCTGTGTTGATATCAAAGTTGTTTAGGTCAGTATTAACCATCAGCATGGATTCGGCTTTGCCATCAATCCACGCATCTTTGGCTTCATCTTGCCAGTCATTGGCGCTGCTCGCTGCAGAGACAGATGAAGCGCCAAGCGCAAGCGCTAACCCTAATGATACAAATAAAGGATGAAATCGACCTTGTGGAGTCGTCTTCATTAAATCCTCCTTTTTCAATGAGTGTGAGCAACGTTGTGGCGCTGCTAGGGCTACTAAAAGCGAAATCTATGCCATTTTTGAAAATAGTTAAAAATCAATAATTTAACTATGTACTGATGAATTGAAGGTTTTTTATTTAGGTAATTTTTTCTTATGTAGAGTAATTATTACTTAATTTATAGGGTTGGATATGGCAGTCTAGAACAACAATACGCTTGGAAGGAGTGCGATGTATATGTCTTGCTTGTTCGCTTATTTACCTCAGTCGTCAGATGCCTCTTTGCGTCAGATGCTAAAGGTGGCGCTTAACGCGCGAGCTACGAACGTGGTGTGCTTTGATACGTTAGCCGCACTGTTGGAAGCGTGTCAGGTTGATGGCCCTGACTGGGTCGTATTAGATGTTGACACCAAGGATGGCGATATCGATGAGCTGCTCACCATCATGACACGTGTCACCCACACGCAATGGGTGTTATTGACTGATGGTGCGCCCTTTCCTGCTTGGAATCACCACGCCCAAGACATGGCAGCGATGGTATTTCGTCGTCCTATCGATAAGCAGGCTTTCCAGCATCTCGTTATTGATCAGATGCGCGGTGGGGATCGTGGGCAATTACAGGGTACCCCCGTTATTACTAGCCAGGCAGATCAATACGGCTATTTATTGGGCTCATCAAGCCCGATGCTGGCCCTGTATCGCCAGCTTCAACGACTAGGTCCAACGCAAGCGAATGTGTTTATCATCGGTGAGAGTGGGGTGGGCAAGGAGCATGTCGCAAAAACACTTCATGGCTTGGGTCGACCGACTGACATAGGCGGGATGGAGAGGCGAAGCCAAGGGGGGGATGCCCTTTTTATGGCGGTCAATTGTGGGGCACTGAGCCCAGAGCTGATCGAAAGTGAGTTGTTTGGTCATGTCAAGGGGGCGTTCACTGGCGCGCATCAGGATCACCAAGGGATTTTTTACCAAGCCGAAGGGGGAACGGTGTTTCTCGATGAAATAACGGAAATGCCCCAGTCGCTGCAAGTGAAATTATTGAGGGTGCTGGAGTCAGGGGAATACCGCCCGGTTGGTTCGACACGCAATCAAAAAGCGAACGTGCGTCTTCTGGCCGCCACCAACCGCGACGCGCAAGAGGCGATTCAGCAAGGCAAGCTGCGTGAGGATATTTATTATCGCTTGGCACAATTTGTGGTCACGGTTCCGCCATTAAGGGCGCGAGGAGATGACATTCATGCACTGACCACGCATTTCCTCGCTGAATTGAATTTTAATCATCAGACAACCGTGAGCATTAGCGATAACGCGCTCGAGCACGTCCAGCACTACCACTGGCCAGGGAATGTACGTGAACTCAAACATGCTATTGAGCATGGCTTTCTATTGAGTAATGGGTGCATTGAAGTCACGGACCTACCCACTAACGTGATGGGTGATGATCCGTCAACAGCGGTTGAGGCGCTTTCGCTGCCAGAGGGAATCAGACTTGATGAACTCGAAAAAGCAGCGATTTTACAAACACTCGCACGCTGTCAAGGAAACCGTCAGCGTACGGCTAAGGCGCTTGGGATCAGCCCTAAAACCTTATACAATAAACTCCAGCAATATCATGCATTATCGTCTGATTGAGCGGCATCAGGAAGAGGCGGAGACAGGATCGCGAGTGATTGAGGCTGCGCGTCAATCGTCAGTTTTCGGTCGCGATAAAGCTCGCCGTCAATGACATAGTCAATGACTGATGTAGCACGTATCGAGACGCGTGTGACCTGCTGATAGTGAGTAAAGCGGCCTAATCGTGTTTCAAACAGGCTCGCGAATGCTAATTCCATGAGGGACAACGCGGTATCTGTTTTGGTAGAACTCGCGGTGAGCCAAGTGACATCGAGTTTGCCGTCGGCATAATTTGGTTGGCCTTGCCCTTGTGCTAATAAGGTTGTCATTGGTGCGGCATTGGCGACCACCATACTGGTTGTGCGGATCAACTGAGGCGCTTGGTGATCGAATTGAACGGTGAGATCGATGGCTTGATTTTGACTGGCAGCCCCGAGTAGACCCTGCAAATACGCCCACTGGCCTAATTGATTTTTCTGCTCCCGAGCGGCGTGGCGAATCATTTGTTGTTCAAAGCCAACGCCCACGACTAACAACGCCACTTTGCCGTTACAGCGTGCGGTGTCGATGGTTCGTGGCGTCCCATCTAAAATTACATCGCAAGCGGCATCAATATTTAAAAATTTGGTCTTTATCCCCCACAATGCATGGCATAAGGCGTTTGCGGTGCCAAGCGGTAATACGCCTAAAGGGATTGCGGTGTTAATCAGTGCTCGCGCAACAGCGTTGACAGTGCCGTCTCCACCGGCGGCGATCACCACATCAGCCTGTTGTGAAACAGCGCGGCAAGCGAGTTGATAACTGCGACGATTATGGCGTGTCTGATGGACGACTAACCGATACCCGTCACCTAAATAGGCCTGAATATAGTCGCGGTGCTTACGCCATTTCTTTCCACCTGCAGCAGGGTTAGCAATGATCCAGGCAATGGGACGCGCCAACCGCAACGCACCGCTTTGCTGAAAACGCACTAAAGCGCGGCGCTGGCGTTGGTTCAAGTGTGCTTTGGGGCGTACCATTTTGATGTCACCAAGCACATCCTCGAGCGAATGGTGGGGAGAAAGTGCCCAAAGATAGGCGGCAACAACCATCACGGACCGTCCGCGTCCTAGTGCACAATGCACCACCACCTTGTGTCCGGCTTGTCGCTGTTGATGCAGCCATTGTAACGCGCGCATCAGTTGGCTACGCGAGGGATAGGCATGATCCAATACGGGCACCGAGAGATAGGCGACAGCCTGTGATTGTGTGAAACGGTCGACGCTCTCGAATTCAGCGGTAACATCTAATATTCCATCAATACCTTGCGCTTGAAGATCGGGGATGTCTTTGTAGGTCAGGCGGGCACCGACATAGAGCCCAGGGGCGACTTGCTGGACGGGCGGTGCAACATCGCGTTTTCTTGCCCAACGATTGTACAGGTGGGTAAAGGTGAAAAATGGCGCAAACACCCACTGGCTGATGCGAGGCAACTGCCCGGACTGGCGTTTGCGAAAAAGGCGAGGCTGATTACGCCAATAAGCGATACTAACGGCGAAAAATGCTGCCGCACACCATGAGAAAAGCAAGGTAAGAAGGACGTTAGGTATCCACCAGCTGATCGTGAATAAACACGCGGCGACCAAGCTATAAAAGGGACCTATAAACACGCTTATTCACTCCTTTTTTATTCAAGCACAGACGCCATCGGTAAAACAATCCAGCTTTTACTATACGTTAGCCCTGCCCAATATCATAAAAAACGGCACGTCTGGCGTGCCGTTTTTGTATTATTATTTATCTTGATTTTGACGTTGGCGCCGGAATTTCTTCATTGCGCGACGTTGTTCAATGATCTTTCTCGCCTCACCGCCGACGTGCTGTTCACCACGTTCTCGTGCAAGACGGACTTGGTACTCTCGCTCTCGAAACGCTGCCTTTTGGGCGTCGGTGTGTTTGTCAATGCATTTAGGGCAGGAGACGCCTTGTTCATAGTGCTCGCTTTCCATGTCTGCTTGGGTTATTGGCAGACGACAAGCGTTACACATTGCGTAAGAGCCTTTTTCTAATTCATGATTAACGGCAACTCTGCTATCAAAAACATAACATTCACCGTTCCATAAGCTCTCACTTTCAGGCACCTCTTCAAGATACTTTAGGATCCCGCCCTCGAGGTGATATACCTCATCGAAGCCTTTTTCTTTCAAAAATGCCGTCGACTTTTCACAGCGGATCCCGCCAGTACAGAACATCGCCACCTTTTTGTGGGTACTGGGGTCAAGTTGCTGCTCGACATAGTCCGGGAATTCGCGAAAGCTATCCGTATGCGGGTTAACGGCGCGTTCAAAGGTACCGATCTCAATTTCGTAATCGTTGCGCGTATCAATCACCAACACATCCGGATCGCTGATTAATGCGTTCCATTCGGTCGGTTTGACATAGGTGCCGACACTTTGGCGTGGGTCAATGCCTTCCACGCCCATGGTGACGATTTCTTTTTTCAGTTTTACCTTGGTACGACTAAACGGCTGGCTGTCTTCAAACGATTCTTTATAGTCAATATCGGCCAGGCGTGGGTCGTTTTTAAACCACGCAAATAGCGCATCCATATTTTCTCGTGTCGCAGCGACTGTACCATTGATGCCCTCGTGAGCGAGAAGGAGTGTACCGCCTATCTGATTGGCTTCCATTACCTCAAGCAATGGCGCTTGCAAAGACTGATAGTCTTCAAGGGTGACAAATTTGTACAAAGCACAAATGACATAAGTAGACATGTTTTTTCCTCTTGCTGGCTGGAGCGTAAATCCAGTGCATGGGTTATTAGGGGAATAAAGCAGGGCGCGGAGTATATCGAAATGACAACCCTCTAAACACCGACAGAAAGTATGGTTACTGAGCAAAAAAACGTACCATGCACGGCTTGGTGCGCTCCAACTGTTTCGCTCTCAAATCAAATAAAGCCTGTAACGGCGACATCAAAGCCAATATTTATGTGACAAAAGTCATGAATTAGCGGCAAAAATATCGCTCATGTAAGATTATAATCGTAATTTGAATGCGTTTTTAGTCACGCGATGTTTGTTTTTATTTTGTACTCTAACTATTTGTAGCTGGGCGTGACTCGCTGGCTTGTGGTAGGCGCTGAGCGATGGCTGCACAATCAAAGGAAGGAATTCGCAGATGCTTGAAGAATGGATTAATGCCTTCGTCGGCTTTATTTGGGGAAAGCCCATGCTCATCTTACTTGTCGGGGGAGGGATCTTTTTTACCCTATACGGCAAGTTTACGCCATTTCGCTATATGGGGCACAGTTTAAAACTCCTTACAGGGCGGGTTGATGATGGCTCGGGGCATGGTGATTTATCGCACCGGAAGGCCTTAGCGGCTGCCTTGTCGGGGACGCTTGGGCTGGGCAACATTGCTGGCGTCGCTTTGGCGCTAAGTGCAGGTGGTCCTGGCGCGGTATTTTGGATGTGGTTAACTGCATTACTGGGTGTGTCGACAAAATTCTATACCTGCACACTTGGCGTGATGTATCGCCACAAAGACAGCGAAGGTCGCGTACATGGCGGACCCATGTACACGGTGCGTAATGGCTTGGGTAACAAGTTTAAATGGCTCGCGGTGTTATTTGCTATCGCGGGATTAATGGGCTTTGTTCCCTCTTTTCAGATTAATCAGCTCGGCGCGGTAGTCCAAACACAACTGTTTCCAGGGGTTGAGTGGCTAGAAAGTACGGCCTTTTCGTGGGGGCTGGGTATTGTCTTGGCTATTTTTGTCGGGTTGGTGATTTGGGGCGGCTTGAAGCGGGTTGCGGACGTTGCTGGCGCACTGGTTCCCCTGATGGCTGGAAGTTATATGGTGATGGCGATTGTAGCTTTGCTGCTCAACGCAGAGCGTGTGCCGGCTGTTTTTCAATCCATTTTTGCTAGCGCCTTTTCGCCTGATGCTATGTTTGGTGGCTTGATCAGTGTGATTATTGTTGGTGTCAGTCGAGGCGCTTTCTCGAATGAAGCAGGGATTGGCACTGAAGTGATGGCTCATAGCGCGGCTAAAACCAATGAACCGGTGCGCGAAGGCTTAGTCGCAAGTCTCGGGCCAATTATCGATACGTTAATCGTATGCAGTTGTACCGCTTTAGTTATCTTAGTTACCGGGGTATTGGACCAGGCTGACGGCATGCAAGGTGTCAGTTTGACGATGGCTGCTTTTAAAGCCGCATTTGGTGCGCCTGGTGCATGGCTATTAGCCGCACAAGTTTTGGTGCTGTCTTTTACCACTGTATTTACGTTCTGGTATTACGGGTATAAGTGTTTTGTTTATCTGTTTGGCGAAACGGCAGGACAGTACTACAAGTACTTATATCTCTCATTGGTGGTGTTAGGGGCGGTTGTATCATTGGATGTCGTCTTCTTATTCTTGATCGGCGCTTATGGCCTGATGGCGGTTCCTACGATGGTCTCTGGGCTGTTATTGGCACCAAAAGTCAATCAGGCGGCGAAAGCCTATTTTTCAAGTCAGGCATATAAAGGGGCAGCCCAGCTTCAGTCTCGCGCGCCTCATCATTAAACCGCTGTTTTTGTTATAGCCGAAAGAACAAAATCAAAAGGCTGCCTATGTTCGGCAGCCTTTTTTATCAAAGTAGACTGTTTTCTATCGAAGAAGGCAATGCTTTCGTGCGTATATGTGTTAGTCATCCAGCGGCGCACCAAACACATACTTGTCAACCAAGCTAACCATACGCCCAATCTCAGGTTTTGTAATGGTGTCGTTTGCACCGAGCTGCAAGGCTTTCGCGCGGTTATCTTCACTCATAATGGATGAGAACATAATAATTGGCATGGTTTTGTAGGCGTCTGTTTCACGTAGGCGCTTGACCAAGTGCATACCGTCCATCCGGGGCATTTCAACATCTGAGACAATGGCATCGACAAATTCAGTGATGGCGACGCCTTCTTCTTTTGATATACGCTCAAACTCGATCAGTTTTTCGAATGCTTCACCACCGTCTTTGGCGGAAATAATATTAAAGCCGGCTGAGCGGAGGGTGTTTTCGATCAAACTACGAATAAAGGCGGAATCATCGACGACCAACGCGGTTTTAGCTTCGCGTTTTTTAGCGCTAGACTCGGATATATTGACGCTTCTATCCTGAGTGACATCGTATTTTTCCATGCTCAATTCAGGATTGATGTCAGCAATGATTTTTTCAAAGTCTAAGATCATGATCAGATTTTTGTCTTTACGTACCACAGCAACCACACAATCTTGCTCGCCAGCTTCTAAAAACTGGCTAGGAGACTCAACGGCTTCCCATGAAATCCGATGAATGCGGCTGATACTATCGATCAAAAAGCCATTGGTCATATTGTTGAAATCGGTAACGATGACAAATTTGTTATCTTTTTCTGGTCGTGTAGGCACCCCCAACCAGCCAGCGAGATCAATCAATGGGGTTAGCTTGTCGCGCGATGAGAACACACCAATCATGTGTGATTGTGCATTGGGATAATCCGTTGTTTCAGGGACTTGAATGACTTCACGAACCTTGGCCACATTGATACCGTAGTAGCAAGTTTTGGTGCTACCGTCAGGAAGTTGTTTTATCAAGTGGAACTCGATGATTTCGAGCTCATTCGTCCCACTTTCCGTTAGTATTTCGTTCTTTGATGGCTCGTGATTCATGCCTACCACATTTCCTTTCGATAACAGCGAACAACGCTGATGTGAGCTTACGTTTGGTCAGTATAAGCCCGAGATCGTTAAAGCGACAATATTTGCGCATCAATCAAACGATGATCTGTGGCCTATCGCGCTAATTGATGTATCAAATACGTCATCCAATCACAGGCTTTTAACATAAGAGATGCTAGCATAATGCAGATTTTACCTGCGGATAGATGAAAGGTTAAGGCAATGCTACGTCCAAATGATAGTGACCAATCATCTTTCCTTGGTCGTCTAAAAAGCGCGTGTAGGAGAACGGCTCAAGATCGATGGTGGTTGGCATACCACGCACGACTTCATTGATGACTTTCCCTGTGATGGCAGAGGTCAACATTCCGGTACGAAAATGCCCACATGCATTCAGGTAACCATCAATACCCGGTACTGTACCTAGGATCGGGAGTTCATCTGGTGAACCTGGACGTAAGCCTGCCCAGCAGCGCTTGATGTTCATCTTTTTCAGCTCAGGGATAGACTTCATGGCGCCTTGTGCCAGCTGTTTGATGTATTTCATGTCTGTGGTGGTATCAAAACCGCGCTCTTCGGTGGTTGAGCCAATCAGGACTTCGCCGTTATCTTTTTGGGCGATGTAACAATCACTGGTGGTCAAACAGCCATTTAAAAGCTTAGGTAGCTTCTCGGAAACGATCACTTGGCCTTTGACTGGGAAGACAGGCATTGGCATCCCCGTTGCCCACAAGCTGAGTTTTTCCGCCCATGCGCCACCGGCGTTGATCATGGTGCCACAACCTAGCTTACCGTTTTCTGTCTCAACCGCGACAACCCGGTTACCTTGTCTCACCACGCCCGTGACTTTGGTATTAAGATATAGCTCGACACCGTTCTGCCGTGCTGCTTCCAAATAGGCCTCGTTGAGGCGATAGGGGTTGATTTGGTGATCCCCCTCAAACTCCATCGCACCAATTGCAGCGCGCGACACGTTAGGCTCTTGTGCGTGAAGATCGTCTTGAGAAACCCAGCGTACATGCTCTTGGCGATCAGGAATGGCGGCCGCAATATGTTCGGCATAGAGTTTGTCGTATTTATCAAACATGACAAACTTCAAACCGGTACGCTCAAACTTAAAGTCCACACCGTGATGCGTCATCAGGTCATCATACAATGCCGGATAGAGCTGGTTAGACAGCATCGCCATATCGAAGAACGGCTTGGGCATAATGTGCGGTTTGATCTCTGGTGATCCCCCTTCGCCGCTTTCTTGCATCTGCTTAGAAAGGGTTTTAAACAGGATAACGCCGCAGCCAAGGCCGGTTGACTCGCCCATCGCCCATAGGCCACCGGCTGACGCACGTGAGGCATTTCCGGGGTATTTATAGTCCACAACGGCGATGGATAAGTCGCGCTCGCGGCTTAAATGATAAGCCACCGATGCGCCGATCACACCGCCGCCACAAATTACGATGTCGTACTGTTTCATGCGTCATCCTCCAACGCAGCAAAAGGAATAGGGTCGAGTGGGAATCGAGGGCGAATCAAAGGCTGAGGCGACGTCGTGCTCTCATTGAGTCGGTCGTAGCAATAGTGCGCACAGGTTTTTCCTTGGCAGTCACCCATGGTAACGCGGGTACGCATTTTCAACGTAATCACATCCTTGACGCCTTGATTGATGGCGTTATCAATGTCCGCCTTTTTCACTTGCTCGCAGCGACAGATCACTGTGTCTTTTTCCGGCAAACTGAGCAGGCCTGGGCGACGGTAGCCTGCCGTATCAAAGCCTTTACGGAAACGGTAGCTCTTTTCGAGCTGATGACGCAGAGCCTTAAATTCATTGTCAAGATTAGGCATTGAAATATTGCGTGCCTTCAGTGCGGAGCACGCCGCAATCTTTCCTTCCAACATGGCGGCTTCTGCGCCGGCAAATTTCACGGTATCACCGGCGCAGTAAACATTGTCGAGACTGGCTCGTTGCCACTCGTCCACCACGGGGATCGCCCCGCTCATGTGATCGTACTGCATATCTAGTCCCATCAGTTGTGCGAGCTGAGAGCGTGCCGCAAAGCCGTAACCCACACCAAGTACATCAGCATTTATGGTTTCGGCACGGCTAACATCTGGGTGCCAGTCTTTACTGTAGGGGGCTACCGTAACTTGCTCGACTTGAGGATCACCTGAGGCTTTGACTACGCCCCAACCGTAATGCATCGGGATATGGTGGCGTTTGAGATACATCATCATGGACAGACCATCTAGCGCGAGCTGTGGACGGTTGAGGAGGGCGAGCGTTTCACGTGCCAAGTCTTTGAATGGCGCCGCTTCATAGATACCCGCGATATCACAACCAGCTTTGTGAAGTTGACAAGCAACCAGTACAAGCAAAGGACCTGTGCCGGTGATCACGCAGCGGTGACCGGGACGGACTAAGCCACTTTTTATTTGAAGCTGGATACCCCCGAGAAGCATCACCCCAGGCATATCCCAGCCGGGAAAGGGAATGCTGCGCTCTTGGCAACCGGTGGCGAGGATCAACTGCTCGTAGTCAATCGTTGATAGCGTGTCTTCATGAGCAGTGAGGAGGTGTTGATCCGCCATTGGCCCCAGTACCCGCGTCAAACTACGTAGGTCAATCAAATTCTGATGCTGGCGATATTGTTCGCGCAGGGATTGTGACGTGGCCTTCCATTTATCATCCAAATGAGGCAGCGCGTCAGTATCTCGCCATGGACCACGGTAGACGACGCCACCGGGTTTGGGCGCTTCATCAACAATAATACTAGCGACCTTGTGCTTGGCCAGTGTGACCGCTGCAGACAGACCGGCAGGTCCAGCACCAACAATAACAACAGGTTTAGACATGGGTTTCTCCTTGCTCGACGGTACTGCTTTCAAGATCCTTGCTCTCAACCACAATGTTGGCTTCAGTGCGGACATCCATATCCGGTTGCACGGCGACTTGACATGCGCGTTGTTTATGGCGGCCGTTGATTTCCAGCGTACAGCAATGGCATACGCCCATGCCGCAATAGGCACTGGCTAATCGGCCATAATCATTTTTAGATAGCGCACGGATATTGCTCGCAAGCAAGGTGCTTAGCACGCTTTCTCCAGCGATGGCAGGAACAGTCTCGCCATTGACACGGATTGAGAAGGTTTGACCAACTGCATCGGTAATGTCTTGGGATCGTTTCATCGTTTTAATTTGCTCATTCGTATGTTGTCGGGACAGTGATGACTCCCACTCAGTCTGTTTAAGTGAGCGGACCTTATTGTCTTATTTGTTAGGCGATGCGTATAATAAACTTGCTTTGTGAATATGTAGTTACTTTTTGTTTCGCATTTGTTATCCCTCACAAAATATATGGAAATAATGATGATGTTGTGAGCTTTATCATGATAACGATCAGGTTTGCGCGGAGAGGGGCCTGTGAACAGTAACGCTATATCGGTCAATCGCTGTTGCGTAAACAAGGTGGCTATGTCATCAATGAAGAAGTGGTTTATCGCGATCTTGTATCGGTAGAGGAGGCAAGGATGACAGAGTCAGGCTCACAGTGGTTGGAAACGGTTAAAGAGATGCGAGAGACATTCGACGCGCAAAAAGAACAGGTATCTCAGCGACCTTTTTTAGAGTACAGCCATCGCCGTGACTCGCTGCTGCGCTTACGTCAGGCTATCAAGCAAAAATCGCCTGTACTACAACAAGCCCTTAGCGACGATTACGGCCACCGCGCTTTTGGTGATACCGAAATCGCTGATATTTTGCCACTGATACACCAAATTGATTATACCCGTCGCCGATTAAAACGATGGATGAAGCCGCAAAAACGGCGTCCTGGGATTACCTTACTCGGAACCAAATTGGCGGTACACCAACAGCCAAAAGGGGTAGTTGGGATTGTCGTGCCGTGGAATTTTCCAATCATGCTGGCAGTCAGTCCATTGATTTGCGCGTTAGCGGCCGGCAATCGGGTAATGCTCAAGCTTTCGGAGTTCACGCCGAACACCAATCGGGTATTACGCGAGCTCATCGCGGATGTGTTTAGCCCTAAGGAAGTGGCCGTGATTGAAGGGGAAGTGGAAGTGTCGCGTCGCTTTACTGAATTAGAGTTCGATCATCTATTTTTTACCGGTTCGACCCAAGTTGGACGGCAGGTCATGCTGGCTGCGGCTGATAATTTGACGCCGGTGACCCTTGAGTTGGGGGGGAAATCTCCTGTGATCATTGATGATAAGATTGATATGGATGTCGCCGTCTCGCGGCTTATTTACGGAAAGTGCTTAAACGCTGGGCAGATATGTGTTGCCCCCGACTATGTGCTTTGCCCTGAACATCGGCAAGAAGCGTTTATCCACGCCTACCAACAAGCGTTTCGTGCCATGTATCCTGATTTTGAGGCCAACCAAGACTACAGCCAGATCGTTAACCAAACTCAAGTAACGCGGCTAGAAGAAACACTGCAAGATGCGTTAGATAAAGGTGCGAGGCGCTGGTGTGCGCTCGATCAAAAAACCATACCGACGGCCGAAAAACGATGCTGGCCAACTCAGTTACTGACTCATGTCACTGACGAAATGCGGGTGATGCAAGAAGAGATTTTTGGTCCGCTTTTGCCCATTGTCAGTTATCAAGATTTTACCGAGGCACTGCATTATATTCAGGCACGTCCACGACCGCTCGCTTTGTATTTGATGAGTAATGATGCGGAGATACGCGCGCAGGTCACCACACAGCTTCACGCCGGCGGCATGGGGATTAATGAAACCTTGTTTCATGTCGCGGCAGAAGATGCGCCTTTTGGGGGCATTGGTGATTCCGGCATGGGGCATTACCACGGCATTGAAGGCTTTTATACCTTTAGCCACAGTAAAACCGTGCTCACCCGTGATAGATGGGACACCAGCTTTTTAGTTAAACCGCCATACAACCGCTGGTATAAACGCTTAATGCGCTGGTGGTTGCTCAGATAATTAGGAGTATCTGTTTTGGGTTGTCTTTCGATCTATACATTATTCGGTTAAATCACTAAACCTTTTAGGGGAATTGATCTATACCTTTGGTTGTTACATAAGTGTTAAAATCGATGCGGGCAACCAAGGGAGCAACCTAATGGCTTTTTCAATACAACCCGATTCTATGCTGCCAGATATTAGCAATCATGAACGAGCAATGGTCGAGCAAGAGGTAAAGCTCGCCGTCACCGATGCTAATGGCAAATCACTGGGGTATTTGGCGATGGTGCCCGATGCGCAGCGCTTTATTACCTTAACCCAAGATAACGCAGAGTCGTTGAGTTTTATCAAAACCCCATGCAGCGTTAATGCAGGCTACTACCAATGGTCTTTTTTTTATGACGACGTCGAGTATGGCCTCGATTGTTTGATTGAGCCGGACAGAAACAAGTGTCGACTTTATGCCAACGATCACGCTGCGGCTGCGCCCTCATGGAAGCTCGCTTATCAAGGAGAATTTGGCCCTTTAATGATTGCAGCGCCTATCTCCGCCATTGGGCCGGGTACGCGTATCGCTGTCACGTCTTCAGATACTGAAGTACCTAATGTGTTAGTGGGCGCGCTTGATGGCGGCGTGTTGATTCACGAAGAATCTGCCTAACAAAAAAGCATTAAGAAATATGTAATGAGCCAGCGAAACCGCTGGCTTTTTTCTGTTCACAGAGATCACTAATAGGCTGTGAGTCCCAATTTAGTTTTCATATAGAGTGTGGTGGGTGTCTAAAATAAAGGACTAACAATGCCTAGTTAAAAAGTGTTAGATGTGAGTGAGCTGAGTCAATTAACGCATTGTAAACAATTGGTTAAAAAATGTTTGGCTGACAAAAAGGTCAATAATACTAATGAATCTCCTTAATAAAGTGATTTTCACTACGGAAAAAACAGCCTTAGTTGTATAGCTTTAAAGCGTTATTGTTGATTTTTGTAGGCAATAATTGCTAATACATTTAACCATTGTAAGGAATACAATATGTTAAAGCATGCTCTTAGCTGTTGCGTCGCGTCGGCGCTGATGGCGGCATCACCCACAGCACTATCTGAACAAAATGAAGGTAAACAAGGCGTCTCTCAGCAGCAAACGCTAGCGCCATTGATGGTTGCGGCGGAAAACCGGGGGATTGAGGATCAGTACATCGTGGTACTCAAGCAGCCAATGACTCTGAGTGATGATCCGCAAGCGTTGAAAACCTTTACTCAACAAGCCGTGTCTAGCATGGTTAACCAACATGCGGTTAAGGTAGAAAAAGTGTTTGATCGCTCGTTAAGTGGGTTTGTAGCTAAGCTCACACCGGCACAACTACGTGCATTACGCATGGATTCGCAAGTTGATTTTATTGAACAAGATAAGACCATTTCATTGGACCCGGTGATTACCCCTGACGCGAACCAAAATAACCCTGTTTGGGGGTTAGATCGTATTGATCAGCGCAATCTTCCTCTAGACAACAACTACAGCACTAACTTTGATGGCACAGGTGTCACTGCTTATGTTATTGATACTGGTGTGACAACGTCACATGTTGAGTTTGGTGGTCGTGCACGCTCCGGATATGACTTTGTTGATAACGATCAAGATGCGACTGACTGTAACGGCCACGGTACGCATGTAGCTGGCACCATTGGCGGTAGTCAATACGGAGTCGCTAAAAATGTCGATATTGTCGGGGTGAGGGTGCTCAGCTGTAGCGGTTCGGGGTCGACGTCCGGTGTGATTGGTGG
The DNA here is from genome assembly GCF_001996065.1 of Salinivibrio sp. MA351. Classification (NCBI taxonomy): domain Bacteria; kingdom Pseudomonadati; phylum Pseudomonadota; class Gammaproteobacteria; order Vibrionales; family Vibrionaceae; genus Salinivibrio; species Salinivibrio sp. MA351. The sequence continues at coordinate 122,416 of NZ_MUFG01000011.1, read as the reverse complement.
TGTCGATTGGGTAGCAGCCAATGCGAATGGCCCGTCAGTGGCAAACATGAGCCTAGGTGGAGGCGTATCAACAGCGCTCGATCGTGCCGTTGCCAGTGCGGTACAATCTGGCGTGAGTTTTATGCTAGCAGCGGGTAACTCCAATGCTGATGCCTGTAATAGTTCGCCTGCACGAGAGCCAAGCGGTGTCACTGTAGGATCTAGCACGATTCGCGATACCCGCTCTAGCTTCTCAAACTGGGGAAGCTGCTTGGATGTGTTCGCCCCAGGATCGGACATAAAGTCCGCTTGGTATGATGGGAGTTATCGCACCATCAGCGGCACCTCGATGGCGACCCCTCATGTTGCTGGGGTTGCTGCCTTGTACCTACAAGAAAACAGCAACCTTTCGCCTGTACAATTAGCGAATTTAATTAGCAACCGCGCGAGTGTCGATAAAATTAACGACCCTCGTGGCTCCGTCAACAAACTGTTGTATAGTCAAGCCGATAGTAGTTGTGAGCCAAATTGCGGTACAGAGCCTGATCCTAAGGGTGAGCTTAAAAATGGTCAGGCGCTAACAGATATTTCGGGTGGGCAAGGCGCCCAGCGCTTCTTCTATGTTGATGTAGACGCTGGGCAACGCCTCACGGTGAATATTAGCGGCGGCTCAGGCGATGCTGATTTGTACCTGCGCTATGGCTCAAAGCCAACCCTTAATAACTGGGATTGTCGACCGTACAATTACGGTAATAGCGAAGTGTGTACCGTGCAGAACACCCTGAAAGGTCGCTATCATGTGATGTTAAACGGCTACGCAGCATTTAGTGGTGTCAGCGTGACCGCCCGTTACTAGGCGTTTGTTGGCAATAAATAGCATTCGCTGCACGACAAGTGATGAATGGTAAGATACCGAGTTAAACGCGCGGATATGATCCGCGCGTTATTTATCAGACTTGCCGAAAACCTCTTCGTTTAGGTAGGAGAGCAGTCAATTGTAGTGGCGTATACACTTACACAGTAAATCGATAAACCCTTCTCGGTTGATTGCCATTGCAACCTCGGCATTGGCTGGATTACCTGTAACTTGATAACGATCGACCACTGTCATACCTGTTGTCAGTGCTCCCTGAGTTTCTATACCCACCCAAACGGATTCACAGTCAAAAAGCTCAGGCTTGACTAACCACGCAATCGTGCATGGATCATGTAACGGTGAGCCATCAAGTCGCCATTTAGGATCGCGATGGTAGCGCATAAAGAAATCAAGCCACCCCGCGACAGTTTGCGCCACAGGATTATTAATGGCTCGGATAGACGCCACGTCTTCATCTTTGACTAGGGCTTGATGGGTCACATCTAACCCAAACATGGTTATGGGGATCCCTGCACGGAAAACACAGTCTGCCGCCTCAGGGTCAACATAAATATTAAATTCAGCGGCGGGTGTCCAATTGCCAAAAGTCACGCCTCCCCCCATCAATACAATCCGCTTAATTCGGTTGGTCAGATCAGGGTAGGCAGCGATAAGTAACGCCACATTCGTCAATGGACCTGTTGCAACCAAGGTGACCGGCTGATCGCTTTTTTTTAAGACACTGGCCATCAGATTAACAGCATTATTAGGATCAGGATCCATCATAGGCTCTGGCAGCTCAGGACCATCCAAGCCCGACTCGCCGTGAACATTATCGGCAATAATCAAATCACGGGTGAGCGGTTTATGTGCCCCACCCGCAATGGGAATATGTGATTGTTGCAGTAAGGTGAGAATGCGCCGTGCGTTGTAAAGCGTTTTATCAGGGGTTTGGTTGCCCGCACTGGTCGTCACGGCTTTGATATCGAGTTGCGGTAATGCACAAGCCATTACCAGTGCAATGGCATCGTCATGTCCCGGATCACAGTCAATAATAATGGGTTCATTCATAAACAACCTATCCCGTTGAGGTAAATATCCGTTGAATCATGCTTAGGATAAATGTGTTTCTGCACTGTGCTTGTGATCCCTTTCGCTAAACAGCCATGTCGCGCGAGATGTAGTCGCGCGAGATGTAACATGTGCGTGATTTATCATCAAAAAATGAGATGTAAACAGTTACAATTTGTCAACAACAAGCAAACGAAAATGTGGTTGTTGCATTGTTTTGCAAACAATTCAATCAATCTAATTAATATAAATAATTTGGAATATTGTTCTGGTTGTTTGTCAATTTATTGGTTGTTTATGCTGCCATTTGAAGAATAGCCCAGCTGGATTTGCGTGTTTTTGGTGATACAATTAGGACATATATCTATTACATATATGTGATAGTTTAGGTCGAACTCGGTACTATGCAACCGCACAAAATATTATAACTAAGAGAGTTTGACGTGAACCAGACTATAGATATCTCCTCAAAAAGTGTATCGCACCGTTGGACCCAGCATGACACCCATTGGGCGCTTAGCTTGTTTGGAACCGCGGTCGGTGCCGGAATTTTGTTTCTACCCATTAACCTAGGAATGGGGGGCTTTTGGCCGCTGATTATTATGGCGGTACTAGCGTTTCCGATGACGTATATGGCGCACCGGGGTCTAGCGCGCTTTGTATTATCGTCGCGTCACAACGATGCCGATTTCACCGATGTCGTCGCAGAACATTTCGGCGCCAATGTCGGACGTATGATTTCGATACTGTATTTCCTCTCTATTTTCCCCATTTTATTGATATACGGCGTTGGGCTGACCAACACGGTTGATAGTTTTTTAGTCAACCAACTGGGATGGGTATCACCAAATCGCGTGTTGCTGTCGGGTGTACTAGTCGCTGGTATGATTGCGATCATGTTGGGTGGTGAACGCCTGATGCTGCGTGCGTTCGCGGCGATGGTTTATCCGTTGGTTGCCATTCTGGCGTTTCTGTCTTTTTATCTTGTTCCATCGTGGCAAACGCCTAATCTCAGTTTACCGCCGATGGGTGAGCTGGGTATGAGTCTTTGGTTGGCGGTGCCTGTGGTGATTTTCTCGTTTAGCCATGCAGCGGCGATTTCTAGCTTTGCCAACATTCAGCGCCGGCATTACGGCGACGAGGCTCAAGGTAAGTCAGAGCAAATTCTTAAACGTGCCGGTATTATGCTGGTGGCTTTTGTGTTGCTGTTTGTGTTCTCGTGTGTGTTGACACTCACCCCAGCACAAATGGCAGAAGCAAAAGCACAAAATGTGTCTGTATTGTCGTATCTTGCTAATGTCACCCATAACCCGTTTATTGGTACCTTGGGGCCTTTGGTTGCTTTCATTGCGATTACTTCATCGTTTTTGGGACACTTCCTTGGCGCGCGTGAAAGTTTGAACGGCTTGGTGACGAAGCACAGTAAACTCACTTACAAAAACGCCGACAAACTGGGCGTCATCGTGATGTTTTTTGCTATTTGCGGCTGTGCCGTGCTCAACCCCAGTATCCTTGACATGATGGGTGCATTGTCTGGGCCTGTGATTGCGATGATCTTGTTCATTATGCCAACGGTTGCCGCTTATAAGGTCAAAGCCCTGGCGCAGTATCGTGGGCAAGTAGGTACTTACTTTATCTTCATCACAGGGATGCTTGCGATATCAGCATTGCTTTATAACCTGATGGGCTAATTAAGTATTCGTAATCATCCATTAAAAAAGCGCCCACTGGGCGCTTTTTGGGTTATATTTTCTAATCTATTATAAGCGGTTTTCTTATTCGATGTTCTCTGCGCATATCTCTCAGTTGTGACATATAAATGCATTTAAATCAGCCTTTAAAGTCACATTCATTTCTGTTTTCTTTGACTTTGTTTGTCAGCTTATGAATGAGCTCATATTATGTAACTGCTAGCCTATTACTTGTGGGATAAATTGATAATTATCAATCTTTGTTTGTGTGTCAGCGCCGATGATGAGGTCAATGTTCATTGATCATGAGGGCTGTTTATGACACGTCCAACCGATACAGATCGGCAAGTGACATGGGGATGTTACTTGGCACTGGTATTCGCTGTGGTGTTTTTCTCGGGATTGTTACAATCCAATCAATGGTACGGCGTGTTCGACTTTACCACCTTGAATGGTTCGTTCGGACAAGTTGCGTATCAGGCCACGACTGCGACAGACGGCACGGTAGAGGTGGCAACAACATCACTTCGCGGTAAGGGCGGGAGCGGTGCGCGTGATGGTTTCATTTTTGCGTTGACCTTAATTCCTACCGTGATGTTTGCGCTGGGTATGATTGGTGTACTTGAGCACTATGGAGCGCTTGATGCCGCGCGCAAACTCTTAACGCCTCTTCTTAAACCTGTATTAGGCATTCCTGGAAATTCAGGACTAGCACTGATTGCCTCCATGCAAAGCACAGATGCTGGCGCAGCGATGACTCGTCAATTGAAAGATGAGGGTTACCTGACCAAGCGTGAAACCGATGTATTCACCATGTTTCAGTTCACGGCAGGCGCAACCATCGTCAACTTTTTTTCCTCGGGCGCGGTACTTTTTACTTTAACCATGTCAGACGGTTCGTTAGCGGTGACATCGTCAATTGGTCTTGCTATTGGCGTGATCTTCTTATTTAAGTTCATTGGTGCCAATGTCTTTCGTTTGTACCTCAATATAACTGAGGGCAAAGGACCGCAGCGAGAAAAGACACAATCCTATCAAGAGGAGCACGCATCATGACCCAGTCTTCTACCAGTAAACCGATGATCACTGACATCTTTGTCGAAGGCGCTAAGAAAGGTTGGCATATTGCAACAACATCAACCGTGCCTAATGTTGTCATGGCGTTTGTGATTATCAAAGCACTTCAAATTACCGGCCTACTGGCCTTGATGGGCGATGTGTTTGCACCTGTGATGGCTGTATTCGGATTACCCGGTGAAGCCGCCGCAGTGCTAATGGGGGCATGGATGTCGATGGGAGGCGCTGTTGGTGTCGTGATCACTTTGTTTGACCAAGGCATTCTCACCGGTACCCATATCGCTATCTTGGTTCCTGCTATTTATTTAATGGGTTCGCAAGTGCAATACATTGGCCGAGTAATGGGCCCGATTGGCACTGAAGGCCGCTACATCCCTATTATGGTCGGCATTTCTATTCTGAATGCTTTTGGCGCCATGTGGGTGATGAATCTTTTACTTTAGGAGGCATGATGACGTTTTCTTTGCAACGCTACCTAGATGAGTTGGCGCCTCTAGTCAATATCGACTGTGGCACCTTTCAACGAGAAGGTATTGAGGTGATTGCGGCCCTAATGGCCGATAAATATGAGCAAATGGCAGGATGGCATATTAAGCGAGTGGAATGTGGAGAGGCAGGGATTGGATTGGAAATTCGCAACCAGCCAACCCATCCACATATCGATGTGATGCTGATTGGTCACATGGATACGGTCTTTCCTCAGGGGACGGCGGCAGAGCGTCCCATGCATATGGAGGACGGCTTCGCATACGGTCCCGGTGTATCAGACATGAAATCAGGCTTGCTTAATATCGTGTATGCACTGCGCGCATTGCCGCAAGCAGAACGTGATGCATTGAGCATTTGTGTCTGCATGAACCCGGATGAAGAGGTGGGTTCGATACATTCCAGTACCTGGCTTGAGTCCGTTGCTCGTAATGCACGCTATGTGCTGGTGGCAGAGGCGGCCCGCGCAGATGGTGGCTTAGTAAAAGCGCGTAAAGGCATGGCGCGTTATAAAATTGCCGTTTCAGGTCGTGCCGCTCATGCTGGTAACGAGCCAGAAAAAGGACGTAGCGCGATTACAGAGTTAGCTCATTGGCTGGTGACCCTCGATAGTATGAAAGATCTAGAGGCCGGTACCAGTATTAATGCTGGTTTGATTGAAGGTGGAGCGGGGGCGAATATTGTCGCTGCTTATGCATCGGCACTGGTTGACGTCAGGTTCTGGGACAACAATGCTTATTGCGCGCTTGATCAAGCCATTCAAGCGCGCGCCTCTCACCCTTACACCCCCGATGTCACCATTGAATTGGTTCGCGAAGCCTATAAACCAGCGATGGTGCCGACCCCTGAAACGGAACACTTGATGGGTCTTGTTGAAGCGGCAGCCTTTGAGGAAACCGTGCCTATCCATTGGAAAGCGGTGGGCGGCGGCTCCGATGCCAATAATACCGCAGCATTGGGGATCCCTAGTTTAGATGGATTTGGCCCAGTAGGAGCCAACTTCCATAGTGATGGTGAGTATTTGCAACTCGACTCCATTGAACCAAGGATCCGCTTGCTCACTCGGGTGTTATCACGTTTAGCAGAGCAAAAAACAGTCTAAACATTGCGCGGCTACAATAAGCGGTAGCCGCGATGGCGTTTCCCATCAAGTGACCATGTCATATTACAAATTAGGGGGTAAGTTGATCTGCTAGAGTTGATCGACGCAGTAACACCACTTGTTATTTCTGCTTGCTCATTTACTATAAGCATTAGTACTTGCTAAATTATTGGGTGTGTATGTTACCAAAACGATTTTTCCCTATTGTTGCGCCGTTTCTGATGTCAGTGTTAATGGTGACATTGATGACAGCGGTAATTACCGCTGTCAATACCGGGCTGAACAGTGGGTTTGTTTGGCGTTGGTTAGAGGCCTTTATTGTTGCTTGGCCCATTGCGTTTTCTATTATTTTTGTTTCGTCAAAACATGTTCAACGGTTAGCTCAGTGGCTGTGTAGCCGCGAGTAAAGGGTTACAGCACGTGTAGAACCGCGCAGTTTTTACCCTGTTTTTTGGCTTGGTACATGGCTTTGTCAGCATCGATAATTTCACTGTGAGGCATGCCGTTAGGGTAATAAGCAATGCCTAAACTGATCGTGACAGGCTTAGACGCGTGATTAAATAACGCTAAACTCTGTCGCGCAATCTCTTCACATAAAACCCTTGCTTGTGCCAAGGCGCCCTCTGCACTTGAGAAATATTGGAGTATTGCAAATTCCTCGCCGCCAATACGGGCGATAATGGCATCTTTCGGCAATAGAATTGTCGCCGTTTTAGCCACAAAACAGAGCACCTCATCCCCATGAGCATGACCAAAACCATCGTTAAATGCTTTAAAATCATCAATATCAAAAACCATTAGCGCGATGTCGCCTCTCGTTTTATCCAAGTCATAGAGGTGTTGATAAAAATACCGGCGATTGCGCAACAGCGTTAATGAGTCGGTAATGGCTTGATCTTGAAGCATATCGTTGGCTGTTTGTAGCGCGCGCGTTTTTTGTTTGACCGTTCGCTTAAGTAAGACAATGTAACTGGTAACGATAAAAATACTGATAGCGACTAAAGCAGGAAATAAATGGGTAGGGTAAACCGTTTCAACGTCATAATAGACCCAGCGATTGAGTAGCTGGCGTTTAGTATCGTCATCTAACCAAGCAAATTTATTGTCTATGCGATTAAGTAATGCCGCGTTGCCTTTCGCAAATCCAGCGTGCAGCATCTCTGTATAAAGGTGCCTGACAGGGATAAATAGGTTGTGGTTCGTGGTGGTATAAAGGTGATAATTTGCCACTTGCAGGTCGGCCACAAATGCTTGAATTTTTTTAGATAATGCCGCATCAAGCATGGCTTGGTTATTCGGGAAAAGCTGCAATGCTACGTCTGGAAAGTTAGCGCTCATAAACTCTTCTTCGTACCCGCCTTGTACCACGCCAATCTTATGTTCGGTCTCACCAGAAAGGACAAAGTCAGCAGACGTGCCCATCATGGATTGACTGAAAAATACTTGCGTATCAATGGCAAATAGAGGCGTGCCAAAATCCATGAATTGCAACCGCTCCGGTGACTGAAGGAGCCCAGCGTGCACATCAGCTTGACCGGTACGCACTAAATCGATTGACGTTTGCCAATCGGTCAATAGAAACTCGATATCATAGCCATTGCGGTCGCCAAATTCTTTCCAAAAGTCAATCAAGATTCCTCTGGGTTCTTGGTTGCTATTGAGATAGGAAAATGGACGCCATGCATGCGAATTAGCCACCTTTAAAACAGGTTTTTGTGACTCAGGTTGTTCGCTGTTATCAGAGTGAGCGCTGGGGCTTATCGATAACAACACGCCAACGCACAGTGTAAAAACAATTTGGCGGGCCAAAACATACAACGCCCCAGAATGCAGCATAAATAAACCCTGAATATGGCAATACATTAAGTGTGCGGTGGTCACCGCATCACGTCTTTATCATCAGTATATGAATAAATTCTTAACTTCTGGGATAAATTTGTCTCGTTTCCTTATAACTATAGGGTTCTAAAGGCGATCGCGGCTGTTGTATAACACTGAGACTGTTCGGCTAGCCGCTTAAGCGGGTGTTAACGCACGCAAAGGTCAATGAATCAAATCGCCACTTCTTAATGATAGATATCGTGCTCAGCGATCACCTGTTCTTTGATAGTTTGAAACGGATAAGATGCAAGGGCGCCAAACCCAGGTATGGCCTTCGCCTTAATTTTGGTATGAAGCGGTGACGATAGGCCGAGTAAAAAGCGCGTCATTGCCGCCGAAGTTGGTGTGCCGTCGCAAGCAGCCGCAAAATGCTGATACCATGAGGATAACGCTTGCACATCGATCGCCGGTAATTCTGGGCGCGGAGGTAAATGGGCGATCTCGCCTTGGCATACCGAGCAATGACCACAGGTGGTTGGTGCCGCATGATCACCAAAATAGTCGGCAAGGCGCTGACTAATACAGGTTGAAGAAGATAACAAGGTCAGTAATTGGTTGATGCGGGCAAGCTCGCTCTGTTCTTTTTTGGCAAAAAGGGTATACAGCGTCTCAGCTTGATCGTGAATATCAATCTCGTGGGTGTTCACGCCAAACACTTGTGTGGCTTGTTGGGTCGCGAGTGATAACCAACCTTGTTCGTGAAAGTACTCCAATGCAGTTAACGCGCGCTTTCTTTCTGCTCCAAAGCGTTGCCACAGTTGTTGGAAATCCATCTTGTACCAGGTTTTTGCTTTGATCGCGCATGCAAATAGCTGGGCAACAAATTCGCGTCGCTCACCATGGAATTTGGCCGTAATGGCGGCGGGTGACTCCACACACTGGAATTTCACATCGGCAAAGTAACTGTATTGGCTGGTGATCACGCCGGCCATTTCTAAATAAACGAGCAAGGTTTTAAGCGGTAAGAGCCGAATATTATATGTCCGTGAAAGACTATGGAGCATGACTTCCCATTGTTGACCGGCCTGTTGTACTTCTTCCAGTAACCCCTGAATCGCCATTTTGTCTGGCGTATCGCCGTAGATAAAATTCTCTAGTACATTCAGACTCGACTGGTTAGCGAGTACCGTGCAGGTCGCCTTGTGACCATCCCGTCCCGCGCGGCCAATTTCTTGGCTGTAGTTTTCAATCGACTTCGGCAAATCAAAATGGATGACACGGCGAATATCCGCCTTATCGACGCCCATCCCAAAGGCGATGGTCGCAACAATACATGGCGATTGGCCCGACATAAATGCCTCTTGTATCGACACGCGAACATCGTGACTCATACCGGCATGGTAAGCTGTCGCGGATATATGCTGGGATTGTAACCACTGGGCGATATTCTCCGCGGTCTGCTGCTGGGTGACATAAATGACGGTCGGCAAATCGGGGGCGGGCTTTAACTGCTCAACCAGCGCTTGCCGCTTATGCGCCTCTTCCACGGCGACCACATTTAGATGCAGGTTAGGACGATAAAACCCCGTTAATGTGGTGTTATTTGCCGGGATGGCAAACTTCGTCTGCATGTCCTCAACCACAGCCGGCGTTGCGGTGGCGGTGAGAAGCAAGACTTGCGGAATATTTAATTGCTGTCGGTAAGCAGGGAGTTTGAGGTAATCCGGACGAAAATTGTGTCCCCATTCAGAGATACAATGCGCTTCATCCACCACCAATAACGAGATCGGGATAGGCGTGATAAACTGGCGAAAACGTTCGTTATTCAAACGCTCGACTGAAATCATCAGTACTTTGATGTCGCCGCGACGGACTTGATCCATCACTTGTTTGGTTTGTTCGGGTGTCTGCGTTGAATCGATGGTGGCCGCTGGGATGCCTTTGCGGGTCATAAATGCAAGTTGATCATGCATTAATGCCAGCAAAGGCGAAATCACCAATGTTAAGTGGGGCAGCTGTGTGGCCGGCAATTGATAGCACAATGATTTACCTGCACCGGTGGGAAAGATCGCACAGGCCGATTCACCTTGCATCACCTGCGAGATCACTGCTTCTTGTCCCGCACGAAATGACGAAAACCCAAAAATTTGCTCAAGTGCTTGTGCCAACATACCGTCTTTCCCCTACTTTTAACCAAGTGTCTGTTTATGAACAGGCGGGAAAAGGTATCGGCTATGTGCCGAGGTTGCAAGCACAGGGGGTATGCGTGCGAGCGACCCCATTATCTTCAATAAGTGGGGTCGATCTTTTCTTAACGGATACGAGAGCTATCACAGCGCCTTAATCAGTGCTGCTATCTCATCCCACCTTTGTTCATCAATCAACTTGGCGGGCACCATCCAAGTACCGCCACATGCCAGTACAGAGGGCAACGCGAGATAATCGCTCACGTTTTCTTCACTCACGCCGCCGGTTGGCATAAAGCTGACCGGGTACACCGCAGATAGCGCTTTTAACATCGCAATGCCTCCCGACGCTTCCGCGGGGAAAAACTTCAACGTATCAAGACCAAGTTCCATGGCTTGCTCGACCAAACTCGGGTTGTTGATCCCAGGGACGATGGCAATCCCACGTTGTTGGCAATGTTTTACTGTAGTGGGATTAAGCCCAGGGCTAACAATAAAATCCGCCCCAGCGTCAATCGCGACATCGACTTGTGCAAGCGTCAGTACTGTTCCGGCACCAATCAGTAGCTCGGGATAGGCATCGCGCATTTGGCGGATAGCACTGGCAGCCGCGTCGGTACGAAAGGTGATTTCGGCGCACGGTAAGCCATTGTCGACCAAGGTTTTAGCGAGCGGCACGGCATCGTCCGCATTATTAATCGCAATCACCGGCACAATGCGAATTGCCTTGAGACGTTGGTTTAGTTCAGTCATAGGATTCCCTTATAGTAAAACGCTTAATAGCGCTACGATAACAAACGCGATAGTCCCGAGCAGGGTTTCCATCACAGTCCAAGTTTTTAGCGTGGTTTTTTCATCCATTTCGAGCAAACGTGATACGAGCCAAAAACCCGAGTCGTTGAAATGCGATAAAACGGTAGCTCCACCGGCAATCGCGATGACAATAAAGCATAAATCGAGTTGAGATAAGCCGACAGTGTGCGACACCGTGGGCGCAATCAGCGCGGCTGTGGTTGTGAGTGCGACGGTGGCTGAGCCTTGTGCGACACGCAAGCAGGTAGCAATCACAAACGCGGCCAATATTATCGGCATCCCCGTATCTGACAGCATGTTGGCGAGTGCTTCACCAATGCCGCTAGAACGAAGTACGCCTCCAAACATCCCGCCCGCACCGGTCACCAAAATCACCGCACAAATCGGTGCCAATGAGTCGGAGCACAGCTTCTCCATTTTACTTTTGCCAAGCTTTTGGCCGAAGACTAACAAGCAAGTTAACAGCGTGATGAGCAGTGCAACCGGTGTTTTACCCAGCATACGCAGAAAACCAACCCATGGGTTTTCGCCGTCAACGATACCTGCAACACTGAGTGCGTTTAAGCCTGTGTCGAGGAAAATTAGCATGACAGGTAGGAGTAAGATCATCAGCACCGTAGAAAAGGTGGGATGGTCCTTTTTGTTTTTAAACATCACTTCTGTATTTAAAAACGCCTTCGCAAGGGGAATATTGAATTTCTTGCCGGCATACAAACCAAATAAATAACCGCCTAGATACCAAGTGGGTAGCGAAACCAGTAGCCCAACGACCAAGAGAAGACCCATATCTGCGCCGAGTAAATCTGAGGCCGCAACGGGGCCGGGGTGCGGGGGAACGAAGGTATGCATAACCGCAAATGCACCCGCGACGGGTAGGGCATACTTTATCGGTGAGCCACCTAAACGTTTCGCGACACTAAACATAATGGGCATCATCACAATCAGCCCCGCATCAAAGAAGATCGGAAAGCCAAATAGTAGAGAAGCGATACCCAGTGCAAACGGAGCACGGGCTTCGCCAAAGCGGTCGATCAGCGTATCGGCCAATACATTTGCGCCACCGGTGACTTCGAGAATTTTACCAATCATGGCGCCGAGCCCAACGAGCAAGGCGACCGACGCCAGGGTGCCGCCAAACCCTGTCATCATGGCCGGCACTACCTTATCGGTAGGGATCCCCGTGGCCAAAGCAGTGATTAAGCTGACCAATGTGAGTGATGCAAACGCATGCACCTTAAGTTTCATTATCAGTAGTAATAACAACGCGATAGCGCCCAATGCTATCAAGAGTAAAGTAGTGGGTTCAGGGCTTTGTGCGAGTAGTTCCATGGCTCACCTCTTCCGACCAGGATGTTTGTGTTAAACTTCACAAATCTCAACGTTACCGGTAACATGTTACCGGTAACCACACTAAGATAAAGACAATTATTGAATGCGTTATCAAAAATGAGATCTGGTTAAAATCTCGCTAAGGAGTGGGTATGACAATTGGCAGTGTGATTGTGATGGGCGTCAGTGGCTCGGGGAAAAGTACCCTTGGCGCAGAGTTGGCACAGCGCTTAGGGGCAAAGTTTATTGATGGAGACGACTTACACCCGCGTGCGAATATCGAAAAAATGGCGACGGGTAAGCCGCTTGATGATCATGACCGAACTCCCTGGCTGGGCCGGATTAGCGATGCCGCCTTTAGTTTGGAGCATAAACATGAATATGGCGTGATTGTGTGTTCAGCCTTAAAGCGCCGCTATCGAGACCAGATCCGAGATGGCAATCAGAACGTTACCTTTTTGTTTTTGGACGGAGATTATGCGTTGATCCTCGCAAGGCTTCGAGCGCGCAAAGGGCATTTTATGAAAACCCATATGCTGGATAGCCAGTTTGCCACGTTGGAGGTGCCGGGTGACGATGAGCCTGATGTGGTCCGAGTCGGCATTGATGCAGACATTGATACTGTGGTGACACGTGCAGTGAACGCTTTAAAAGACAAGGAGGATGCCGAATGACACATCCGACATTGATGGCAGTGACAGAGGCGTTATGCCAGCGCAGCCAACCGACGCGCATCGCGTTTTTGCATCGGACTCAACAGCAAGCCGATACCGGGAAAGCGCGTACCAGTCTGTCTTGCGGTAACATGGCGCATGCGGTGGCGGCGTCGTGCCAACAAGACAAACAGCACATGCTGGATATGACCACCGCCAATGTGGCGATTATCAGCGCCTATAATGATATGCTGAGCGCGCACGCGCCCTATGCTGACTACCCTGATCAGATCAAAGCCGCTTTGCTGCCGTTAGGTCATACCGCGCAAGTGGCAGGTTGTGTGCCTGCGATGTGTGATGGAGTGACCCAAGGCCAACCGGGAATGGAAATGTCGTTGTTTTCACGTGATGTGATTGCACAGGCGACTGCGATATCGCTGAGCCACAATGTGTATGACGCAACATTATTGCTTGGTGTATGCGATAAAATTGCACCGGGACAATTGATGGGCGCGCTGGCCTACGCCCATTTACCTACCTTATTTATTCCCTCCGGCCCAATGACAACGGGCACCAGCAATGATCAAAAAGTGGCGGTGCGTCAAGCCTATGCGGCAGGCGAAGTAGGCAAAGACGCGCTACTCGCCATGGAATGTCAGGCTTATCACAGCCCGGGAACCTGCACCTTCTATGGCACGGCCAATACCAATCAACTGGTGCTCGAGGCGATGGGATTAATCTTACCTGGCGCTGCTTTTGTCCCACCAGATTCAGCGCTGCGCCAAGCGTTGACTTGCTATGCAGCGACAGCGTTAGCTTCTCAGTGTGCCGGAAGTGCAACTTACCGATCATTAGCCGATGTGGTGACTGAAAAAAGCGTGGTGAATGGTGTGATCGCGTTGTTGGCTTCAGGCGGCAGCACCAACCATACCATCCATTTGGTGGCCATGGCGCGAGCAGCAGGGATTATCCTAACGTGGGAAGATATTGATGCGCTCTCTCGTGTAGTGCCCTTGCTGACTCGAGTCTACCCCAATGGGCCGGCCGATATTAATGCCTTTGAAGCGGCCGGAGGCGTACCGACGTTAATGGCTCACTTACATGCGCTAGGGTTATTGCATGCCGATACCTTGCCTGCCGTCGGCCAATTTAGCGACCAGCTGACCACACCACGATTAGATCAGGGGCAGCTTGTTTGGGAAGCGGCCACCCCATCAACCGACACAGCGGTCATTGCCCAGCCCGGCTCACACTTCAGTGCAGCCAGTGGCTTGCGCATGCTGTCTGGCAATATGGGTAACGCGGTGATCAAAGCCTCTGCGGTTGACCCCGCGCATCGCGTAGTTTGTGCGCCCGCACGGGTGTTTGAGTGTCAGCACGAGGTCGAGCAGGCCTATCAACGCGGTGAGCTCAACCAAGATGTGATTGTGGTGGTGCGTTTTAATGGCCCTGCTGCTAATGGGATGCCAGAGCTCCATAAACTCATGCCTATTCTCGGCAATGTGCAAAAAATGGGTTATCAGGTCGCACTGGTAACAGATGGCCGGTTATCCGGCGCGTCAGGCAAAGTCCCTGCGGCCTTGCATGTCTGCCCGGAAGCCATGCATGGCGGTGCGTTGGCGTCCATTCAAGACGGCGATCTGATCACATTGGACGCGAATACTGGCGTATTGACCTGCCATGCTGACTTATCTCAACGATATGTAGCTAATACGCCTCAAGCTGCTACAACCTGGGGACGTGATTTGTTTGCTGCGGCGCGTCAGCGGGTGTCTCGCGCTGATGAAGGGGCGACGTATCTATTTCCGTGATCGCTCGGTCAACCGTGATGGTTACAAGCTGCCACCGTCTGTGATGGTGTGTGGGATAGCATGCACTTTTTCGGTGATAGTTTCACCGCTTAATGCTTGAATCAAAAGTGTCGCGCTGCGCTCACCGATTAACTCTCGGGGCGTCGCGACACTGGTGAGTCTTGGGCTGACCACAGTGCCAATATCCAACGCATTGTAGCCGACAATGCTAAGCGTTTTAGGTACCTCAATGTCCTGCTGTTTACAGGCAAGTAACGCACCGACGGCGAGGTCATCATTGGTACAAAACAGCCCGTCACAATCTGGATACTGAGCCAAGGTTTGGTTAAGTAAGGTCTCGCCTAAGCTGAATGAAGAATGCTCCTCGGTGGCAACACAGCGAGGAGTGAGTCCTGCCTGTGTCATCGCGCGTTCGTACCCTTTTTGCCGCAGCTGAGTGCGGGTATCCAGCCGAGCCGCCAAATACACAATCTGCGTTTTATCTTTGTTGATCATCGTTTGAACTGCATCATAAGCGGCTTGCTCATGATCAAGCCCAACTGCCATATCAATCGGCGTTTCTGGAAGCTCCATGGTTTCTACCACAGGAATGGCGGCGGTTTTTAACATTTGTAACGTACGTGGGGTGTGGTTAGTTTCAGTGAGGATTAAGCCATCCACTTGATAAGAGAGCAAAGAGGCAATTTTCTCTTCCTCTGCCTGCTCGCTATAGCCGGCGTGCGTAATCAAAATGTCGTAGCCATGTGCCTTAGTCACGCGTTCAATGCCCTGGACTAAATGAGCAAAGACTTGGTTAGACAATGAAGGAAGCACAATTCCAATGGCTTTGCTCGATGATTTAGATAACATCGCGGGCACACGATTTTGTATGTATCCCAATTCTTCAATCACCGCCGCAATCTTGTCGCGTGTCGCAGGGGCGACTGACTCCGGATTGCGCATATAGCGCGAGACTGTCATTTTGGTCATCCCGACGCGGTCAGCAATATCTTGTAAGGTGGCCCGGTTTCTTTTTTCTGTCATCTCATGCACTAGCCGAAAATGTTACATGTAACATTAGAGCAATCTGACCGCCGATTAGCAAGAAAAACTGGTAGGTGGAATTAGGTCTTTATTGAGAACGCACACTGACGATTTTGAATTAAGGCGCCACTTTACCGCGCAAAGACTTAGTCTGGCTCTTACGCTTTTTGGATTCTACGCGGCGACGTTGTGACGCTTTGGTTGGCCGAGTTGGCTTGCGTTTTTTCTGCTCCACCATCGCGCTTTTAATTAGCGCAGCGAGGCGTTCTAACGCGTCTTCTCGGTTTAGCTCTTGGGTGCGGTAGTTTTGCGCTTTGATCACCACGACGCCGTCTTTGGAGATGCGTGAATCGGACAGTGTCATTAAGCGTGCTTTGTAGGCATCAGGCAGTGACGAGGCGTGAATATCAAAGCGCAAATGAATGGCACTCGACACTTTATTGACGTTTTGTCCGCCTTTCCCAGCGGCGCGGATGGCCGTGAGCTCGATTTCACTGTCGGGAATCGCTACTTTGTTGGATAGAGTCAGCATACGGCCTCAAATATTAACAAGAGGCGCGCAGTGTACATAGCATTAGGCCTGTGGCGCAAATAAGCCTGCAGGCCGAGTCTTTTTGAGTCGTTAATCGGCACTTTAGGGTAAATCAAATACCAGTGTTTGGCTGATTTCGTTGCCGACATTACTAAAGGTGATGTGACGGATATCTTCGACTTTCGCGCCATCACCGGGAGAAAGAGATGTGTTTTCAACCTTAAGAGTGCCCGCGACTTGATGCACATAGGCGTTGCGTCCTGCCTCCAAAGCGAAGGTAACAGACTCACTCGGCGCCAAGACAAGCTGCAGCAAACGTGCATCTTGTTTTATTTTTAACGAGCCATTCTCACCCGTTGGCATCGCAATGACGGTAAAGCCGGCTTGGTTGCCAAAATCTTTTTGCTGATAGCCCGGATCTCCGCCTCTTTCGTTAGGTTCAATCCAAATCTGTAAAAAGTGCAATGGCTGGGATGACGAGGCATTATATTCACTATGATAAATACCACGCCCAGCCGACATCAGCTGGAACTCGCCAGCGGGTAGAGTTTGTCGGTTGCCTTGACTGTCTTTGTGTTCTATTGCTCCTTCCAGCACCAGACTGATGATTTCCATATCACGGTGTCCATGGGTATCAAAGCCCGCGCCAGGCGAAACGATATCATCATTGATCACACGTAGTGCAGAGAAGCCCATATGATGGGCATCGTAATAGCTACCAAATGAAAAGGTATGGCGGCTTTGTAGCCAACCAAAGTTAGCCTGACCGCGATCGCTGGCATGACGTACTGTAATCATAACGCTTCTCCTCACTGATTCGATGTTGAACAGCGGTGACGCTGAACAATAGATGCAGTGTAGAAACAAAAACGCCGTGCGAACACGGCGTAATCTTGTGCATCTTGTTCTAAAACATTGAACGAGTATCGTGCAGGAGAAATAGCACGCATCAGATAATGTACTAAAGCTTAAATGTTTCCATGCGTGTTTTTAAGTTATGCGCAAGATTGCTGATTTGGTCACAGGCAATCGCTGTTTGCGTTGCCCCCTCGGCCATTTCCGTTGAGGCACTATTAATGTTCTCAACGCTGCGGTTAAGCTCGTTAGAGACAGAGCTTTGTTCACTGCAGGCGGTAGCAATTTGGGTACTGCGTTGGGCGATATCATCAACAGAGACTTCAATTTCTCGCATTTGTTCGCCGGTATCGCTGACCGTTTCTACACATTGCGTAATGCCTGCTTGGCATTCATGGCTGGATTCGCGGACCTTAGTCGTGTTTATTTGCAGTGTCTCGATGGTATTAACAATTTGCTCGGTCGATTCTTGAGTACGCTGTGCCAGTGAGCGAACCTCATCGGCTACCACAGCAAACCCTCGGCCTTGCTCACCGGCACGGGCTGCTTCTATCGCCGCATTCAAAGCCAGTAAATTAGTTTGCTCGGCAATACCACGAATCACATCAACCACGACATTAATGTCTTCGGAGCTTGTTTTAAGTTGCTCTGTTAACGTCTCTGAGTCTTGCATCAATCTAGATACGCGTTCAATAATGCTAATCGCATCGGCTAATGAACCACTCCCTTTTTTTGCTATATCTGCTGCTGAATGCGCTGATGTTGCGCCTTCTTCGGTATTTTGTGCCACTTCACTGACAGCGGCTTGCATCTGGGTCATCGCTGACGCCACCGATCCAAGCTCTTGCTGCTGGTTTTGCATACCTGACGCATTTTGAGATGAAATCGCACTCACCTCTTCAACGGCGGCAGTTAGCTGAATGGTAGAATCGTTAATTTCTGATACCAATCCGTGAAGATTGTTTTGCATCGTCACCAATTCTTTGAGTAAGGAGCCAAGCTCATCTTTGGACAAGTCCTTTTCATCAAATTTGTTGTTGAGCTGACCTTTGGCAATACTCGAAGCAAACGCGAGCGCTTTATCGACTGGGCGAGAGATAGCGCGAGAAAGCAGAATAGATGCAGCCATAATCACTAAAATAATCACAAGTGTTCCAATGGCTGCATTTATCTGAGCGGCGGTTGCTGCACTCTGGGCTTCTGCCCCAATTTGCTTTACTAAGTCATCGTTTAGTTCGAGTGTGTTATCCAAGCTTTTTAGCGCATCGGAATAGGTCCCAAAACTGGCTAACACGACTTCATTCGCTTTGTCAGGATCGTCATTTCTTAAAAGCTGGTTATAAGACTGGGTTTCCTTAATGTACTGATTCCAGGTTTTCTTAAACACATTAAATGATTGTTTCTCTTGTGATGTGAGGTCCAGAGCTTGATAAGCTTTGATCCCAGCTTGTACATCGGCACGCCATTGGTCGAGATCGTTTAACCATTGCGATATTTTTGGGTTACCGCTGTTTGGTAGCAGTGAAAATTCATCTTTTCGGACTTTGGTGATGTCGACCTGGATGCCTTTTAATATTGATACCGAGGGGAGACTTTTGTTTGAAAGTTGTGTGATGTCTTTACTTATCGTGGATAGGCCGAGCATAAACATGATGGCAACGGAGGCAAAAACGATAAAAACGGCAATAAAACTGAGCCCTATTTTTTTGACAACACTAAGATCTTTCATCATCTGCTTTCCTGTTCATCGCGCTCATGAACTAGCGCAAAGGTGTTTTGTAACAACATTAAGCTAAGCGTAGACGATTTAGATGATAAAAATATTATTAATTGTGAGAGAAGAATATAAACGCGCGGAGGGAAAACCGAGGAGTAACTTGTTATGAAAGCGGGCCGTTAATCTTGAATGCTATTAGACCCGCTGGTTCTAGGGGATGCGTGCTATTTCTTTGCTGTCAGTTCGAGAGGACGGCATACGATTTGAGGTGTTTAAAAGTAAAAATAGCTAGTAATGTGACCACTCATCTCTTCGTTCTCCCAGTGCTGGTAGCGTGCTTTACTGCGAATAGACCAATCATCGGTGACGCGCCAGTGCCAAGTCATATCGACTTGTGATTGTGTCAGGGAGGAACGATTAAGCAGCGGCAGATACTGTGCTTGCACGCCGAGACGATGGTCATCAGCAAGTTGCCATAGCAATCCTGATTCTACGCCGGTTGCTAGATTAAATTGGTCATCGCTGGCATCGCCATGAGTTAATGCTGTTGACCACAAAGCGTAGGCATGTAAACCGTCACTTTCTCCCCACGACTGACCAACGCCCCCTTGGGCAAACCAACGGCTATCTTGTCTCTCGGTGCCTGGTAAACGGTCAAAGCCTGCACGGATATTCCACGATAGACTAGAGAAAACCCGTTTTTTCGGCGCGATTGTCATTGCATCGATCAGATAAAGCTTATCCAGTTGCGTATTACCGTTTTCATCGTGACTGATAGCGACATCAACAAAGCTGATTTGTGCTCCGGGCACAAAGCCATCTTGGGGATCCATTAAATCATGGTATGCTGCGCGCCATTCAAGCGAGAGGGCATCGGGACCGTATTTTGCGGTTCTTGCTCCAAAACCAATACGTGTAGAGCCGTGCCCTTTATCCGGCGATACATTGATATTAGCTACGGACTCAAACGGAGAGGCTGCACTGACTTGGCTGCGCATGCTGAGTAATTTAGTGAGGCGCTGCGCATAGGGATCTCTAGGAAGTGCTTGATCATAAAAATCAAAATTGAGCCACTCGTAAGCAAATTCATAAATAGCGGCCAATTGCTCGTCAGTATACTGCTGATGGTCAGGGAAATGGCCACTTTTCGCTTTTTTCGCGGCTTCAAACACCGCAGGAGAGGCTTGTTGCGACATATTTAATAGGCGAGTGCCAAACGAGGCACGAAAACTCGGTGTCTCAATCAAGTCATTACTGGCTAGTGTTTTTACTGTATCTGACGGGATCGCTTGAAACGGGAAATCATCGACCAAACTTAAATCATCGCGAGCCAACTGAAGCAATGCGAGCAGTTGGTATGAGCAGTTTTCGTCAAGAAAGTAGTAATCGAAGGTCGCGCTTTGCATCTCCCACAAATGCAGCAATACACGATTTACCTCTTGCTCGGACAAGTTAAGGGGATATTCCCAAATATCTCGCGACTCAATGTCGTTATACTCGCGAACCTTACGATAATAAGGCATCACAGTAAATTGCCCCGGGTAAGCACCAAACAGCCCCTTTGTGGCATACATGGCGGCATTGTCATCTTGGCTGGGTTCGGCAGCAAAATTGACTGCAAATGCCACCAATTCTTTATTTCGTGTTTGATCTTGTGCGTCAATTCGCAACAGCGTATGGCCAAACATTGATGAGGGATTGTTCATAAATGCCGTTGGAAAAACCAGCGTCATGCCATCTGGATCAAGCACCTTTTGCCAACGCTCAAGTTCAGGGCAATCGAGTTGTGCAGTGCGTCCTGCTTTAGACTCGAGCCATGTAAAACGCGCGGGATATTGACACCTTGCTGCTTTTGCAAAGGAGGCATCGGCATGGTAAAGCGCATTAATTGTCGCTGCTAGCTCTTGTTGCGGGTGTGTCTTTCCGTTAGCGGCAAGGAAAAAATCTTCTGAATCAACCGTACTTTCATAGCCTGATAACGTGTTAGGTAGATAGTGAACCAGTTTTAGCCAGTATGCTTGGTTGGCCAAGGAGGGAATATCAAAGTCACTATTTTTCGTAACAGTAGCGGTCTTAGCAAACGTAGCCGTGTTGGTAAAATCAGGCGTACTCGCAAAAGCCGGCGCGCTAAAGAGAGAAAGAATGATGAGACTAAGACGAACAAATAGCGAGGTGCGAGAATGAATAAGTCTCATATCAGTACAACGATTCACGTCCAGAAACATGAAAGTGCCCAAGTAGGGCACTTTCGTACTTAATAACCGCCACTGTTTGGCGGATAACCGTCAAGCGTTATACCGCTTAAATTTTATACGTTGAAAGCTGCTCGTTTTGCGCTACAACAGTATTTAGGTTGGTCAGTACTTCTTGTGAAGTGACTTGATCAGAGGTTACGATCGATGCAAAGTTTTGCTTAGCAACGTCGTTAAATGCTGCTTTGTCTGCATCTTTGATGCCCCAAACTTCAGAAAGCGTTGCCAACGTTTCGCCTTCGCCGCGTGCGATATCACGCGCTAGGTTGTCCATGTTTCCGTCAATGAACATGGCTAGCTTCTGCTGCGAATCAATGGTGCCTGTGCCATCACAGCCTAGCGTACCAAAGGTGATACCAAAGGTTTGGTTACCAGATGTGCCGTTTGTGGTCGCGCCGAGTACTTTGTAAACCTTTCCTTGTTGACCATCAAATACCATTGTGCCGAGACCACAGCCGATATCTGAATCTGCCAATGCCGCGCCAGAGAGTGGAAGGGTAGCAAGTGCAGCAATAGCGATAAATTTTTTCATGGTAATCCTTTTGATTAAAAGTGTTGCAACTAGAGTTTACCTCATAATAGCTTCTCAAAGGTGAGATTATTAGGCAGGAAAACCCTAAAAATTTGGTGTGATGATTATATTGACTGTTTTGTATAATTTCAACGACACCTTTGCAAACGTGGGATTAGCTGCTCAAAGAAAGAGAAATAGCGAGCGATAACAGCTTATAGTGGCCAAAGCATTCATAATAGGAATGTTCGTCAGGCAATAACACGCTAACATGCAAGGACAGCATTGAGTGAGCTTATGGCAAATCAAACCGCAACGGATACCTCATCGAAACAATCTGCCGTGAATCGCAACAGTAAAAACCTGACTATATTGTGGGAGCTTATTGCGTTTATCCGCCCTTACCGTTGGCAAGTGAGCGCGGCATTGCTGGCTTTGGTTTTTACCGCATCATTAACACTCTCGGTCGGACACGGCGTTCGGCTTTTGATCGACCAAGGCTTTGCACAGCAATCACTGGTTGAGTTGGGCAATGCGGTACAGTTTATTTTGCTGATCACGGTATTAATCGCGATCGGCACCTTTTTCCGGTTCTATCTGGTGTCATCGGTAGGTGAGCGGGTCAGTGCCGATATTCGCCAAGCGGTGTTTGATCATGTGATTGATCTGCATCCGAGTTATTTTGAAACCCACGGCAGCGGCGAAATTATGTCGCGGATCACCACAGATACCAGCTTGCTGCAAAACATCATCGGCTCCTCTTTTTCCATGGCGATGCGCAGTGCGTTGCTGTGTGTGGGCGCTATCATCATGCTGTTTGCCACCAATATTAAACTGACCTTAATTGTGCTGGCCTCCGTGCCTTTTATTTTGGTGCCAATACTTATCTATGGCCGTCGCGTGCGGGCATTGTCGCGGCAAAGCCAAGATTCGATGGCGGATGTAGGCAGCTATGCCGGTGAAGCGATCGCCAATATTAAAACCGTGCAAAGCTTTGCGGTAGAAGATCACGCCAAAGCTGCATTTGGGCAAGAAGTGGAGCGTGCCTATCTCATCGGACGCGAGCGCGTGAAACAACGAGCCATTCTTATTTCCGGCGTGATCGTGATTGTATTTAGCGCCATTACTGGCATGTTATGGGTCGGTGGTCGTGATGTGATTCAAGGTACTATGTCAGCAGGGGATCTGGGTGCCTTTGTATTTTTCGCCATCATGGTAGCCTCTTCCATGGCCACTTTGTCGGAAGTGCTGGGGGAGTTGCAGCGCGCGGCTGGCGCGACAGAGCGCTTGGTAGAACTTTTACACGTGCAAAGCCATATTCGTACGCCAATCACCGCGCTAATAGACCCTCAAACTTTGAGCAATGATATTCGTTTTGAAGCGGTGCATTTCCATTATCCCACGCGTCCTCATCAACCGGCGATTGATACGCTGAACCTTGCTATTCAGCCTGGTGAAGTCGTGGCGTTAGTGGGGCCGTCGGGGGCCGGAAAAACGACGGTCTTTGAGTTACTACAACGCTTCTACGATCCGCAGTCGGGTGCGATTACACTGGGAGGACAAGATATTCGCCGCTTGTCCCCGCAAGCCTTGCGCCAACAAATGGCATTGGTGCCGCAGCAACCGGCATTGTTTAGCGATAATGTGATAGGAAACATCCGCTACGGCAGGCCAGACGCCAGTGAGCAAGCGGTGAAAGAGGCGGCAGTTCAAGCGCACGCTGACGGCTTTATTCAGCAATTACCGGACGGCTATCACAGCTTTTTGGGCGAGCGTGGTGTGCGGCTTTCGGGCGGCCAACGGCAGCGAATTGCGATTGCCCGCGCAATTCTCAAGGACCCACGGATTTTATTGCTCGATGAAGCCACCAGCGCGCTGGATAGTGAAAGTGAGCATGCGGTACAACAAGGATTGGCCACCTTGATGCGCAATAGAACGACCTTGATTATTGCTCATCGATTGTCGACCATTCAACATGCTGATCGCATTGTGGTGATGGATCAAGGTAAGTTGGTGGATGTGGGCAGTCATACCGAGTTGTTGGCACGCTGCCCTTTATATCAGCGCTTGGTAAAACGGCAATTTAACCCTTCTTCAAGTCACTAAGCCTTGTTTTCCAAGGCTTTAATCTGTTGGTCAATCTTTTCCGCTTCTTCGGTGAGTAGTGAGTAACCTCTGATATCGCCATTGCGTTGAGCTTCAAAGGCTTGTTGTTGTTTGGCGTCGTACTGCTTTTTTAGCTTTTTAACCGGGTTCGGTTTTAGAAACGAGAGCATAGTGGATCCTTATAGATGGTGACTGCTCTCAGTACGACGTTAACCTCCACTTAGATGACCGCTTGCTATGACTAGAATGAATACGTCACGCCCAGCGCGCCGCCAAGTTGCAACTCTGGACCGCCGTGGAAGTTAAGCTCTGGATGGACTTGGCCGTAGGCACTGATCTGTTTGGTGATTTCCCAATCTAATCCTATCGGTAAACGAACGCCATAGTCGTCGTCCCACTCCGCCCAGCCACCGGCGCCTACATACCAATCAACCGGGACATCGAGGTTATCAAAAGTGCCTTGTTGAAAAAGATAATCAAATGCGGTGCCATCATTGCCGAGGGTAAAACGGTATTGATCGTCGATTTCCAGTACAGCGCTTAGTTGTTGATCAACGGCGAGACCCGCCGAGATGCTGGTTTTTTCTTGCGCCACCGCTTGAGTGGTGAGACCAAGTGCGAGCAGGAGACCGAGAGCGATAGGTTTCATAGTGTGCCTTAATACTGCTTTTTCAGATGGCACAGAATGTAGCGGTGTTCGGAGAACAATCTGTCAAGCGTTTGTCAGCGACATTTAAAAGTTCATACCCTTATGTCAACGTTTGCCCAGAGAAAGCCATTCATAAAAAAGGCGAGCCGAGCGGCTCGCCTTTAACATCACTCTTTCCGCGAGCGGAATGGATTACTCATCCATATAGTTTTCAATGCTAGGGCAAGAACAAATCAAGTTACGGTCGCCGTAGACATTATCGACACGGTTGACCGATGGCCAGTATTTGCTTGCCTTATTATGGGCAGATGGGAAGCAAGCCAACTCACGTGAATAGGCGTGAGACCACTCGTCTGCCATCAGATCCGCTTGGGTGTGAGGCGCATTGACCAATGGGTTGTCTTCCAGCGTCCATTCACCGTCTTGCACCTTGGCAATTTCCTCGCGGATGGCAATCATGGCATCACAGAAGCGATCCAATTCCTCTTGGCTTTCACTTTCGGTCGGCTCAACCATCAGCGTACCCGCGACCGGGAACGACATGGTCGGCGCGTGGAAGCCATAATCCATCAAGCGTTTAGCAATGTCTTCTTCGCTGATGCCGGATGCCTCTTTGAGCGGACGAATATCGATAATACATTCGTGCGCAATGCGTCCATTTTTGCCGCGATAAAGCACAGGGTAGTAAGGACGCAAACGTTCCATCACATAGTTGGCACTGAGAATCGCCAACTCGGTCGCGCGCGTCAGGCCTTGTTCACCCATCATCGCAATGTACGCCCATGAAATAGGAAGAATCGAGGCGCTACCCATAGGTGCAGCCGAGACGGCAAATTCGTCGCCTTGCTCCACATGACCGGGAAGGAAAGGCGCAAGGTGCGATTTCACGCCAATCGGTCCCATACCTGGGCCGCCGCCACCGTGGGGAATACAGAAGGTTTTGTGCAGGTTGAGGTGCGAGACGTCTGAGCCAATATAACCCGGTGTGGTCAGCCCCACTTGCGCATTCATGTTGGCGCCGTCTAAGTAAACTTGGCCACCTGCCTCGTGCACCAGCTCGCACACTTGCTGCACGGTTTCTTCGTACACACCATGTGTCGATGGGTAGGTGATCATTATGCACGAGAGCGCATCGCGGTGTTTATCGATCTTGGCTTTCAGATCATCAATGTCGATGTTGCCATCGTCATCACAGCCAACTACAACCACTTTCATTGAGACCATGGCTGCGGAGGCAGGGTTGGTACCGTGGGCGGAGCTTGGGATCAAGCACACGTTGCGGTGACTGTCACCACGGCTTTCATGGTAGCGCTGAATCGCAATTAAGCCCGCATACTCCCCTTGCGCGCCTGAGTTGGGCTGCATGGATATCTCGTCGTAGCCGGTGATTTCACACAGCATGTCACGCAGTGATTTGCCCAGTGTTTGATAGCCTTTGGCTTGCTCCAACGGCACAAACGGGTGCAGGGCGCCAAACTCTGGCCAGGTGACAGGGATCATCTCGGCCGCAGCGTTGAGCTTCATGGTACAGCTACCGAGCGGGATCATGCCGTGGGTGAGGGAAAAGTCTTTGTTTTCTAACGCCTTCATATAGCGCATCAGCTTGGTTTCACTGTGATAGCGGTTAAAGACAGGGTGCGTTAGGTACGCGCTACTGCGGCGGCATGTGGCAGGGATCGCGGCAAATTCATCGGCTTCAATGTCGCTCGCCACGGCATCCGCATCGCCTTGACCGGTGAGTGCGGTAAGCAATTGATTGACTTCTGCCAGCGTGCTCGCTTCATCAAAGCTCACGCCGAGCTGGCCATCCAGTTTACGCAAGTTAAAACCAGCATCTTGCGCTTGTTGGTACAAGGCATCGGTTTGCTCGCCCGTGTTAAACGTCACGGTATCAAAGAAGCTATCGTGCGCGAGGCTCAACCCGGCTGCTTGTACCGATTTGGCGAACAGCGCGGCGAGGTGATGCACGCGGCGAGCAATTTTCTTTAAGCCTTCTGGACCGTGATACACCGCGTAAAAAGCAGCCATGTTGGCCAGCAAGGTTTGAGCGGTACAAATATTGGAAGTCGCTTTTTCACGGCGAATATGTTGCTCACGCGTTTGCATCGCCATGCGCAGGGCTTGGTTGCCTTTGCTATCGACCGATACGCCAATCACTCGGCCTGGCATGGTGCGCTTGAGCTTGTCGCGTGTCGCCATAAAGGCGGCGTGTGGGCCCCCGTAACCCATAGGCACCCCAAAGCGTTGTGCCGACCCAATCACTACATCCGCGCCCATTTCACCCGGCGCTTTAAGCAAAGTGAGTGAAAGCAGATCGGTAGCAACCGCGACCAGCGTCTTCTTGCTTTGTGCTTCTGCGATAAGCGCACTGAGATCGCGCACTTCGCCGGTGGTGCCGGGGTATTGGAGTAGGGCACCAAATACATCGTGCTGATCCAGCTTGTCCGTGTCATCAACAATGATGTCAAAACCTAAGAAGTTGGCACGCGTTTTAATCACATCCAAGGTTTGTGGGTGCACATCGCTGGCGACAAAAAAGGCGTTGCCTTTGTGCTTGCCGCCACGCTTACACAGGGTCATGGCTTCCGCCGCGGCAGTGGCTTC
The DNA here is from genome assembly GCF_001996065.1 of Salinivibrio sp. MA351. Taxonomy (NCBI): domain Bacteria; kingdom Pseudomonadati; phylum Pseudomonadota; class Gammaproteobacteria; order Vibrionales; family Vibrionaceae; genus Salinivibrio; species Salinivibrio sp. MA351. Next base: position 95,292 of record NZ_MUFG01000011.1, on the reverse strand, counting down.
GTCGAGCAGCGACGCGTTGGCCAAATCCATCCTCGTTAAGTCCATTACCATTTGCTGGAAGTTCAGTAAGGATTCTAATCGGCCTTGCGAGATCTCGGGCTGATAAGGCGTATAAGCGGTATACCAGCCAGGGTTTTCCAGCACATTACGTAAAATAGGCGGTGGGGTATGAGTGTGGTAGTAACCTTGGCCAATCAAGCTACGCTTTATCGTATTTTGCGTAGCTATGTCGCTCAGTTCCGCCAGCATCTGGGTTTCGCTTTTCGGCGCACTCAGATTAAGCGGCTTCGGCAAACGGATATCCGCAGGAACGGTTTCTTCAATCACATGCTCAAGGCTGGTGGCATTGATCGCCGCCAGCATAGCGTCTTGTTGTTTGATATCCGGTCCATTGTGGCGAGCAATAAAATCGTTATCAGCCACTAAGCTATCGAGTAAACGCGTTTTGGTCATGATATTCGTCCTGAATTAGTCGTCGATGGCGGCGGCATAAGCATCCGCATCCATCAGATGATCCAAGTTGGTGTCGTCAGCGAGTTTAATCTTGGCAATCCAGCCGCCCTCAAAAGGTTCGTCATTAACTAACTCTGGGCTGTCTTCTAAATCGTCGTTAATGGCGACAACTTCACCATCAACCGGTGCATAGATATCAGAGGCGGCTTTTACCGATTCCACCAGAGAAAAGCTTTCACCTTTTTCAGTACTGTCACCCAGCTCAGGTAGATCGACAAACACGACATCGCCAAGTAGGCCTTGGGCATGATCAGTGATCCCCATGGTGACTGTGCCATCGCCGTTGTCTTTGACCCACTCATGGCTTTCGGAATACTTCAGTGTCGCGTCCATTTGCTACTCTCCTGCTAAATTACGAACTGCTCGATTTGTGAGCAATTTACATTGTAAATTGAGGCAAATACTATTTTACCGCCTCATAATCCTAAGTAATTGATATATGGATATTTATTGCTATGCCTTTATTGACGATAAAGCGGGAAGCGGGCACATAGCTGTTGCACTTGTTTACGAATCCGCGCTTCAACCTCAGCGTTGCCGTCTGGTTCCTCAACTAAGGCATCTAATACATCGCCAATCCATTCACCGATTTGACGGAATTCTTCGGTGCCGAAGCCGCGGCTGGTGCCGGCTGGTGTACCGAGGCGAATCCCCGATGTGATCATTGGCTTCTCGGTGTCGAATGGAATACCGTTCTTGTTACAAGTGATCCCCGCGCGCTCGAGTGCTTGTTCGGTTTGGTTGCCTTTTAGACCTTTCGGGCGCAAATCAACCAACATCAGATGAGTGTCGGTGCCGCCCGTGACAATGTCGCAGCCACGCGTTTGTAGAACCTCGGCCAGTACTTTGGCGTTAGCAACGACTTGATCAATGTACAATTTAAACTCAGGCTCTAGCGCCTCACCAAATGCCACGGCTTTCGCGGCAATCACGTGCATTAATGGACCGCCTTGCAGGCCGGGGAACACGGCCGAGTTGATCTTCTTATTGATGTCCTCGTGATTGGTGAGGATCATGCCACCGCGTGGACCACGCAGGGTTTTATGCGTGGTGGTGGTGACCACGTGCGCATGCGGCAGTGGCGATGGATGGGCGCCGGTGGCCACTAAACCGGCAATGTGTGCCATATCGATCATCAGATATGCGCCTACTTCATCGGCAATCGCGCGGAAGCGAGCAAAATCAATTGGGCGTGGGACAGCGCTGCCGCCGGCGATGATCATCTTAGGTTGGTGTTCACGCGCAAGAGCCGCGACATCGTCATAATCAATTTCTAGAGTTTCTTGATTAACACCGTATTGCACGGCATTAAACCACTTGCCTGATAACGCAGGGCGTGCCCCGTGAGTAAGGTGGCCTCCGGCATCCAGTGACATACCCAAAATAGTGTCACCAGGTTGCAGCAGTGCCAGCATCACGGCACCGTTGGCTTGTGCGCCAGAGTGCGGCTGCACGTTTACAAACTCGCAGCTAAACAGCTGTTTGGCACGGGCTTGAGCAATGGCTTCGACTTCATCGACATGCTCACAGCCGCCATAATAGCGACGTCCTGGATAGCCTTCTGCGTATTTATTGGTCAAGCAAGTGCCTTGTGCTTGCATCACCGCTTGCGAAACGATGTTTTCTGATGCGATAAGCTCGATTTGCTGTTGTTGGCGTTTGTGTTCGGCTTGCACGGCTGACATCACGGCACCATCGGATTCCGATAAATTGGTGGAGAAAAACTGCTCCAATTCTACATTCGGGTAGCTCGGTTTCATTTCGCTTTCCTTGTTGGCGATGGTGGCTAACAGGCCACAACATTAATCGGGATCACATTGGTAGCGAGGCCACCTTGTGAGGTTTCTTTATATTTGCTCATCATGTCGAGGCCGGTCTCGTGCATGGTTTTAATCACGCTATCGAGTGAGACATGGTGTTGGCCGTCACCACCCATTGCCAACCGAGTCGCGTTAATCGCTTTCACGGCACCCATGGTATTGCGCTCAATGCAAGGGACTTGTACGAGGCCATCTATTGGATCACAAGTGAGGCCGAGGTTATGCTCCATGCCGATTTCTGCCGCGTTTTCAATTTGTTGATTACTTGCGCCCATGGCTGCGGCTAATCCGGCTGCTGCCATCGAACACGCCACGCCAATCTCTCCCTGACAACCGACTTCTGCTGCCGAAATCGAGGCATTGGTCTTGTACAAAGAGCCGATAGCCGCGGAAGTCGCCATAAAGGTGCGGATGCCTTCAGGGTTATTGGGCGATACAAATTTATCGTAATACGCCAGTACTGCAGGGATCACGCCGGCAGCACCATTAGTCGGTGCGGTGACGACTCGGCCACCGGCGGCGTTTTCTTCGTTCACTGCCATGGCAAACAGGTTGACCCAATCATTGGTATCTGTCGGTAATCCATGGGCTTGCTTGTCATGAATGGCCTCGTACATGCCTTTGGCGCGTCGCTTGATGTTCAAACCGCCTGGCAGCACGCCGCCTTGTTGAACCCCGCGATCAATACACTCACGCATCACTTGCCATATATGGTCGAGCCCTTGATTGACGGTTTCATGCGTTGCTGCCGAGTCATGATACTGGGCGCGCGCAATTTCGTTGGTGAACATCAATTCGCTAATACTCATCCCGGTTCGATCACATTGCGCCAGCAGCGTTGCCGCACTATCAAATGGATAAGGTGGCGTGAAATTAGTTGCCAAGGCATCCGTTTCGCCCTCTTCGACCACAAAGCCGCCACCGACAGAGAAATAGGTCTTGCTGGTCAAGCAGTCACCGGCTTTATCATATGCGCTGACAGTCATGCCATTAGGATGCGCGGGGAGAACCTGATCATAATGAAAGGCAATATCTGCCTCCCAGTTAAATCGAATATAATGCCGGCCGGCAAAGGGCAGTTCGCCACCATTTTTAACCATATTAGTCATGGTATCGATTTCATCTGATTCGATAGTCGCGGGCATTTCGCCCATCAATCCCATCACGCAAGCGACATCCGTGGCATGTCCTTTTCCGGTCAGCGCCAAAGAGCCGTATAAATCGACAGTCACACGATGGATCATATCGAGCGCGAGCGTTTGCGACGCAAGTTGCGAAAAACGTGCGCAGGCAACCATGGGCCCGACAGTGTGTGAGCTTGAAGGCCCCACGCCTATTTTGAACAGGTCAAACATGCTGTGACTCATGGCCTGCCTCCTCGATCAGTAAGGTACGTTTTTATCATTATTTATACTGTCCTACATGCCAACGGGTGTTGCCGACATTGCTTCACGTTACAGCAAACAGTTAAGCGGTGAGCTCTCGCGCTTTACCATTAATTTAAACATTTTGTTAACGTACCTAAGCGTTCACTTTTCCGCAAAATAAATTTCCAATAAGAAACCTATGTTGTGATCCTGAAGACAAAACCTCACCTTTTCTCTCTCAACCAATGCAGCGCAAACGTTTGCCTTTTTATCTTAAGATAGGGTAAATTGCAAATCCATGTCGATGAAAACATCGCTTTTCGTCAGTGATTACGTGGAACAGTATTCGTGAGTGGATATATAATGCATTGATTTTATGATATTTGATTTTAAACGAGGTGGGGTGGGGATGAAGAGAGCGCGTAGCGTGCCTGTGCCAATTCGCTTGCTATGTCACGTTTATGGCATCACTATTTTCCGATAGGAAACTTTTTTGTTAAAAATGTTAAGGCGTTAAAGCGTCATACTGTGAGATAACCGATAGGGGCGACAATTAGGTGACAACCAATCAATCAACACAGGATGTGTACCCCTCAATGCAGGTAGAACGATCGCAACATGAGGGGGAGGCACGCGAACCCATTGCGCCATTGCGGCTGGGCCCGCGTTTAAAAGCCGTACGGGTTGGGTTAGGGTTAACGCTTGAAGAAGCAAGCCAGCGCACTGGCTTGGCGCGTTCCACGTTGTCCAAAATTGAAAATGAGCAGATATCTCCCACCTTTCAAGCCATGCAAAAACTCGCGCACGGGTTGAACATTGATATCCCGCAGTTATTTGCTCCGCCAAAAAAGCGGCAGGCAACGGGAAGGCGAGATGTGACGTTTGCGGGCCAGGGCAAAGCGCACCCCACCGGCACCTATGAGCATGAATTACTGGCCACACAGTTAAGCAACAAAAAAATGATGCCGTTTAAATCGCGAGTAAGAGCGCGTGCTTTTGAGGATTACAGTGATTGGATCCGACATGACGGCGAAGAATTTTTGCTGGTACTTGAAGGTAGCATTCAATTTTTTTCTGAGTTTTATGAAGCGATTACTCTCAATGAGGGCGATAGCGTGTATTACGACGCCACCATGGGACACATGTTGGCGTCAGTGAGTGACGCCGATGCATTGATCTTATGGGTGACCGCTTCTTAATGACCACACAAACGCCTTGCTTCACGTGGGCATGATGCCCGCAGGCACAATATGGAGAGAATGATGGCAGAGTTACTAACCACCCCGTTACACGGCTTGCACCTTGATATGGGGGCAAAAATGGTTCCCTTTGCGGGCTATGAAATGCCAGTCCAGTATCCGCTAGGGGTGCGCAAAGAGCACTTGCATTGCCGCGAACAGGCGGGATTATTTGATGTGTCTCATATGGGGCAAATTCGCCTCCATGGTGATGACGCCGCGAAAGCGCTCGAAACATTGGTGCCTGTCGATGTCGTCGATTTACCGAAAGGAAAACAACGCTATGCGGTGTTTACCAATGAGCAAGGTGGGATTCTTGATGATCTCATGATTGCGAACTTAGGCGATCACTTGTTCTTGGTGGTCAATGCCGCCTGCAAAGCCCAGGATATTCAGCATTTGCGCGATAATCTTAAAGGGGATGTGACCGTCGATGTTGTTGACGATCGTGCTTTGCTGGCCTTGCAAGGACCAAAAGCGGCCGAGGTGCTGGCGACCTTTAACCCGCAGGTCAGTGAGATGGTCTTTATGGATATTCAGCCTATTACGGTCAACGGCATTGAGTGTGTGGTGAGTCGCTCAGGTTACACTGGCGAAGATGGGTTTGAGATTTCGGTGCCGGCTGAGCATGCTGCGTCGTTGGCAAAAGCGTTGCTCGATGATGAGGCAGTAGAATGGATTGGCTTAGGTGCGCGGGATTCATTGCGTTTGGAGTGTGGCTTATGCCTGTATGGTCATGATTTGGACACCACCACTACGCCGGTTGAAGCAACCTTAATCTGGGCAATCAGTAAAGTTCGTCGCGCTGATGGTGAGCGCGCAGGTGGCTTTCCCGGTGAGCAAATCATTTTGGATCAAATAGCGACTAAAGCGGTGAGTCGGAAGCGGATTGGTTTAGTCGGTCAAAGCAAAGCGCCGGTCCGTGAAGGAAGTAAACTGTTTGATGCGGACGACAACCAAATTGGCATCGTGACCAGTGGCACCTTTGGCCCTACTAAAGGGATGCCCGTGGCGATGGGTTACCTCCCACCTGAGTTTGAGTTTATTGCCCCCGGCACCGAGGTATACGCTGAAGTGCGTGGCAAGAAATTGCCTATGACGGTCGAAAAAATGCCGTTTGTGCCGCAGCGATATTACCGCGGGTAAATCGGTGGCTTATATATAGATGAAGAAGCGCAGTTGGCAGCGGCTGCGCTTTTTTAATGTCGTTTATTTTAAGTGTTACGCCTCACTCAACTGCTCGACGGCTTCCAGTGCTTGAGAGCCGTAAATCAACGACGGACCGCCGCCCATCACAATGGCAACATTAATTGCTTCTACGCATTCTTGCTTAGTCGCGCCGTGCTTTAAAGCGGCGGCGACGTGTGCACCGATACAGCCATCACAGCGCGCGGCAATCCCGATGCCTAAGGCAATCAATTCTTTTGTTTTTACATCGAGATCGCCTTCTGCCATTGCGGCGCGATGAAGTTGGCCAAATGCAGTCAGTGTCTCGCTGCTGTGTGCTTTAAATTGCTTGTTGAGAGCTAACTGTTGTTGGTTAATCTCTTGGTAGTCTTTTTTACTCATTCCCAATCGCTCCTTATTGTTTAGATTATGCTAATTTATAATCTTTGCATGTAAGATGCAATCAAACTTTGCGAGCTTTATTCACTCTCTTAAAAGCGTAGCTTGTCATTTGTTAAGGAAAAACAGACATCCATATAGAATGAAAGGGGAAACGTAAAAACCACAAAACAAGAACGGCGAGCACATAGGCTCGCCGTTCTATTTTCAGTATGTTTTGCGTATTGCTATACCACTTCTACAAACCCCATCAGACCGGTTTTCATATGCTCAATCACATGGCAGTGATACATCCAACGACCTGGGTTATCCGCCACAAAGGCAGCCTTGGCGTGGCCATTTTTACCTAATAGTACGGTATCAGTATGGAACGGCGTCACAGGCTTGCCATCTATTTCCAGCACCGTGAAGGTGTGGCCGTGCAAATGAATCGGATGATGATACTGGGTCACATTCTTTAAATCGAAAATATAGGTCTTCCCTCGTTCCAGTTTTGCGATTGGCTCAGGAATATTTCCTTTGCTCATCCCCTCCCAGGCACGTTTATTCATCAGCCAAAAGTCGTGATTTCCTTTTCCTTGTTTATCTGCAGGGGTAATGGCGCCGGCCCACTCAAACACAAAATGACGGGTTTCGGCATTCACTAAATCTGGTTTTGCAACGGGGTTGAGTGGCAGAGCGGGCAGGGGCTTGTCTGTTAAGGTTGACGGTGTTGTGGTAAAGCTTGTCAACAAGAATGGGAAACGTCCTTTCATGTACATGACTTCGATCTTTCTACCCGCTTTCGGTGCAATCAGGCCGATATCTAGTCGCATCCCTGGGGCGATTTTATGCTCCTCTAACCGTTGAGGCGTTGCGATAGGGTTGCCATCAATGGCGATGATCCAAGCCTCTGCGCCGCGCACTTGAATCGGATAGGTGAGCGTATTATCCACGTTTGCCAAACGTAACCGTGTGGTGGCATTTTCTTGCAGTGTGTATTCAGGGTGGTGAACGCCGTTGACGGTGCCCCACTCGCCGGGAGTGCCCATGCGTGCGCTGTAGCGAGGGATAGCGAGATCTTTCCAGTTGCCTTGACGATCAAGGTGCCAGTGTTTGAGTGTCAGTGTGTGCTCTTCATCAAACACAACCGGCGTGGCTTCCTCGACCACGATGGCTCCGACTAGTCCCTTCCCCAGCTGTACCACAGAGTTCATGTGCGGATGGTACCAAAAGGTGCCGGCATCAGGGGGGGTAAAGCGATAGGTAAAGGTTTCGCCCGGTTGGATTGGTGCTTGAGATAAGAAGGGGACACCATCCATTTCTATGGGTATACGCAGTCCGTGCCAATGAATTGTCGTCGGCTCGTGTAAATGATTCGTGAAGTGAATGGTCACTGGCTCGCCTTGCCGACAACGAATAGTAGGCGCTGGAATCTTACCGTTAAACGCCAATACATCGGTTTGATGACCGGGCACGAGTGACGCGAGACCTGGTTCAGCGCTTAGGTGATATTCCCACTGCCCGGTTTGTCGGGAGGCAGATCTCAGCGAGCAGGCGGGGAGAGTTGAGATAGCAGCCATCGCCACTGTCGATTGTAAAAAACGACGACGAGACCAACCCTGCGTCATCAATCCTTTTTGTCCTTTATGCATACAACGCCCTTTATACTCACAAAAATCATGCGGTATTGTATCGCAAGGCCAATAAATGAGAAAGGTTATCAGTTGTATTTGTGAGGCAGTTAAAAGATGCCTATCCAGTCGCTACCTATCTAAGCGGCCTTCCATCGTCGAGTTATTGACGATGGAAGGCCTCTAAACCAGGTGATTGATTAATTGCAGGTAATGATTCAAAACCTGGCTTAGCAATGTAGTAGCCTTGGAATAAATCGATACCCAGTTCGGCTAAACAAGCAAGCTCGGCTTCCGTTTCTACGCCCTCGGCAATAATTTGACGGCCAAGTTCGCGGCACATGGCAATACTATGGCGAACAATGGCCTGTTTCGTGGTGTCCGTATCAATATCGCGCACCAAGGCCATATCTAATTTGATGATATGCGTGTCGATATTGGCGAGAGCTGTTAGCCCTGAATAGCCCGAGCCAAAATCATCAATCGCGGTCAGAAAGCCTTGAGAGCGATAATGGTGAATGATGCGTTGAATGTGTTTGTAATCAAGCACTTCTTCGCCCTCAGTAAACTCGAAGAGGATTTTATCGAGCGGAAACTGGTTATCGCGTGCCGCTTTCAGCGTTGTTTGAATACAACGCTCAGGTTCGTAAACGGCATTAGGCATAAAGTTAATGCTGAGATAACAAGGGATTGCAAGCTCTGCCGCTAATTTGACAGCCTTGATTCGGCAGGTTTGATCAAATTTATACTGATTATCTGCGTTGACATGCTTAAACACACTGCCTGCTCCACTGCCATCAATACCACGCGCCAATGCCTCATAAGCAAACACGGTTGCCGTTGAAAGTTGGATGATCGGTTGAAAAGCCATGGTAAAGGCAAAGGAAAGTGGCTGCGCACTTTTACATGCCTCACATTGTGAACTCGTTGATGCCATAAGCTTATGCCATTAATCAAATAATTAAATTTTTATGTTTATATCAAGATTAATGGAGTTCTCAACAGAATGCGAATTAAATGGCGCAAAGTATGCGAGTAAGCACGGTTTACTGTNGTTTACTGTTGCTTAATGCAGGCTTAATTCATCGTGGTGCCTTAAAACATGGTGCTTTCAAGTAAATATATTCACTGACTTAACCTTAAAGATTATTTATAAGATTAATCAGTGATATACGCAATATTATGATTTTTTAAAAATAAGTTGGCACCAGATATGCTTAGATTTTAACCGGCAATCGTAAAGTGTCATTGTAATGGCGGCATACTGACCAACAACAATGAATTTTTCGATTATGACCACAAAACACTCAGAATTGGTTTATACCTTAAGTAAGGTGGTTTACGACCAAACCTAAGACGTGCCGGTTTAAAATAGCTGGCCAGTGACAGAGGACGAACGTCATGCTTGCTGAAAAACGGGATGAAATAGACAACCCCCTGATTTGGCCGATACTCAGTATTTTAGAGTCGACACGACAAAGTTGGAAAGTGCATCACCTGTTGGGTGAGTTGCGAAAAGATACCATGATGGCGCAACTCGATGAAGACCCCCATCTTGATCTGTTTAAACGCAATTTCCTGATCATGAACGCCCTCTATCAACTGCAAGAAATGTTGCTGCCCCAGCAATGGTTGCAGGTTGAATCCATGGATATTCAATTACAATGGCGTGTGGGAGGTCATGGTTTTGTGGCCAAAGAAATCGATTACCAGGATCCATTACGCGATTACTATATGGACTGGAACAACTATGATGCTAGCCAAGATGATGTCAAAGAATTGCTGTCTTCTTTTTGGAAGCATTACCAGCGCCACATCGGTAATGATACACCAGGGACTGCGATGCTGGAGCGAAACAAAGCACTTAACGTGTTAGGTTTGGACGAAAATGCGAGCGAACATGAAATTCGTCGCCAGTGGCGGAAGATGGCCCTAAAATGGCATCCGGATCGCCCTGAGGGTGATGCGACAACATTCCGTGAAATGTGTGAAGCGTGGCAGAGCTTAAGGCTTTAACCGGCGGCGAGCGCTTTCACTGAGCCAAGATGCTCGAATCATAGCTAAATAATGAGCAGGGTGAGTGAATATTCACCCTGCTTCGTGTTTTTGAAGCAAGCCTGCGTAATCGCCTGCATGCCATTAAAGCTCTCTTAACGCCTAGGCGTTGTTCAAACTGCGGCTACGCAGTTCAAAAATCAGCTTTTCAGCACTGCATTCAAATTGCATCTTAATCGTCAGTGCGTCGTTTTTAATGTGCTGACTATCAAAGTCATGCTTCACAGCAGGATTAATACTCTTTGCCAGGTCAAGATACTGCTCGAAGCGCGCCGCTATCGCCTCAGGGCTGTTGGCTTGAATGGTGACTTCTGCTACATCATCGCCCTCTGAGATGATGTAGCCAATCTCAGCACTTACACCGCAAGCATCGCAAGCGTCAGTTTGGTTCTCTTTCATGGTGTTCCCCTACGTAAACGCAGCCAATGACGTCACGTTTAAGACGTGGCTGCAAACCAGTGGTACGATCTTTAGCAAACACATGCCTGTGGCACATTGAGATAGGTCAGGTTTTGATATCTTTTCTGTATTAATGATGGAAAAACTACCGGTGAACCAATCAAAAATAGCATCGAAAACAAGAAAGGGGTGGTGCTAATCGTATTGTCTTGCGGCGCCCCAGCATAGATTGACGGGGCGCCGGTGAAGCTATAGCAAGTCTTCTTCCCACTGCACGAGCGTGCCTTTTGGCCAGTGAGTGCCAAGATCGTGGTATTCCTGCTCCAGCTTATGGCGACGAATTTTTAAGGTCGGTGTCAGTTTACCGTTCTCAATACTCCATGGTTCTTTAATCATCAACACACCTTTAATTTGCTGGTGTGACTCAAGTTCACCATTGATAGTATCCACCACTTTTTTTACTCGACGCTCGTAACGAGCGCGATCAAAATGAGGGAAATGGTGTGGGAGCGCAAGTAGAATCGGTGCTGGCATGCCTGAGCCAATTACGCACAACATTTCAGCGTTTGATAATTCAAATAAGCGCTTTTCAATCGGTACAGGGGCGACAAATTTACCTTTGGCGGTTTTGAACGTATCATTTTTGCGCCCTGAGATACTGAGGTAGCCATCGCTGTCGAGCTCCCCTAAATCACCAGTATGCAACCAACCGTCGACCAAGGTTTCTTTGGTTGCTTCTTCATTTTTGTAATAACCGCTAAACAGTCCTTGGCTTTTTACTAAGATTTCTTGGTCGTCTGCGATCTTGATTTCAACCCCTGGGCCGGCATTCCCAACGGTACCAATTTTATCGGCCCGGAAAGGATAATTAATGGTGCTGTAGGCATAACTTTCGGTCATGCCCCACGCTTCGGTGACATTCAAACCAATCTTGCGGTACCACTCCAACAATGCCGGCGCGACAGGGGCGGACCCACAGCCCAATACACGTGCTTGATCCAAGCCTAAGTTTTTAGCGACTTTATTTTTGACGATCGTACTCACTAACGGAATACGGAGCAGTAGGTTCAACTTACCGTCCGGCAGTTTCTCCTGGATTCGCTGTTGAAATAGGGTCCAAAGCCTTGGGACCGAAATAAACAGGGTTGGGCGATGCATTTTGACATCTTCAATGAAAGTATCGAGTGATTCAGGAAATGCCGTCGGGATCCCGCCCATAATGGCTGACCCCATGATGTATACACGCTCGGTAATATGGGCCAGTGGTAGGTAAGAGAACAAACGATCGTCAGGTTCGATATCAATATGATCGATCAACCGTTGCGCAGACCAGCAGTAACCGCCGTAGCTTAACATGGCTCCTTTAGGCGGCCCTGAGGTGCCCGATGTATAAACCAGCGACATGAGATCGCCATCAAGATGAACAGGACGCTCGTCTGACGGTGCGTGGTTGGCGATCAGATCGTGCCATTCGTAATGACAGTTTACGGTAGGATAAGGGAGGGCAATTGTTTTTAGGTTCGGCAGACTTTCTAACGAGGCCGTTAGCGCTTTACTGTCATCTAATTTACCCACAAACATTGCTTTCGATTCGCTGTGGTTAATGACATGATCGATAGTGTCGGTGCCCGCGGTAGGAAATATGGGCACACTGATGTAGCTTCCCATCATCATTGCTAAATCTGCGATAAACCACTCAGCACAGTTTTTTGATATCAGTGCGATTTTGTCACCCGGCTTAAGCCCCATATCGCGGAGCGCTGTTACCATTTTCTGGGCCTGCTCGGCGACCTCGGCAAAGGTATAATCATGAAAGCGGCGCCCGTGGATTTGGCGCAGAAAAACATGATTTGGGCGCTCATCGGCCCAACGTAAGATCTGATCATGTGGTTTGATATGTGACATTGGACTTCCTCATTGTCGCAACGTGGAGATACGTTAAAACGTTATAATAATGTTAACTTACGGATCCTCGGCCACCATACGCAAGATAATCATTTAAACGACTGTCTAAATTATGACTGATGACACTATTTGCGGTGTTTTTTGCCTGATTTTTCAGTTTTTTCACCCCATTTTCAGGAGCCAATGCCAAAAGCTTGATCAGCCTCCGTATTCACATAAGACGTTTACTGTCAGGCTTTATTGGTGAGTCTGTACTATTTTTACTAAGGGCTAGGCTTTATCGCGAGCCAGACGCAAGTGCGAGCCAAACGGGCGCGCGTTACAGCACTGCGCCAACAGTGGCGATTGACGGGAGAACAGGTTACGTATGCCTAAACGGAGTAAAGCGCAAACGCAACAGACCATTGAGCTCATCCTAGCAGAGGCGAAACACCAATTATTAATGCTTGGCTATGAGGGAATGTCGTATACAACGTTAAGCGAGGCGACCGGCGTATCGCGTACCGGGATTAGTCATCACTTTCCTCGAAAACAAGATTTTATGGTCGCGCTGGAGCCGTTTATCGTCGACAGCTTGCGCATGCCGCTTGATACAACCAGCACCATTAATGCGTTTATGACCAGTTGGATGCAGGCGATGCATGCAAACGGTGACTTCAAAGCCACGCTCAAACTCTGTTTCTATCTACTGATTAGTGGCAAAGCGGACAATGGCGCCGCGTTTAGAATTCTAAAAGCGTTACAAAAAGAGTGTGAGCAGCGTATGCAAACGGATCTCACCGTCGCTTTTTCGCAATTATTAGGTGCGAGCCTGTTACTGTGCCGTCAAAAAAGTGAGGGGCATGCGAAGTAACTGTATAGAGTGTCCGGTCCGATCAGGTTAGCGAGCAGACGCGGCGATAAAATTAACGCCCAACTGACAGACAGAGCTTAACTTTTTTGTTATATTGATCACGCTTTCAAAGCAATACATTTTTTGGAGATAACTATGAACAATACCGACCATCCTCCGAGTCGAAACGGAGAAAAATAGCGACTGTTGGTATTGTCTCTGCCAGTTTACCAGCCGTTGTTGATAGCTGGCCCCACCTGCTTTATTTTTCTCCTCTCGCTCTAACGCATAATGCTGCCTTTTAGGCGCTATACGTTGTTGATGGTCGTTACCTGTTGCCAATCGGGAGATTCGCCATGACGGTAATGAACAACACCTTTGATAACACTGCAACTTTCTCAACCTCCGAGATCGTCGCGGCTCGTAATGCCTTTTTACAATACGAATTAACTCGGCAAGCCGAGCTACTCACCGTAATGCCAATCGAGGAATCGATGGGTGTTCTGCGGCACTGCTCGGTGGCTCATGTTCAACATTTGCTCGATATATTGGGCGAGCAAGGCCATCAGCGGCAAGCGGATGAATATGCGCACCGCCTTGGAGTGATACCACCAAGGACCAACCTGCTTTTGCGTATGATGGAGACACTTCGCGCGCACCGCAAAGTCGTCACGATTATGTCGCTAGTAATGAGCACCATGGGGGTCGTCGGTTACTTGTCATTCTTGTTTTTGCCTAGTTGATGCGCACTTAGCTTGATCTTACGCAGTAAATTGTTGGGCAATTATGCTATCACTATAACGATAGTTGAATTATTCAAAAATATTTTAATAATAGGGTGGCGGCCGCAAGTCGCGATCCCAATTCTGCCAATAAGGTAAACCTATGAGTGATGCACTGGTACTCGTTATAAATTCAGGCAGTTCGTCTTTAAAGTTTGCACTGATGGACGCGCAAACAGGCGATGCTGTGATTTCAGGCGCCGGAGAGTGTTTTGGTCGTGATGACGCATGCATGAGCTGGAAAGTCGACGGTAACAAAACTGAAAAGACATTGAGTGCAGGAAGCGACCACCATCAAGAGGCCATGGACATTATTGTGGGCCTTATCGAAAACAACCAACTCAGTGATAAATTACAAGCTGTTGGGCACCGAGTGGTCCATGGTGGCGAAACCTTCAGTCAGGCGACGCTTATCGATGATGCCGTACTTGCACAGATCGATGCCTTGAAATCCCTGGCGCCACTGCACAACCCCGCTCATGTCGTTGGTATTAATGCCGCGCGTAAAGCTTTCCCTAACCTTCCTCAAGTCGCGGTTTTCGACACAGCATTCCATCAAACCATGCCGGAAAAAGCGTATCACTACGCGATCTCGCGTCAGCTCTATAATGATTATGGCATTCGTCGCTATGGTTTTCATGGCACCAGCCATTCTTACGTAAGTCGTGAAGCGGCAAAATGGCTTAACCAAGCGCCTGAACAAACCAACGTCATCACCGTACACCTTGGTAACGGTGCCTCTTTGTGTGCGGTCAAAGACGGTCAAAGTGTCGATACCAGCATGGGCTTTACGCCTTTAGCCGGTTTGATGATGGGCACTCGCTGTGGTGATATCGACCCATCTATTCTAGAGTTTTTATCGAAAAAAGGGCTCAGCATGGATCAAATCCATCATGAGCTAATCGATAAAGCAGGGCTCCTTGGTGTGTCTGAGCTCACTAATGATTGTCGTGGGCTGGTTGAAGCCGCGGAAGAAGGCCACAGAGGTGCGCAACTCGCGCTGGAAATGTTTGCTTATCGCGTTGCGAAATTCATCGCAAGTTACATGGTGCCGTTATCCCGCCTGGATGCGATTGTTTTCACAGGTGGAATTGGCGAAAACTCACTGCCAGTCCGTGAGATGATCCTAAAAGAACTCGCGATTTTCGGTTATCAGTCAGATGCCGACGCCAACGCCGCAGCTCGGTTCGGTGCCGCAGGACAAATCACAACACAAGATTCACCGCTCGCATTGGTGATCCCAACCAACGAAGAGCTGGTGATTGCCCAGCAAGCCATGGCAATGGCCTGAATCTTAGCCTTCTCTGAATAGAAACAGCGAGTATTATTGCTCGCTGTTCCTCTATTTGCTCGCGGTATGTTACTAAGTCAGCGCGGATTTTTTGTTCCTGATGGATATAATCCTTGCCTGTATAGCTTCCCGCCCAACAGCGCATGTGCTTTTGCGCGCACTACCGCCTCTTGGTTTAATTTGATCGGACTGAGTACTTGTTTTACAACATCATATTGATAGGCGACCGGGGCTTTTTTGGGCTGAAGCACTACCAGTGATTCACGTGTTAAATAACCGAAGTTTTTATCGAACTGCATCATTGCACGTTGATATTCAGATGGTACGGCGCGGTTTAAATCATGGCCTATCATAGGTGTTGTCGCATCGATACCGATCAATGAAAGTAACGTCGGCGGCATATCTAAACTACTGACTAAACGGGTGTCTTTGCGTTTAGGAATATCTTTTCCGATAATTAACGCTGGGATGTGAAAACGGCTAACGGAGATCGGATCATCGCCATAGGCGCGTGAATCATGATCCGCAATGATCAAAAAGATGGTGTTTTCCCAATAGTCTGATTGTTTAGCCTTGTTAAAAAACTCACCGAGTGCATGATCCGAGTATTTTACCGTATTTAGACGTGTACTTTTTTCCTTAGTGTAAGGTGTGATTTGTCCATCTGGGTACTCATAGGGCGAATGGTTGGAACTAGTAAAAACAAGACTAAAAAAAGGTTTGCCTTTTTGATGAAGCGAACGAAACTGTTTGTCAGCCATATTATATAAATCTTGATCTGAAACGCCCCATGAACCGACAAACTGTGGGTTATCGAACTGAGAAAGATCGACAATATCTTGAAAACCATTACCGAGAAAAAATGACTTCATATTATCGAAATGACTCTCACCGCCATAGATAAATTGTGTCGTATAGCCTTGTTGTTTCAGTACATCAGCGATAGTAAAAAATCCAGTTTGGCTTTTTGATAGCTTTACTACTGCACGAGAGGGTGTTGGCGTAAAACCTGTTGTGACCGCTTCGATACCACGTACCGACCGTGTTCCCGTTGCATAAGCTTGAGTAAAATTCCAGCCTTGTTTCATGAGATTATCTAAGTTGGGTGTAAGCGGTAACCCATCTAACGCGCCAACAAACTGCGCGCCTAGACTTTCTTGCAGTAAGATGACCAGATTTTTCTTATCCTTACCGATCGCTCGCTTCGTATTTAACGTTGGATACGCGGAATTCATGAGATAATGTGTGCTTGATGGCGAATAAGCTTTAATCGTTGAAATGATTTCTTCCAGCGGCAAATCTCCATAGTATTCTTCAGCATTACGTTCGGATGCCATGGATTTGGCGGCAAATACCAACGAATAAGAAGAGTTGAGTACTAAATCATTTAATAGCGGATTAGTTGAAAAGGCGACAAGTGCTGGGTTTAGTGGACGGTGTTGCAGAGTTGAACGTGCTCCCATGATACCGAAAGCAATCACACACACCGCAAGAATAGGCCGTGTCCACCAGCGCGGCTGATTTTCTGTCTGGATAAGCTTGCCGCTTAGTCGCCAGCTGAAAAAACCCACGAATAACGCGCCAAAGAGTCCTAAGAATAACGGTAACTTATAGCCCTTCCAAAGCATGGAAAAGACTTCTTTGGGGTACACCAAGTACTCTAGAAATAGCCGATTCGGTCTTAGATTATATTCTAAAATAAACGAAGGCGTGGCAAACTCCATATAAGCTAACACGACTAATCCACAGACCAGCCAAATCCGCAGTATAAAAACAAATCCTCGACCAAATTTTCCAGAGGTTGGCAGCAGTGTCAATAAAAATGCCGGTAGGGTATATAGCCAGCAGAGGGTGGCTATATCTATGCGAACACCTTGCGTGAAAATATAAACATATTCAAACCAATTATTTATATTGTCTTGCTGCCAGATTAGAAGTCCAACCCGAAACGCACTAAGAAACCCTAATGCTAATAGGAAGAAAATAAGAATTGGTTTCATTAATTTTATGACTCTCATCGTTCAACCCTGAATTATGAAATCTATTATGACACTGAACCATGTCACTACTGCAAGAATTAATGTTAATAATACGGCCGCTGATCCGATGTCTTTGGCCTGACCACTTAGCTCATGGTGTTCTTTACCTACACGGTCAACAACTGCTTCAATGGCAGAATTAATTAGCTCGACGATCAGTATAAGCAATAAGCTCCCAATTAATATGAGTTTAGTTAGTAATGCAATGGGCATTAGTAATGCAAATGGTACTAGGATTAAGACAAGCACGACTTCTTGACGGAATGCTGCTTCATTCTTCCACGCAGCTTTCAACCCTTGGATTGAAAACTCAGTTGCCTTGAAAATCCTTTGAATGCCTTTATAGCCTGGCTTCATATTCTACCTATTGACGACAAAGTGAAAAAATATCTTTAGATTCTTGATATGTGGATGTGGATATATCCATAACTCCTAGTAGTGAATGAAAAATATTGTCATGTGAAAAACGACTTAGTGATGAATAGCCAACTTAATGCGTTAAAAATAATGTTAAAGATAGCAATGAAAAAGAGGGGGCGTAGCGAAAGATCCAAGTTCGATGCTGTCAAGACGATATAGTATGATGCCGCCAAGTTCACTAWAAATTGGCACATTAATAATTAATGCAAAGTATACAGCGATCACTATCGTTATTGATGTGTATGAGAATCTTAAATTTTTTATCTTCATCACTTAAACATCCTTAATATTAGCGAAGCATGGATTTTATGTAGTTACGCTTACCATATCGACTCATTAAAATGGCGGCGCTAACATGAATAGTGACGAGGACTAGGGTTGCGTTGGCAGCAAACTCATGGACTTCTTCTAACCATTCGAGCTCTTCACCTGACTGCGTCATTGCCCAGCCAGTCAAAATGGTGACGAGGAGCAATCCCCAAAGACTCCAAATCATAAGTGCCGCGGCAGGATTGTGACCTGAGCTTGTGTGATCACGCCCATCTATAAGGTTGCTGAAGTGAGCACGAGCGGCAGAAAGCGAGGGAATAAAACGGGTGAGTCGTGCTTCTGAATGTGTGAACATTCCCCAAATCAGACGTAAGACAATGGCCCCAAGGATCACGTCCCCAAACCAGCGATGAATGTCACTGCCTTCTTCAGTGACGCTCATGTTGGCAAAGAATAATGCAGCAATCATCCAATGGCTGAATCGGACGACTCTGTCCCATTTAAACGGTCGGGTGGTGTTGGCGGTCATGATAATTTCCTCTCATATTGTTATGCCTTCATTCTATGAGAGGAAACTTAAGAATCGCTTAAGAGGGTGGAAAAAATAAAAAGGTGATATTTTACAATTGGATAGATTTTTGGGGTGCGTTTTTTATCGACTGGAGGAGATTCTTAAGCTTTTCTTAAGTATCGCGCCGTAAGCTCAGTGACAATAAATCAATAAAGGATGTCACCGCTATGGTTAATTCAGCGAGTCGATTTGACATTGTTACACCAGACTCAGCGAATCGCGCTGAAATAGAGGCGTATATTGCTGAACGCTATCAACAAGCCTTCGACGCGACAATTACCACTTTCATGCCTTATTTGTCCTGCCTGAGAGGGAAAGACGATCGCTTATTGTCGGTATGCGGTTATCGCCCCGCTGCGTGTCAGCCGCTTTTTCTCGAACAATACCTTGGCGATGATGTTGCTGATGTACTCAGCACTCACTATCAGCAAGTGATCACGCGTACATCAGTGATTGAATTTGGGCAACTGGCCTCGTTCTCTTCGGGGACGTCGCTACCGCATTTCCACGCTTTAGCGAATGTGCTGCTATCCCACGGATACTTGTGGTGTGTGTTTACCGCGACAGGGCCGCTATATGCACTCATGCGTCGATTTGGCCTTGCTCCCCATCTTCTGACCAATGCGGAAGCGAGTCGCTTACAACCCGCCACTGACCAATGGGGCGACTACTACACGCGGATGCCTCGTGTCTGTGCTGGTAACCTTGCTCAAGGTGCTGAACAGTTGGCTCGAATCGCGTCTAAACACCGTCATACGGAGAATGCACATGCGCGTCTTATTTGAACGTTTGGCTAAATATGCCAGCTCCCAATCTGATCAGGTTGCCATTCAAGGGACGGATGCATCTGGCGACTGCCTGATATTGACTTACGAAGCGCTTTGGGAACGAATCAGGGCTTTGAGTGAAGCCCTATTGGCGCTAGATGCGCACATGATTGGGCTTGCCGGTGACAACAGTGTTAGTTGGGTACTGATCGATCTTGCCGCTGCGTATGCAGGCATTTCAATTGTACCGATCCCGCCATTTTTTACGGCGGATCAACAACTGCATGTCTTGGAGACTGCGAGGGTCGATTGGGTGATTGGCTCGCTACACCCTGATGTCGCATTAAGCCACGAATCTGTGACTACATTGGCGGGATTACCATGCCATGCACGAGATGTAGACGCACTGCCAGCTTTGCCTCCTGCCGTAAAGGTCACGTTTACTTCAGGCTCGACCGGTTCTCCCAAGGGCGTGGTATTGAGCGCAGCCACGCTAGAGAGCGTTAGCGTATCGCTTGCCAATACCGTCTCCACCACTGCGGTGCCCTCCCATCATTTAGTCGTCCTTCCCCTGTCCACACTACTGGAGAATATTACGGGTGTTTACGTGCCTCTATTGCTTGGGGTGACGACAGTGATCCCATCCAGCCATGACTTGGGGCTGATCGGCTCAAGCCAGTTAAACCTGAATCAATTGATGAGCGGACTGATTCGTTATCGTCCGCAAAGCTTGGTGCTTACCCCTGCGTTATTGCGAGCCGTAATCCACCTTGGTGAACAGCATCCTGGTGCGGTTGCCGATCTCAAGCACGTTGCTGTCGGAGGCGCAAAGGTGGCACCGGCCTTATTGCGCGCAGCAAGTCGGCTTGGCTTATCGGTTTTTGAGGGTTATGGCTTATCGGAGTGCGGATCAGTGGTGAGCTTGAATACCACCGATCACCATTGTGTTGGCAGTGTGGGTAAACCGTTACCTCACAATCGTGTTTTTCTAGCACCAGATGGTGAAATTATGGTAACAGGCGCGACATTCTCAGGTTATCTGGATCGCGACTTTATCCCTCACCAAGGCGCCGTCGCGACGGAAGATATCGGTGAGTTTGATGATGACGGCTTTTTGTATGTAAAAGGTCGCAAAAAAATCAACTCATTACGGCTTTTGGCCGCAACATCCATCCAGAATGGATTGAGGCGGAAGCCATGGCCTATTCGGCGCTTAGCAACATGGTGGTATTGGGAGAGGGGAAGGACTACCTGACTGCTATTATTGGTAGCGACTCTCCTGATCAAGCAAAGCAGCAGCTGATCCAGCTTAACCACCAACTGCCCGATTATGCGCAGCTCCGAGCGGTGATATTTACCGCTCCTTTTCATCAGCAACCCCATTTGATGACGGCAAATGGCCGCCCTAAACGCGATGTCTTTTGCCAACAATTTGAGCCGCAACTTAACACGTCGGCCCAATCATTACTGACTGACGAAACCCTGCCACTCACGGCACATTCCTAGGAGGATTTATGGATAATCAAGGTTTTTTCCATGTACTAGAGAAAGAAACCTCTCAGGCGAGAGCCTCAATGCTGAGTGTGCCTGTGATTGAGGCTTACGACTATAAGGCGATCACGCTGCAAACCTACACGGCCTTTCTTGTTCAGGCTTATCATCATGTGAAGCATACCGTTCCATTACTGATGGCCTGTGGTTCTCGGTTGCCGGAGCACTATGAATGGTTACGCCAAGCGCTCGGCGCATACATTGAGGAAGAGAAAGGTCACCATGAATGGATCTTGAATGACTTGCGCGCATGTGGCTTTGATGCCGAACTAGCGAAGGCTAACTGTGGTGAGGGTCAAGTCGGGTTAGGGATTGAGATGATGGTGGCGTATTTATATCACCAAATTGATCGTAAAAACCCAATGGCTCTATTTGGCATGGTTTGGGTGTTGGAAGGGACGAGTGTCTCAATCGGCGGCTCGATGGCCGCACTGATCCAGCAAACGCTTTCTCTACCCGATACAGCGATGCGGTATTTAACGTCACACAGCACCTTGGATGTAGAGCATATTGGCTATTTTGCCGATTTGATGAACAAGGTAACGGAGCCCGCGGACCAACAAGCCATCATTGATAGTGCGAACCGTGTTTATGCGCTGTATGAATCAATGCTGCGAGCGCTTCCCATGACCACAACACAGACGCAAGTGGCATAGGAGGCGGTAATGAAAAACACAATTATATTGCTAACAGGTGCGACAGGAGGCATTGGCCGAGCTCTGGCTGATGCACTGGCAAAAAAAGGCGCAATACTTGTGCTCGTCGGCCGCCATCTCAATGCGTTGCATGATCTTAAAGAACAGCTTGTGAATGACGAGCATCATCAGATCATCGAAGCAGACATTGGTGCAGTAGAAGGAAGAGACAAGGTGAATCAGCATGCACGATGGCTGGGTCAGCAAGGTACGCCAATAGAAATACTGATCAATAATGCGGGGGTAAATAGTTTCAATTACCTATCCATGCGCGCGGATGTCAGTATTGAACATGAGATTGCCATCAACCTAACCGCGCCTATTTTGCTTTGTAAACAGGCACTGACGTGGCTCGCACCGACAGGCCTGATTGTCAATATTGGCTCAACCTTTGCTGGTATCGGTTTCCCCGGGTATGCCAATTACGGTGCGACTAAATCAGGCCTATATCGCTTTACCGAAGCGTTAAATCGGGAGCTACATGGCACTCAGCAGTGTGCCATTTATATCGCGCCTCGAGCCACCAAGACGGCGTTAAATGATGCACGTGCAACGGCGATGAATAAGCAATTGCGAAATCATGTGGACTCACCAGAGTGGGTAGCGAATCACATTATTCGTGCCATCGAAAAGCGTTGCTTTGCGACGTGGCTCGGGTGGCCCGAAAAACTGTTTGTTCGTCTGAATCAACTTTTTCCATCGTTAGTGGGTCATGGAATCGCAAAACAAAAAGACATCATTGATTTTCACGCCAATACGCCACAGGGCTTGCCAGTTGTAGAGGAATCGCACCATGACTATTCGTAAATCATTTTATATTACCGTATGGGCACTCAGTTGTTCTTTGATCAGTGCGACAGCGCTGGCCGACTCTATCTTGGCTAAGATCCAGACACGCTGGGCACAATGTAACTACACTGTCGGAAGTAGTGACGCCAAAGTGGCGTGCTTCGACCGTTTAATCGATGACACGCAAATTGCACTCCTTGCTCAACCAGCGCGTCTTGATCTGAAAATATGGCTTGCTATCAATAAGAGCTCGTTAGCCGGGGTTGATGGTGGCATGGGAGCATTAGGCTTGGTCAAGGATGCAAAAATCCTACTTGAAGATGTGATAACACAGGCGCCGGAAACGCTGGACGGTTCGGCCCTAACGAGCCTAGCGACGTTGTACCACAAAGTGCCGGGCTGGCCACTCGCCTTTGGTGATGACGATAAGGCTGCTGAGCTGTTTAAAAAAGCACTCGCGATCAATCCAGACGGTATCGATCCGAACTATTTTTATGGCGAATTTCTGGCGGATACCGGAAAAATAAATCTCGCTGTGGCATTCTTGAAGCATGCACAGCAAGCCCCTGCACGGCCGGACCGTCCTCTTGCTGATCAAGGACGCCAACAAGAAATTATCCAAAAACTGAAGGAGCTTAATCAGCAATGAGGCTGTTACTCGTCGAAGATGATTGCATGCTAGGGGAGTCCATGGTGGCGTCGCTGCAGCGTCACGGCTATACCGTTGATTGGTTGCAGCGAGGCGGTGGTGTGGATGCCCTGTTAAATACCGAAAGCTTTACCGCTATTATTCTCGACTTAACCTTGCCAGACACTGATGGACTTCATGTGTTGCGTAAAATTCGCCGCAAACATAGCGATATCCCTGTGATGATTTTGACCGCACGCGATGACATTGATGACCGTGTGAAAGGGTTAGATGGTGGAGCCGACGACTACATGATCAAACCTTTTGCGCTCGAAGAGCTATTGGCGCGTCTGCGCGTCATGATTCGGCGTATTTCCGGTTATGCCGATACCACCATGTCATGCCATGGCGTGACATTGTCGATGGTAACGGGTGAAGTGGATATGGAGGGTGCACCTATTCGGTTAACTCCTAACGAGTTCAAGCTGTTATCCACACTGATGGCACACGCTGGTCGAGTAATGAGCAAAGATCAACTTCAACAAGCGCTTCATGGTATGGATGAGGGAATTAGTCCGAATGCCATTGAAGTCCATATTCACAATTTACGCAAAAAAACGGGTGGAACCTTGATTCAAAACATTCGTGGGGTTGGGTATATCATTGAGAAATAAACAGCGCCCACATTCAATAAAACGCCATCTTACATTCAGCACTGTGTGTGTGGTGGGGGTGTTAATGTTTGTCTCTTGGCTGCTGGTGTATAGCGAAGCTCGTCATGAAATTAATGAAGTCTATGATGCGCGACTGGGGCAATCGGCAAAAACGTTGGCGCTGTCGGTAATGAGCTGGGGAGATCAGCCGCCAGATAACTTTACACAAAGCTATACCCATTGGTTAAACGCGATCACTGCCATCGCAAAAGATGACGATACGACCACACCATTTGGTCACCCCTACGAAGATAATTTGTTTTTTCAGTACCGTGTTAACGATGCATTAGTTGCCAAAAGTCCGAACGCACCGGCGCAATGGATAGGGACATCGGACAACCCCGGATTTGATATGGTTACCGCAGCAGGTGAGCAGTGGCGCACCTTCCTATTAGTATTCACACTGCCGGACAAACGGCAAGCGAGTCTGCTGGTGGCGGAAAAAGAGGCGATTCGCCAAGAGTTGATGACAGAAGTCTCGTTGACCATTGGCTTACCCCAGCTCCTATTGATCCCACTTTTAGCGGTTATTGTTGTGGTGTTAGTTAGCCGCGCATTTAGGCCGCTAGGCGAATTAAAAGAGACGATCGCTGCGCGCAGTGTTGATAATCTCGATCATATCCATGTTGCACAACCCACCGTTGAACTAACGCCATTGGTTAAACAGCTAAATTATCTATTCTCTCAGCTAAATAATGCGTGGGTGCGTGAAAAGCGCTTGGTTAGTACGGCCGCGCACGAGCTAAAAACTCCCCTCGCGGTACTGCGCCTTAATGCAGAAAATGCTTTGTCTGCCGCCACAAAAGCCGATCGAGATAACGATTTGACCAATATTCTTGCTGGCATCGATCGTACCGATCGTGTGATTCAGCAGTTGCTCATGCTATCGCGGGTGGAGCAGCAAAAAAACACCGACACCACACACATTGATCTTGTGCCATTGTTACGAGAGCAAATTGCAGCACTCGCACCGATGGCATTGACTCAACAACAGTCAATAGAGCTTGAAGGACGAGACCCCCTGTGGGTGAAAGGCCATCCCGTTATGTTGTCAGTCTTGTTTACTAATTTGATTGATAATGCAATTCGCTATGCAGGAGAAGGCGCATCTATCAGTGTGGTCACCAGTTGCTCAGCCAATACCGTGGTGGTGGCAGTGATTGATTCTGGCGATGCCATACCGGACGAAATTAAGAGTCGTATTTTTGATAAATTCTTCCGCGGTCATACCGAGAAAGGCGACGGGGCTGGTTTGGGTATGTCGATTGTCAAAGACATTGCTGAGCAGCATCAAGCGAGTATTGCGATTCGAAGCCCATATTTTTCCGACCATGGGAATGGTTTTACGGTCACTTTTCCAATTGCCTCCGTATATGAGAGCAGATAGCTATATGCTTGATTGGTAAAAGGCAGCTAACCTTGCCAACGTCAAGTCTTGTGTGATCTTACACAAGGCTTTTTGTCTATAATGATAGACAGTCTGCTCTCGATTTTGGTTTAATACCCGAACAATAAAAGGATTGGTTAGGTATGAAATTGTATAACACGATTAAGGCTTACTTATTTGAAACGTTGGTTTTAGGGGGAGCGCTAGCGCTTGGTATATGGTTAGTGCTGGCCGGGTAGTCAATTAGCCTATACGCCGGTTTAGTACTAGAACGGGCTTTCTTTGCTCAATTCGTTGCAAATCTCGACAATAACAAGAGAAAGCCCCGAGCGGAGGACCTGCTGCTGGCGTTGCAGTTGTAGCTGATAAAACTCAATATCCACATCATCCTCTGGCGCTTCTATATCGCGCTGAATCATACTCATATTTTCGATTTTACGAAGCTTTTTTACCGCATCCAGTACGTTAGGGTCGGTGAAGTGGTAGTCGTCAGCATCATTACTTAGCTGGTTTTTAAGTTTAATAATCTGTTCGATATCGTGATAGGCGTCATCTGACAACACGCCTAGACCAAACAAGAGTTTTAATCGCACTGAAAGATCACCCAGTGGCCCCGTGTCATGCAGCAAAGGCCCCACCACTGATTCTACTGCAAAGTTATCTTTGCGAAAAACCCGCTTGATTAAGCCATCAATAGACGCTTCAAACGTATCGACCGCGGCAACAAAAAAGCCACGCACGGTTGTCGCTTGGTTTAATCGTTCAATGATGTCTGTTTCGTCGAAATTTTCTGCCATAGACTCAATACTGCTTATTGTTATAACGGGGGAGTTAAACTCCCCCTGTGAAGTGCGCGGTTTACAATTGCTGGTACAGGATGTTGATTGCCTCAATTTCAGGGCTTTCTTCTGCCAAGCCGGTGTATATCGCTAGTGTCTTTCTTACGCCTACCTCAGCCAGTGAAGCTTGAAGTTCTTCAGCTTGTGGGTCGGTGTGATTGGTATATTTCAATGCTGCGGCAATACCTTTTAACAACGCTCGGTTATCCGTGCCATATTCTATTGTACCCAGTAATGGCTTGATAAGCCTATCGTTCTGACTTAGCTTTCGAATAGGCTGGCGGCCAACTCGATCGACCTCATCAACCAAATAGGGGTTTGAGAAACGCCCCAAAATTTTCTCGATGTACGCTTGGTGAGCGGCGCGGTTAAACCCGTAGCGTTGAATAAGCACTTCGCCGCTTTCCTGCATGGCCTGTTTCACCACGGCATGAATCTGTGGATCGGTAATGGCTTCACGAATGGTACGGTGGCCGCTTAAGCACCCCAAATAAGCAGTGATACAGTGACCTGTATTCAAGGTGAAAAGCTTGCGTTCGACAAACGCCATTAAGTTTTGCGTTTTCTCCATACCGGCGATATCAGGGATCTCGCCTTTGAACTGTTGCTCATCAACAATCCATTCGCTGAAGCTTTCTACCGTAACCTCTAAGGGATCATCGTTCGCCGCTTCCGCGGGCGGTACAATACGATCGACCGCTGAATCGACAAAACCAATCAGTGCCTCTGCTTTTTGATGCAACGCGGGGTCAAGGTGCTTATAGACTTCGCCCTTAAGGTGTGATGTGCCACGGATCATGTTTTCACAGGCAATAATGTTCAGCGGCACCAAATTGCCCGATTCAAAACGCTTTTCAATCCCGGTGGCTATGGTCTTAGCGATAATATCAAGCACATTGGGACCCACTGCCGTGGTCACTAAATCCGTTTTTACGATTTTATCGATCACATCATCACTTGCCGAATTAACCGCCGTGATATGAGAAACCGTGTCGATATGGCAGTCATTGCCGACCACTTTGACGTTGTAGCTTTGTTTGTGACTGAGTTGATCAATGAGGGGCGCATCAACATCTGCAAAGGTGACCTCGACATTGGCATCCGCGAGTAATTTTCCGATAAAGCCGCGGCCAATATTGCCGGCACCAAAATGAACAGCATTTTTCATAATATTTACCTCAAACTAAAAAAGATGGATATAAGGGACCACCTCAGTGGTCTCCTTATCAGACTGATTAATGGGACGACGTCATATGAGTGACGTTTTCATCACTTAATAGATTGAGGATCTCGTCAATACTGTCGGTACTGGTGAGGGTATCTATTGCATCAGGTTCATCTAGCGCATTAGTGATAGCGGTAATAACTTGGATATGCTCATCGTTTTTGGCGGCAATCCCGATCACCAATTTGGCGATATCGTCTTTATCGTCGGTGAACTGCACACCCGTTGGATACTGGCATACTACGATGCCGGTTTTCTTGACTCCATCTTTCGCTTTGACGGTGCCATGAGGGACGGCGATAGATTCACCGAGGTAAGTTGGAGTTAATGCCTCGCGCTCAAACATGGCGTCGACATAGCTAGGTTCAACGTAACCGAGTTTGACAAGTTGATTGCCGGCAAATTGGATCGCCTGCTCTTTGTTTGTTGCCGTTAAGCCAACATGGATATTTTCACGTTGGAGTTGAAAAGTGGGCGCTGGCGTTGGCTCGAAGCTATCGTCATTCGCGGCAGTATCAGGAATCCTAAGCACTTGCGGATCGTTCGCTGCAGGGTATTTTGCCGCGAGAATTTGGGTGACCAACTGGCCGTAAACCTCACCATCAAGGAAGTTATTAAGTGAAATATGGTGAGCTGATGGGGCGTGAGAACGTGCGCGCTCGGTTAGGTCTTTGTGCGTGATCACAATCTGCGCATCCTCAGGCAAACTATTAACCGCGATATTAGTGACACCAATATCTAGACCGGCGCTTTGCACTTTTTTGCGCAGCAAGCTGGCACCCATGGCACTGGATCCCATACCCGCATCACACGCAACCAAAATATGCTTAACGGATGCAAAATTAACCGTGCCTTTGGGCGCGGATGAGGGAGCGGAGGTATCTGCTTTCGCGCCTGTCTTCATGTCTTTCATTTTCGCAGTCGCTTCATCGAGTGAAGCTTCGTCACCATCGCCCTCTGTGCTTTTTTGCGTTTTCATCAGCAAAGCGGCAACCACAAATGACACACTGGCAGCGGCAATAATTGACGCTAAGACACCAACAACCGATCCTTTTTGCGTCATTAATAGCACGGCAAAGATAGAGCCAGGAGATGCGGGTGACACAATGCCTGCATCAAACACAGTGAGAACGAATACACCTGTCATACCTCCAGCAATGGCTGCAAGGATAAGACGTGGATTCATTAAAATGTAAGGGAAGTAGATCTCGTGAATACCACCGAAGAAGTGAATAATCGATGCACCCCCTGCGGTTTGACGTGCTGTGCCTTTACCAAACACCATGTACGCTAACAAGATGCCCAAACCTGGACCTGGATTCGCTTCAATGAGGAAGAAAATCGACTGGCCTGCTTCTGATGCTTGTTGAATGCCCAGAGGAGAGAAAATGCCGTGGTTGATCGCATTATTCAAAAACAAGATCTTAGCGGGTTCAACAAATACCGACGTCAGCGGTAACAAGTGCGCTGAGACCAAAAATTCAACGCCCGCAGCCAGACCATTGGACAACAGTTTTACGAACGGGCCGATGAGGAAGAAAGCGATAATCGCGCAAAGCATACCGATAATGCCGGCAGAGAAGTTATTCACTAACATCTCAAACCCGCTTCTCACTTTGCCATCGATATAAGCATCGAATTTTTTAATGGCCCAGCCGCCGAATGGACCAACTATCATCGCGCCCATAAACATGGGAATGTCAGTCCCGACAATCACCCCCATGGTGGTAATCGCGCCGACAACAGCGCCGCGTTCGCCGCCAACAAGTTTACCGCCGGTGTAGCCGATCAGCAGTGGTAGTAGGTAGGTAATCATGGGGCCGACCATGGCCGCCAATGTCTCATTGGGTACCCAACCGGTCGGAATAAATAGTGCGGTAATAATCCCCCACGCGATGAATGCGCCAATATTGGGCATCACCATATTTGAGAGGAAGCGACCAAAATTCTGTATCTTGATCTTGGTGTCAGATGATATCATAACAATACCCCGTTTGATGTTCTCACTGAACGTGTGTGGTAGAACGGTTCGCCAAAACCGTCTGGCTAGTTAGTACCCAGTCAATTTACCACACATTTTTTCGAGAGAACTGATAACGGGGATTTGTTGACCCACCTCTCACTATTCACGTCACAACTATATTTTACCCCAACACCTGTCACAAAAATAACATGAAAGTTTAGTACAAAACGAAAAAAACAACATTGTCAATAAAAATTATAATGACCATTATCACATTTTTTGTTTTTGCGTTATAAAATGTATAGTGATATAGATCACTCTTTATTTTTTTAGAACAGTGAAATAAAAAAACAGAGTGACTAATATCACACTGTTTGCCTGATCGATATTAATTCATTGAGTGATCTGTATCACGTTTGTTTTTTTGTTACAAATAGTGACGGTTTGGTCGGTGTTATATTGAAGCAGTAAACAGGCTCAATCACGTTGAGCCTGTTTATTGAAAGTACCAAAGCTGTTATCGCAGGTGGAAGAGTTAATATGCTCCTGCGCTGTAGATCAGCTCGTAGCTGTGGCTGTAGATCTCCAAGATATTGCCGAATGGGTCTTCCATATAGATCATGCGATAGGGCTTCTCTCCAGGATAATAATAGCGTGGTTTCTCCATCCGTTTCTTACCGCCAGCTTCAACAATACGCTCGGCTAATGCTTCAACATTTGGATCTTGCACGCAGAAGTGAAATACGCCCGTTTTCCAATACTCGAAATTGTTGTCAGGGTTTTGCTGATCCTTAAACTCAAATAGCTCTACACCAACGCGGTCACCTGTCGATAAATGGGCAATGCGAAAACGTTCCCAATCTTGGCCAAACACATCGGTGCACATTTCGCCGATTGCACTGTCGTCTTCAACAATCTCAGTAGGCACCATGATGAGATACCAACCAAGCACCTGCGTGTAAAACTCAACG
This sequence comes from Salinivibrio sp. MA351, assembly GCF_001996065.1. Classification (NCBI taxonomy): domain Bacteria; kingdom Pseudomonadati; phylum Pseudomonadota; class Gammaproteobacteria; order Vibrionales; family Vibrionaceae; genus Salinivibrio; species Salinivibrio sp. MA351. The sequence continues at coordinate 65,083 of NZ_MUFG01000011.1, read as the reverse complement.
GCTTTTTCTAAGTCAGGGACGGAAATACCAATGTGTGAAAATGTACGTGGGTAAGGGGTCTGCATCGTTTGTTCCTCTTTGCTTACGTCTTCATTGTTTGCAAGCATGAGGCACCTAAACCATAATGTTAAATTATGGTTTGCAATGATTGTGATGACATTTTGTTGTGGTTAACCCTGTTTGGCTGAAAACCTTTTGCACCCTGGTAGATGTTGGCACTTTTACTAAGGCCGCTGATAAATGCTATATGACGCAGTCTGGCGTAAGCCAGCACGTGCGAAAGCTTGAGGAGTCATTATCTTCAACGTTGGTCATTCGAGGAAAGAAAGGCGTGGTGCTGACCGAGGCAGGACAACAACTCTATCGTCAAGGGAAGGACGTGCTACAAACGTTGGATAATCTTGCTGTAACCATCAGTCGCGATCCCGGCTATGAAGGCGAGGTACGCATTATGTCGCCGGGAAGTGTCGGGCTCCGCTTGTATACGCGTTTGCTCGATCTTCAGGTGACATATCCTGCCCTTACGATTAACTATCGCTTTGCGCCAAATGGCGATGTTCACAAGGCTATCTTAAATAACACCATTGATATTGGCCTAACAACGGCTTGTCCAGTTGACCCGAATATTCAGTCTGAACCCATTGGCGAAGAGCCGTTATTGCTGGTGACACCGCGCCATATTAAAGACCCTACATGGGAAACACTCTGCCAACTTGGATTCATTGATCACCCAGATGCTAGGCATCACGCAGAGTTATTACTTGGGGCGAACTTCGAGCAATATCAAACGGCGCAGTTACGCCCCGTTAAGCAATCTGGTTTTTCTAACCAAATAAGTCTTATCTTACTACCCGTTGCACGCGGACTTGGCTTTACCGTCTTGCCCGCCAATGCTGTCGCGGCTTTTGCTCAACAAGCGGCCATTAAAGCTCATTACTTACCGACACCGGTCAGTGAAACCTTATATCTCTCCTCTCTTGCCGGACGCGAGCTGCCTCAGCGCGCGATCAATATTGCAAACGTCATTCAAGAGCAGGTAAGGGCGTAGTCCAATAGCGGCGAGCGCGCCGCCATTTTCAATTAGCCGCGATCATGACTCTGCTGATTTCTCAACCCGCAGCTTTTGCTCGCGCACTTTGCGACGTAATAGCTCGGTATAAATCGGTTGGCCGCCAAGTAATTGTGCAACAAGGGTGGCGCCGAGGGTGGTAATAATCAGCGGCAAAATCAGATAGTAGTTATTGGTCATCTCAATCACCAACAAAATTCCCGTGATAGGCGCGCGTACGGTCGCGGCGAACAAAGCGCCCATGCCTGCAATCGCAAACATGCCTGGCTCTATGCCCATCTCGGGGTATATGCTTGTGACCACTAAACCGTAAACGGTGCCTAACAACGTACCGAGTGCCAGCATAGGGGCGAAAATGCCGCCCGGTGCGCCGGAGCTAAAACAAATCACCGTCAGCAGCGTACGCGCCATAAAGATAAATAGCAGCGCACTGATGGAATAGTTTAAGCTAACAAAATCTGGCACTAAGTTAATGCCGCCATGGGTCAGCTCTGGGGCATAGACCAGTAATAAGCCAAAGAAACCGCCTAGCGTGGCCCCTACTAGCCAGATTCGTTTTTGACTTTTTTGATAAAAACGTTGGAAAAAGTCCTGACACCGCATAATCAAAAAATTAAACAGCACGCCAAACACGCCAAAACAACAACCTAGTGCGAGAAAGAACCATAAAGAGGCAAGTGGTGGTGTCTCGTACTGGGGCAGAACAATCACTGCCTCTTGGCCATTGATATAGCGAAAAACGATATCGGCCATGATGGCGGCAATGATCACTGCCTTTATCGAGATCAAGGTATAGCGAAACTGAGGTCGCATTTCCTCAACCACGAACATGATCGCCGCAAGGGGGGCATTAAACGCCGCGGCGAGACCGGCGGCAGCCCCGGATGCAAGCAGTGTTTGGTTACTGTTTCTGTCTTTGATGCGAAAAGTATCGGTGACCATGCGACCAATATTGGCACCGATTTGCACACTAGGACCTTCTCGTCCGAGGATCATCCCTGAGCCTAGCGCACCTAAACCGCCGAAAAATTTCACTGGGATTACCCGCCACCACCGCGAAGGTCGAATGCCTTCCATCGCGCCTTCCACCTCAGGGATCCCTGAGCCAGCGGCCTCGGGCGCAAATCGATGAACAAACCAATAACCCATTAAGGCCAGGCCGGCACTGATAATAAAAGCGAGTAATCCCAATGGAATCATTGAGCTAATGTTGCTGTCTAGCCAGTCAGTTCTTGACTGAGAGAGGGTATGAATCGCGAGTTCGAAAAGGGTGACAACAACGCCGCCTAAAAAGCCGATGACAACGGCGAGCAAAAGAATAGAAACGGGCGTTTTGTCGCGTGACCATAATTTATCAAAGAAAACGCTAGATTTATAAAAGATAGCTCTTTTCTTGCCTGTTTTACTTACAATTTTCATCTATGTGAACGCAAAGTTTGAAAAGAAAAATGACGATGTATGGGGGCACTCATTCTTGCGCCGACACCGTGCTGGGAACGTCCTGTTCCCCAAGAGAACGCATTTATACTACGCCAATTCACCTAACATGCAAGCGCTTGACCGGTGTCTAATTATTCGGCTAGCCAAGATAAAAATCACTGGAGTAAGCGATACGGGGCGGCGATAACGATAAGGGCATATTTTCAGACGTTTCACTGGGATAGTCCGTATTGAGTGATAGCGTACCACCTCCCTGTCCCTGAATAATTGATTTGAATTAGATCACAGTTTGTTAGGGACAAAATGTCCGCTGCGACACCATTGGCCGCAGCGGTGCGAATCAACCGCGACCAGGCGCTTGGGTTGCGGCAATATGATCGCCGATCTCAATCAAACGGCTCAAAATCCGCTCACCATCAACGCCAATGCCATTGTGCTCGTATTCGTTAGTCATCCACGCTTGACTGTTGGCAATCTGCGCCAAGGTTTGACGGGAATAATCGAACTCGACAAACATGTCATCCACATAGGTGGCACAGGCGAGCGGCACCGTATTGCATTTCAGCGCATCCAGATCATACAGCGCCGGCCAATCGCTCTTTTCTGCCAGTAACATGGCAGCGTCTTTGAGCGGCTTAAGGGTAGCCAGTTGATCAAACATCCACGGGTAAACCATTTCGCCGGTAAAACGGAACGGCTGATCGGGCTGATAGTGGAACTGCGGGAATTGATCGCGCACCCGATGGGCTGACCACTGCGACGCCTGCTGCTGGCAGTAAATCGATTCATGCAAAATAGCGTAAAACGGGTTGGTTAAATACCCTTGGTCAGCCTGCATCGCATTTAAGAACGGATAGCTTAAGGTACACTCGCCATTCCCCTCTATAAAGGCTCGTTCTAGTAAGTAATACAGCGGCAGCCCGGCATGGCCGCGACCGAGATTCAGTCCCAGCGTTTGAAATTGCTCAACGGTAAACGGCTGACCGTTTGGCAGCGTCACCGTATTGTTTTGCAAATACTGGGCAATCTCGTGACAGCGGGCTTGTGCATCGGGGAATTGGGCGAAAAACTGCTGGTTCTTGTCTTCCACGCGCTGATAGGTTTTTTGATACACCGCATCGGCGTGTCCCTTGAGCGGCGGGATCCCACCGGTGACAAACGCGCGAGACAAGGACTGCGGAAAGAACGACAAATAGGTGAGGGCACAGAACCCACCAAAGCTTTGCCCGAGGATCGCCCATTGCTTGATGCCTAACGCCTCACGTAAACACTCGGCGTCTTTCACGATGCTGTCGGCGCGAAAATGGCTCAGATACGCTGCTTGCTCGGCAGGCGTGAGATGGGCGAGTGTTTGGTGATTTACCGGCGCGCTTAAGCCTGTGCCGCGTTGGTCGAGCAACAACACGCGATAATCGTCTAATGCGCGTTTTAGCCAACCTGTGGCGCCGTTGGGGCGGGGAGACTCCATGCCTGGCCCACCTTGAAAATACACCAGCCACGGCAGATCTGCTTCGTGATGGCGTGTATCAACCACTTCACGAGCAAAAATAGTGATCGGCGTACTATTGGCGTCACTGTGATCCAGTGGGACCTCAACACGGTGACTGCGATAACGGATATAACGATCATAAAGATCTTGCATGGTAATGCCTTTATAAACAGAAAGATGACGATGATTAGGTTATCAGAGTTGTTCGGTCTCAGCGAGCAAGCACGAAGCCGAACTTCTTCGATTTTTATGTGATCTATATCACTTTTATATTTACTTAGCCTGCTAACTATTTTATATTGCTTGTTCTCTATTACTTAGCAGGCTAAGTAATCCGCACGATTGAGGGAGAGATCGCATGACCGCTTCACATCCAGAACATATGTCGATAGCTGAACATCTAGGACGGACCGCACGACTATGGCGACGCGTAGCCGATTCCGAGCTTGAACCACTTGGGCTCAGTTATCCGCGCTGGAGTGCGCTGTGGATGTTACGTCGATTGGGCGATGGCATCAGCCAAAGTGAGTTGGCGCAAGCGTTAGAGATTGAGCTGGGCTCGTTAATGCGCACGTTAAAGCACCTTGAGGAACAAGGGCTGATCACACGGCGCTGCTTACCCGAAGATAAACGAACCCGAACCGTCCATGTTACCGACAGTGGTTGTGAATTAATGTCGCGTATCGAAGCGCGGGTGTTGCGGGTACGCAAACATTTGTTGTCTGGTATCGCCGCTGAAGATTTTGAGGCTTTAGAGCGTGTATTGGTCACCATCAATCAAAACGCACTCGACTACGTAACGTCTTCTCAAGATGAATAAAAAGCAAGGCGATACCTCGTTCTTGTTAGGGCGACGCTGTTCAGCGCGATACTTTCCAGTGCAACACTAATCAATCATGATGTAGATAAGTAAAGGTAATAAGTACGAATGACACCGGATGAAAAATTTTCTCGCTGGGTAAAAATAGCGGCGCTCAGTTTTCTGATCCTTTTCGGTTATTTTTTAATCGCAGATAATACGATGCCACTCACGCCTCATGCGATGGTGACACGCACCGTCACCAAAGTGGCACCACAAGTGAGTGGCCCAGTCAGCGCGCTGGCGGTCGACAACAACCAAGACGTTCACCAAGGTGATGTGCTGTTTCGGATTGAAAGCGCGCCTTACCGAATTGCCGTCGACCAAGCAAAGCTCGCACTTGCCCAGGCCAGACAAAGCAATGCTCAGCTCGATGCCTCCTTGATGGCCGCGCGCCAAGATGTCTCTGCGCTCGCGTCGGTATTGGCACAAAAAGCACGCGAAGCGAAACGATTAAAAGCTCTATTTGCTAAAAATGGTGTGTCGCAGCAGCAGCGCGACGATGCGATTAGCGCGGCCGATACTGCACGCGCCAAATGGGAAGCTGCCAAAGCGCGTGTCAGTGCGCTTCAAATTCAACGGGGCGGTGATGGTGCCAGCAACATTGCCGAACAAGTGGCATTGAGCAAGTTAAAGAAAGCGCAATTGAATCAATCGTATACCATCGTAAAAGCCAGCCATGACGGCGTAGTGACCAACCTGCAATTAGACGTGGGCGCCTATGCCAGTGCCGGCCAGCCAATCATGGCATTGGTGTCAGAACGTGCACAAGTGATTGCCGATTTTCGTGAGAAAAGTGTGCGCGACATTGAAGCAGGTTATACCGCGCTAGTGGCGTTTGACAGTGAGCCCGGCGCTTTATATGCCGGTCATGTTACCAGTGTTGATGCGGGGGTCAGTGCGGGTCAAATCGATGCCAATGGCCAGTTGGCCTCACCCACCAATTCCAACCGATGGGTACGCGATGCACAGCGTATGCGTCTGCACATTCAACTTGATGAATGGCCATCTCATGCCCTCCCCACGGGTGCTCGCGCTACGGTACAACTGGTGCCTGACCATGCGATAAGCGGTCTGCTCGCAAAAGCACAAGTGGGCTTTCTGAGTATGCTGCATTACATCTACTAAGGGCGAGTGCAATGAATTTATGGCATCACCCGTTAAGCGATAATGATGTACGCCAATGTGCGCGCATAGCCACCGGCGCGACCTTAGGATTCGCGATTTGTAAGTTTTTCGACTGCAGCTTTGGGGTGTTTTTTACCGTCACGCCAATGTTGCTGCTCGGCCTTGTCCCGGTGATCAATGGCCGTGCCGCGCGTCAGCTTTTGGCCTCGGCGGTGATCAGTGGGTTAGAAGTTGGACTGCTGGGCGGATTATTTGGCGCGCATCCAGGGTTAATGACGCCTTTGGTATTCTTGTTGTTCACCTACAAATTTGCCTGCATGTCAAAAGGGCGTTTTTTTCTTTTTGGTGCCAACAGCGTGTTAAGCCTTAGCATCATGCTTCATTTTGCGAGTTATCCCGATTTACCGATTAATACCTTAATCTTCGGTAACCTGGGCGCGAATGTGTTATCGGTCGCAGTGGCGTATCTCGTCACCTGGTTAATTCCTGATGTCACGCCGCGCCAGCCGCCTGCTGCACCCGCAGGGGGAAAACAATCCCATCGGATGCGGCATGAAGCACTCATGGGCGCGACGTTGGCGACGGTCTCGTTTTTCATCTTTCAGCTGTTTGATTTGCGCGATTCGATTTCAGCACAAGCCACCACCGTGTTGTTGCTGTTCCCGATGCATTGGAACGGCTCGCTCAGTTATGCGCGCAAACGGGCGATTGGTACAGTGTTGGGCGTGGTGTATGGGGTAGGCTGCCAAGTCATTTTATATGATTGGTTTAACGTGTTGATCTTGGTGATCCCGCTGCTTTGGATAGGCACCATGTTGTTTGCTAAAGCGCATTTAAAAGAGGCCGGTGGCTCAGGCGTGGGGTTTGGGGCCATGGCAACGCTCGGGATCTTATTCGGGCAATACTTAAGCCCCAACCAAGACTTTATGTACGATGCCTTATATCGAGTCAGCAGCAACTTAGTCGCCATTGTGCTCACCTTGATGCTTTGCTTTATCGTGCATAAATTACTTAATTACTTCCCCGCAACGCGGTTTGGCGTCACTTAACTGCCGCTTATGCTGGGCACGAACATGCTTCGCTTCAGTCAACTAATAATCATGATTTTTGCGGCTAACCTCTCAGCCCAATTTCACTTTTGCGAAGCATCACTTGTTTAACCCATGACCTACCGCTATGATTCTGGTTAACAATTATGTACAGAGAGGAAGTCAGCCGTCTCTCATACTGTTCGACACTGAATTTTTCGGCACATTACGCGCCGGTTGTGACGGCTTTAGTCCTTCCCCATCATTTAAAAAGGCAGCGTAGTGAAAAAACTCATTTTGATCGTGGTCTGTGCCATGTTTGCGGTTGCGGCCATTGCAAGCATCACGGCCACTACCTTTATCTCGCATGACGAGATAGACAGCATTATTCTTAAACGTTCGCAAGCACAGGCTGAGCTACTTGCCGACCGTGCGGAATACATCTTAGAAAACTCCTCCACGCCTACCGCTGATCTGCAAGACATGGTGTCCGATCTTAAAGGTCGAGACGACATCAGCTACGCAGTGATGATTGATAAAAATATCAAAGCCATTGCTCATAGCGATAGACAGAAAATTGATAAGGTGTACAGCGATAATTATACCGTCGCCGGTGCCGGCCAGGGTCAGCCCCAGCATTCGCGCTGGTACGCCGATGTGCAAGATGTATGGGTGTACGACATCATGATGCCGGTGTATGTCGATGGCCGTCTTTGGGGCGCGTTTGATGTCGGCATTCCCATCACCGAAGTCGATGCTGCCGCCAATGGTATCGCCATCGCCCAGCTTACCGCGATTGGCTTGATTTTTATCGGCTGTACCTTGGTGCTAGTGTGGCTACTCGGCCGTTTATTCGCGCCGCTTAAAGGCTTAGAATATGCGCTGGCAGATATCTCGAAAGGCGATGGTGACCTTACCGTGCGCTTGCCCGTGACCGGCAATAACGAGATCACTCGCATCTCAGAGGCGTTTAACACCTTTGTGGATAAAATCGACCAAATCATCGCTAACGTGGTTGAAACCGGTGAAGAGCTTGGCCGCTCGGCGGGATCATTGCGCGATAAAGCAGCGCAGTCATTAAAGCGCGGTGAGTCACAAAGCGAGCAAGCCTTGCTGGTGGTCACCTCAATGAACGAAATGATCGCCACCATTAATGAGATCTCGCAAAGTGCGTCTAGCGCGGCGGACTCGGCCTCATCGGCGAACAGCGAAACCGAAGCCGGCAAGCAAACCTTGACCGAGGCAACCGCGACGATTAACCAACTCGACACTGAGATGGATAACATGTCAACGGTGATCACCTCGTTGGCCGAGCGAACTCAGTCGATTGTCTCGATTCTGGATGTGATTCGCGGGATCTCTGAGCAAACGAACTTGCTTGCCTTGAACGCAGCGATTGAAGCGGCACGTGCTGGTGAGGCTGGACGTGGCTTTGCGGTGGTCGCCGATGAAGTGCGCAGCCTGGCGACTAAAACCTCACAATCGACCGAAGAAATTCAATCGACCATTGATCAGCTGCAGCAAGAAGCGAAAAATGCCGTTGATGCCATGGATACCAGCAAGGCATTGACCACCGAAGGTAACCGTGCCACTGAGCAAGCACTGACAGCACTAGAAAGCATTGCCACGCAGGTAAGCACCATCTTAGATATGAACACCCATGTTGCGACCGCGACCGAAGAGCAATCGAGCGTAGCGAATGAAATCAACGTCAACATGGATAATGTTAACCAAGCGGCACAAGCCGGTTTGGAAGATAGCCATAGTCTAGAGGCCAGCAGTCAAGACTTAGCCGGTCTGGCACAAACGCTCGACCAGCATGTCGGCGCCTTTAAAATCTCGGCAATTAAACCGACAACAGGTACCTTGCGGGCGTCGCGTCATTAATTCATCTTTGAATGAGCGCGTACAACAATCGCCAGCCCCGTGCTGGCGATTTTTCTATCGTGCGCCCATTGATGCAGACGTGCTTGTACGCAGCTGTTGGTCGGGCAGGTGGTCGGCAAGAAACTCTAACCACGCGGCTACCTTGGGCTGTAACTGGCGTCCGCTGGGGTAGAGCGCCCAAATACCTTCATCGTCTACCCGATAATCCGTTAACACCTCAACCAGTTCGCCGTTTGCCAATGCTGCCTGCACATAATAATGGGGCAGCTGCGCCAAGCCTAGACCATGCTTAGCCGCATCGAGTAAGGCTACACCGGAGTTACAGCGTAACTTTCCCGATACGGTCAGTGTGCGAATTTTACCGCTGCTTTGATAATGCCAATGTTCATTTGATCCCACCAAACAGGCATGGCGACTGAGTGCACTGGGTGAATCAGGAGAGCCATGAGTGGCTAAATAGCCAGGGCTGGCACAAATGGTTAATTGGCGCGATCCCAACCGTTTTGCCTTAAGGCTCGAGTCGGGTAAGTGACCAATACGAATTGCCACATCGGTGCCGGTATCGGTTAGATCTACGCGTCGGTTAGTCAGGTGTAAATCGATCGACACTTGCGGGTAAGCGGTTAAAAATGGCGCAAGCAAGGGGGCAATATATTGCTCACCAAAGTTCACCGGCGCAGTGACGCGGACCAGCCCAGAAGGAAGCGCTTGCGATTGAGTAATGGTTTGCTCAGCATCGACCAAGGCCGCGAGCAGTGGGCGGCAGCGTTGATAATAGAGCTCACCTTCGTCGGTGAGTGACACTTTGCGGGTGGTGCGATGAAACAGCTTCACCCCCAAATACGCCTCAAGCGACGCCACCCGACGACTTACCGACACCACCGTGATGTCCAATTTATTAGCCGCTTGGGTAAAGCTGCCATGCTCGGCTACCGATAAAAATTCGTTTAATCCTTCCCAATGGGGTGCCATTACCGTCTACCCTGTCTATATTCACTGACACATATTATTACGAAAGTGAAATAATGATTTTCAATTTTGCCAGATTATAACTAAAACTAACTTAGTTAGCATAGTCAGGTCGTAATCGTGAACAAAAAGGATTCTCCAATGGCACTAACAATCAAGCCGGGACAAACGCATATCAAATCAAAAGCCGCGGTCGCATGGGGGCCAGGTGAACCCCTGAAAATGGAAGAGGTCGACGTTCAATTACCTAAACCAGGTGAAGTTCTTGTCAGAATCGTCGCCACTGGCGTGTGTCATACCGATGCCTTTACCCTATCGGGTGACGATCCTGAAGGGGTATTTCCTTCTATTCTTGGCCACGAAGGCGGTGGCATTGTTGAAATGGTCGGCGAGGGCGTGACCAGCGTCGAAGTGGGCGATCATGTGATCCCGCTTTACACTGCCGAATGTGGCGAGTGTAAATTCTGTCTATCTGGCAAAACCAACCTATGTGGCGCGGTGCGTGAAACCCAAGGCAAAGGCCTGATGCCTGATGGCACCTCGCGCTTTTCGATTAACGGCGAGACCATTTTCCACTACATGGGCTGCTCGACCTTCTCCGAATACACGGTATTGCCAGAGATCTCATTGGCGAAAGTGAGCAAAGCCGCGCCGCTGGAAGAAGTTTGCTTGCTTGGCTGTGGCGTCACCACCGGCATGGGCGCAGTGATGAACACCGCCAAAGTAGAAAAAGGCGATACCGTAGCGATTTTCGGTTTGGGCGGCATTGGCCTGTCAGCCATCATCGGCGCACGTATGGCCGGCGCAAGCCGCATCATCGGCATTGATATCAATGAAAGCAAATTCACCCTCGCCAAACAGCTGGGCGCCACCGATGTGATTAATCCTAACGATCACGATCAACCTATCCAGCAAGTGATTGTCGAGATGACCGACGGCGGGGTCGATTACTCGTTTGAATGTATCGGTAATGTCGATGTGATGCGCCAAGCCCTAGAATGCTGCCACAAAGGCTGGGGCGAGTCAGTGATCATTGGGGTTGCCGGCGCCGGCCAAGAGATTTCAACCCGTCCATTCCAGCTGGTGACAGGGCGCGTTTGGAAAGGATCGGCGTTTGGTGGCGTAAAAGGCCGCTCAGAGCTGCCCGGCATTGTTGAGCGTTACCTCGATGGTGAGTTTGGCCTGCAAGAATTTATCAGCTATACCATGGGCCTTGATGAAGTGAACCGCGCCTTTGAACTGATGCACGAAGGCAAAAGCATTCGCAGCGTGATCCACATGGACCAATAACAGGACGGCCGCCGTGGCAACACGGCGGCAGAATAACCATGCAACTAGAAAAAATAAGCGAAAACAAAGTCGCAGGCGGTTGGCACCAACGTTGGCAGCATGACTCTAGTGCCACCAACGGCAAAATGACGTTTGCGATCTTTCTGCCTGAGAAAGCCAACACCCAACCGGTGCCCGTGCTCTACTGGCTCTCGGGCCTGACCTGCACCGACGAAAACTTTATGCAAAAGGCCGGCGCGTTTAAACAAGCCGCCACCTTGGGCATGGCGATTGTGGCGCCGGACACCAGCCCGCGCGGCGAGGGTGTGGCGGACGCCAATCAATACGATCTCGGCCAAGGCGCGGGGTTTTATGTTAATGCCACCCAAGCGCCGTGGCAGTCGCACTACCAGATGTACGACTACGTCGCCAATGAGCTGCCCGAGCTGATTGAATCGCACTTTGCGGTCAACAACCAGCGCGCGATTGCCGGACACAGCATGGGCGGCCACGGCGCGCTAGTGATTGGTTTGCGTAATCCCTCACGCTACAGCAGCATTTCGGCGTTCAGCCCCATTTGTCATCCCACCGATTGCCCGTGGGGCAAACAGGCCTTTAGCGCTTATTTAGGCGATGACGAACAAACATGGCAAAGCTACGATGCTACCGTGTTACTCGCCCAACGCCCCACTGCCATGCCGATGCTGGTGGACCAAGGCGACAAAGACGGCTTTTTAGCCGAGCAGCTTAACCCGCAAGCCCTAAAACAAGCGGCAGAGAAACACAACTCCCCGCTCACCTTGCGCATGCAACCCGGCTACGATCACAGCTACTTTTTCATCAGTACCTTTATTGATGAACACCTCGCCTTCCACGCCACCCGCTTTGCGCGGTAGGTACAAACCACGTCGAGACCCCAAGCGGCCACCCAGGCCGCTTTTTTTGCACCCATTTCACAAAACATGGCTTGGCTAACACTTTGGACAATAGCGCACGAAAAGCAAAACAGCGCTTGATACACTACCCGCAAAATAGCCAATAAATGGCGTGTTAGGTGCCGACAACTGATCGGCGGTAGCGTGGTGAGTGGATGGTTCCAGTTTCACGCTTGGGGACAGTGTGAATGCCCGAGCAGCGATAGGCGGCATGCATACTATCGCGGAAAAGAGACATGCATGACATGTAATAAACTCTTTTTATAACAATGGTTTAGTAAGATAATAATGCGTGTAACGATTTTGGGCAATCGCTCATGCGCACTAACTACAATGTTATGTGCTTGCGTAAGCTAAGGGGGTCTTGAAAGCTAGATGTTTCGAGCGAGAAAATTGATCCTTAAGGTTCTATCGAGTAATATTAACTACGTATCGTAATATTGATACATCCGCGAAAGGAACAAAGGTAAATTATTATGACTAACCCAAACTTAGACCTGCTCAGAATGGCAAGTGACATCGGTGATAAACATCGAGGTGTTTCAGTGGTTGGCAAAACTAAAGAAGAAACAATGGCTAATCTTCTTACCATGTTTAAGACTAGTAATGAGCAGCATCAAACAGAAACCAATAACAAGAGCTCTCGTTAATCCTTCCTTTCAAGAAATTAGCGACTATTTCGGCTATGATTCAACGAAGTATGTTCCCGAGATAGCCGCTCTCCTGCAACAGTGGGCCGATCAAGGTTACGTTGAAGTATATCAAACAATTCAAGACCGAGAGTACGGAATGATTAAATCGTCCGAACTTAACAGTAAGGGTGTACTCGCTCCTTACTATATAGGTCTGTATCACGCGCGCTTAGTCGAGGGCGAGCATGATCCATTAGTTGTCGTTAAGTTCTACGAAGATGAAATTCAATATCATACTGAATCTGCTACAGAAGCTGTTGATATGCGCTTTATGATAGATCATGAGGACCTCTTTGGCACAGCTAGTGTTAAAAGAGATCCTGCTGCATTAAGAAAAATGTGGTTGGAGGTAAAGGGTAAAATCGACGAGGGTGATCCTTCATAACTCCAGTCGAGATCGTACATAACAAGTATGTCGTCAATCGTTAAATTTTGGCGAGGTGTTCATCAAGCTCAGCTTGCATGGCTGCTTCAGTGAGTTGCTTGATGAGGGGGTTAAGATACCGTCTTTGCCGGTGAGGTCTTTACCTTCACGCAAAGCTTGCAAGGCGGCATCCATATCGAATGTTGGTTTGGTCATGTGTCATCCCTTTTTGATACAGTCTAACGAAATGACACAGAATTCTGAACACTACCGTACGACTTGAGCACGTCCATCTTGAATCACCTTTTTGCCTTTATATCGCCCACTTTCTTGTGTCACGGGAGCAACACCCAAGAGTGATGCCGCTTGCTGAGGGATCCCCTCATAATTTTCTTTATCGTTCCCACGCTCCCGCGTGGGAACGAGTTAAATTGTGCCCGTGAGAGGCAGCACACCAACCCCAACCACTGAACCAAACCGAACCACGTTCGTACTGGGTATCGTTATTTTTAACCGAATCAATATCTAACGGGGTGAGTGTGAACCAAATCAATCCAGCCAAGTTACGCAATAGCAAGTGGACGGCGGTAAAACCCATTCATCGCGAGAAGCACTTTGTAGTCTCTGACGTTGAGTATGATGAAGACGGTGTGGTGGTGTTATGCGTGCTCGAGTCAGTGCTATCGAAAAAAGAATATTCGATTGACTGGCGAGAGCTCAAAAATGATGAGAAGTGGCGTCAAGGATGGAGATAAGGTCACCCATGAACCGAGCGCAATGTCAGGATTTGGAACTGGCGGTAAGCAGCCTCGACCGTATTCGTGTAAATGGCCTCTATGACGTTGTTGGGGGAGTTGAAGCCGGTGGGTAACATGGCCGTTAAAGAACTGGATATCGTAAATATCAGCCATGTGAATGACATTCACCATGGGGCGTTTTGTGTTTTTTGTTAGAAAAGATCCACCTTCATGGTAATTGAGTTACTTGCTGCTACGCTTAAAACAAATAGCAGTGTAGAGGATTTTGCCATGACAATCAGCCGTAAGATTAAAGCCATGGCGCTTGCCCTTTTGTTGGGGTCATTTCTTACCATTTACCTGGTTATGGAGTGGGTAGCGAAGCCCGTGTTGCAAGAACAGGCAGAGGCTAGCGCTCGACAGACCGTCACCAATATTGAAGGACGTATTGCAACAGTACTGAATGAAGGGGCGGTTTTGACCGACACACTCGCGGCGCTATCGGAAACATTGCCGTTAGATCGCACACAGTTTATTGAACGCCTCGAGCCTGTGGTCGATCATTACGGTAACGTCGCGATTGCGGGCGGTGGTGTTTGGCCTGAACCCGATAAGCTCACGCCGGGAAAAACGCGTGATTCTTTATTTTGGGCGCGTAATGAGCAAGGCTCGCTTGATCTATTAGATGATTACAATGATCCCGCTGGCAGTGGTTATCATAACGAAAGCTGGTATCAAGCCGGGCGTGGCCTACCAGCTGGGCAATGCGCCTGGTCTGCTGCCTATGAAGATGCTATTTCTGGCACACCAATGGTCACCTGTACCGTGGCAATTCGTCGAGATGGACAGTTTTGGGGCGTTGCGACAGTCGATTTGATGCTCTCCGGCCTGTCAGACTTATTGATTAGCCAAAACGAGGCAACTGGAGGCTATGCGTTTGTGCTCGATCAAACCGACCGCATTCTGTCGTTTCCAGGTGTGCGTTCTTCAAGCCTTAGTATGCAAAGCCTGAACGATGCAAGTAGACAATATCCGCTTCTATCCCCGCTTGTATCAGCACTAGATGTCGGCGAGCCGGTTTATCTGCCTGAAGGGTTGGTTGGCGAGAGCCGCTCGCTCCTCGTACAAGTTCCTTTGTCGGAACAGGGCTGGACAGTGGGCATGTTATTGCCTGAACCAAAAGCTTTAGCCGCATTAAATCGAGTAAGCTCGGGCTTATATATAACATTGTTACCGTTGGTGACTGTCTTTGCGCTAGTCGTGGTCCTACTCGGCCAGAGGCTAGTTCGTAGCATTAAAGAAACGACTCAGCAAGTTGACAGCCTATCTAAAGGCGACAAAGGGAGTAAGCTTGAGATTGTTCGCGCTGATGAAATGGGTGAGTTACGGCGTTCAGTCAACGAATATGGCTCTCATCTTGAAAAAATCCTCGAAGATGTAGCGAAAGAAGCCGTTGGCGTCAAAACCAGCGCAAACAGCTTACAGGCGCTGAGCCAAGATTTGAGTGATCAAGCGTCTGCGCAGATGAATGAAAATATTACGCTGGCGGCATCGATCAACCAAATGTCAGCGAGTGCCACTGATGTGTCCAGCAATACCGCGACTGCCGCAGATACTGCCGAGGATGCGTCGAAATTGGTTGCAAAAGGACAGCTAGCCGTGGATGAGAATAGTGATGCTATTGCAAAACTTGCCACCACACTGAAAGAAGCCTCCTCTGTAATTGATAAACTGGCCTCCGACTCACAACAAGTTGGAACAGTGCTTGAGGTCATCAAAAAGATCTCAGAGCAAACCAATCTACTGGCATTGAATGCGGCAATCGAAGCAGCGAGAGCAGGAGAGCAAGGACGCGGGTTTGCAGTCGTTGCCGATGAAGTGCGCTCATTAGCCGCCAAAACGCAGGAATCGGCCGCCGAAATTGATGGCATTATTCATCAGCTTCATTCGGCGGCTAGCCAAGGTGTGGAGGTGATTGAATCAAGTTATCAGTTGTCTCAATCTTCGGTTGAGCGAGCGGGTGTGGTACGTGAGCACTTTGAAGAAATTGTCACAGCGTTTGATAATATCAAAGAGCGCACGGTAAGCATTGCTGCGGCATCTGGGCAGCAAGCGCACGTAACAGAAGAGATCAGCCAACTCGCGGATCGAATCAGAATGTTATCTGAGAAGAATGCTGAAGGTGCGTCTGAACTTAAAGTAATGAGTGCTGATTCGCTAGAACGGTCTGAGCGTCTGACAAAAATCAGTCAATAACAGCAGCCATCCCCATTACATGCCCGCTGACTAAGGGCTGATAAGTCGACGCGCGAAATAATACTTATCAGCCCGATAAAATCATTTACTACGGGACTGGCGTGAGCTCAAAAATGATGAGAAGTGGCGTCAAGGGTGGAAATGAATACACGCGGTGTGAGTATCTAAAATAGGCGAGGTTATCGAGCAGAGTGTGGTACAGTCCGCGCCCTGTTTCCACGCATCTTTGTGATGTTGGCTGCCGCTAAATAAAGGTCTCGTTCATGCCGTTTTCTGCTCTCTCATTGTGTTCTACATTGCTTCACGCGCTGCCCAACACGTTTAAACAACCAACGGCCATTCAAGCGCTGGCGATCCCTGAGCTGTTAGCCGGTAATGATGTATTGGCATTGGCAAACACCGGTAGCGGCAAAACGCTTGCCTACGGTTTGCCTTTGTTGGAAGCGTTAAACGCAAACCCTCAGCATCAAGCGCTGATTTTAGTGCCAACGCGTGAGCTGGCGATGCAGGTCAGTGACGCGATCAACCAAGTGGGTAGCGCCTTAGATCTCAGTGCCATTTGCTTGTGTGGCGGTGTTGATAAAGCGGCGCAACAACAAGCACTGGCGGACAATCCCAACATTCTTGTGGCGACGACAGGGCGCTTGGTAGATTTAGCCAATAATGGTTTGGATTTGAGCACGGTACATTATCTTATTTTGGATGAAGCGGATCGTTTGCTCGATATGGGGTTTTGGCCGGATGTGCAAAATATTGCGATGCAAACTGCACGTAAACGCCAAACTGCGATGTTTTCAGCGACGTTTTCCGATGCGCTCAAGCAAAAAGCCAACCAGCTAATGGTTGCGCCAAAACAGCTCGCCGCGCATCAAGAAAACAGCACCCATCAAGAGGTCACAGAAACACTTTACTTGGTCAACAAAGGCAGCAAAGCGAAAGCCTTGATTGAATGCATCAAGCAAAACGCGTGGTCACAAGTGTTGGTGTTTGTGGGAGCGAAAGAAAATGCCGATGGCTTGGCGAAAAAGCTCAACAAAGCGGGCATCTCGGCCAGTGCACTGCATGGCAATAAAGTTCAAACCGAGCGAGAGCAAGCCCTGGCGCAATTCAAATCTGGCCAAATCAACGTGTTGATCGCCACCGATCTATTAGCGCGTGGCATTCACATTGAACACTTACCGGTGGTGATTAATGTTGAATTGCCCATGCACGCCGAGACCTATATTCACCGCGTGGGGCGCACTGCTCGTGCTGGTGAACAAGGTGTGGCTATGTCTTTGGTGTGTCATGGCGAAATGGACGCACTCAACGCCATTCGTCAACTTACGCAAAGAGCATTGCCGGTGCAAGAGCTGGACGGTTTTCCGGTGACAGACAAACCATCCACAGGGGAAAGTAAACGCGCTCCTCGCGACAAGAAAGCCAACCGACGCACGAATGCGAAAAAGAGCATTAAGCAGTTTCAAACAAAGCCGAAACGCCCAGCGCCGGGGGCAAAGTAAGGCGTGTCAGGGTTGTTATTTGAGGTGGAAGATTTGCTCTGTTTCTAGCGATGTCATCGCGCGTACCTGACGCCAAATGTAATAGAAAATACCGAACATCATCAACATGCTAGGGATAGCAATCATCGGGTAACTGTATAGCGTCATCTTACCCAGCTCTTCATTAAAGGCGGGCGTGCCCGCAGGGCTGGTCACGATCCAAGTCGCCAGGAAGTAATTCATCGCTGATGAAAACGCAAAGGTGCTGGCGAATAGATAGTTAGACCGCATCAGACAACGTTCAAAGGCCGAGGATTGACCATTATCTTTTAAACGCTGATTAATCAACGAGAGGTTGAGCACGGTGTCATTCAATATTAACTTTTGCATCAGTGGGTAGCGGGTAAAGGTTGAGCCCAATACGGTTAAACCGATGAGGCCCGGGATCAGCGCCTCTTTCAAGGCTAACCAACGCGTATCTAGCTCCAACAAGCCAATCCCGCCTGTCAGTAACACGCTGATAAAGCCAAGTGCAGCGATAAAATTGAATTTCTGGTTGCGGACCAGATCCATCCCGCCGTATATGAGAGGAAACGCCAAAGCGACGACCAGTGCCATGGCTGTGCCTAGGTATTCATCTCCGCTCAACTTCATCAGGATGATCGAGGGGATAAAAACGTTGAACAGGATTTCAAACAGGGGACTCGGCTTCTTCGCCGTCGTGTTACTCATAGTATTTTACTGACTCTACGCGACATGAGCTGCCATTGTACTGTGCCACGCAGTGTTCATCTAGTCGCGATTGATGTAAAGCGCAAAAGCGCACCGTTGTGTAACTATGTGTGAAATCAGCAGGTGCTTGGCTCTTAATCGCTTTCACTTTTAAGCATTAAGCGGAGTGCGTCGTATAAACCAGCATGCTGGTGTAACCCACATAGCAGGCGAGCAGTAATACCCCTTCCGCGCGGTTAATTTCGCGTGTCTTGCCAAAGCGAACAGAGACCAAAATCAGCAATACGGTCACAGCCAGCATCACCATCCAATCTCGCCAGAAGACTTCTCTACCAATCTCGTTAATGGGCTCGATAAGGCCGGCGATACCAATCACGGCCAGCGCATTGAACATGTTCGAGCCGACTACATTGCCCACGGCGATATCGTGTTCGCCTTTGCGGGCGGCGATGATAGACGCTGCCAATTCAGGGAGGGAAGTGCCGAGGGCGACGATGGTTAGGCCAACAATCAAATCACTCACGCCAAGTTGTTGCGCGATTTCAACCGCGCCCCATACCAAAATCCGCGAGCTAATAATCAGCAGCACTAGGCCAATCACCAGCCATATCAACGCTTGTTTTCTAGAAAGTGGTTGATTGGTTAGCTCGGCATTCACCTCCTGCGCGAGCGGATCGTCGTTGGTTTGCATAGCATGCTTGATGGACCATCCAACCAGCAGTAAAAATCCACCGATTAAGATCAAGGCTTCGGTAAAGCTAATGGCATAATTCCATAGCATGGCGCCAACCGCCAAAGTGACGACGAGAAGAATCGGTAATTCTTTACGGACAATGGTGGAATGCACCGCAATCGGGGCGATCAGCGTGGTGACCCCGAGAATTAAGGTGATATTGACGATGTTAGAGCCTATCGCATTGCCCAGCGCTAACGCCGGGTTGCCATCCATCGCGGCCATCGCCGAAACCACCATTTCTGGCGCGGATGTGCCAAACCCGACCACCAACATGCCGATTAATAAAGGAGGCACGTTGGCGTACTGAGCACTCGCAGCCGCGCCGTCGACAAATCTGTCGGCACTCCATACCAACAACGCAAATCCAGCGATAATCGCAAGTGTTGCTAGCAGCATAGGTTCCCCTTCATTAATACTGGTTGATGAACGAGGTCTGTGCCCATCAAACGTCGCGTGAGATCGGTATTAATGACATAGTTTTTAAGCTTTGCAACAAAAAAATGTATGGCAACGTTAACCCACACTCGCCTTCTTTAACGCATACCAATCAATCTCCTTTGGTAGGGGGACATCGTGATGATCGCGTGTCACAGCAAGAAAGGTCGCGTCGGTAGCGCTGAAATAACGACTAGTCATTGTCCATTGGCCATTACCGATAAAAAACTCTAATGAGCTGGTATCGGCGAGGACTTGTAGCGGTAACTCTTCCAACTGCTCAGACAAGTGAATACAGCGACGGGTGTCTCCTTCCGTGGCGAGGCTTGTACTTCTATCAAGCGTTAGGGTGCGATTGTTGCCGTCAATGGTGAGGGCACAACCAGACGGCTCCGTCGATGTCGCATGAGAAGCAATGCCACTGCGACTGTGAAAATACAGAGTGTATTGTCCGCTTTTTGGAATGGGTAGATTGGTACTGAGATCAAATTGCTTAGTGCCCAAATCCACGGAGGTCGCGTCGCTCTCGGTGCGAATCACTAAAAGTTGCTGAGGACCTCTGAGGCGTTGCAGTGCGGTCGCTGGACGCTGATAAATTTGCCCATTTTCCCAGCGTAACTCACGCGGGCAAGTTAACTGGTGAAGCCAGCCAGCGGTTTGACTGGGTTGATCCACCTCGTCTGGGAGACCCATCCAAGCTATTAGCATGCGCTTATTGTCAGGGGTCTGAGCTGTCTGTGGCGCATAAAAATCAAACCCATGATCCAGTATCTGCCAATCATCAAGTTTGATGCCGTCTGCTTCTAGTGTGGCTTTGGCGTAACCATTATGGTGAGGCACGTGGTGATCGGGCGTTGGCGCTGTGCTGCCTTGTGGGCAGAGGATACACAGCCATTGGTCGTTTAATGGGAACAGATCGGGACATTCCCACATATAGCCATGGTCGCCGAAGCTGTCGCCACTCAACCCGTCGTAGCGCCAATGCAGGCCATCAATAGAGGAATACTGCGCCAGGCGACCTATTTTGTCTTCACGCTGTGCGCCAAGCAACATCCGGTAGTGTTCGCCATCATGAATGACTTTGGGATCGCGAATATGCTCGGTGACGCCAGCAGGTGGGGCATCAATCACTGGCCCAAGCTTTTCAAAGTGAATGCCATCGGTTGACCGAGCCACACACTGGGTGGTTTGGCGTAGGCGCTCAGGGCCAATACGGGTGTTGCCGGTGTAATAAAGCCATAAGGCGTCGTTTATTACCATGGCGTGACCCGAAAACACCCCGTGACTGTCATACCAATCGCTGGGGGTAAGACCAAGGGGCGCGCTGCGCCATTGCACTCCATCAGGGCTGACTAAATGCACCCAAAATTTGTCTTTGTGCTCGCAGGCAAAAGGATACCACTGATAGAAAAGGTGATAGTGCCCTTGAAAATAGATAAAACCATTGGGGTCATTGAGCAGCCCTTGAGGTGGACTGATATGCCAAGTTGGACGATGGAAGTCTGTCTTGCTGATTGAAGCGTAGCAGGGCGCGGCTTGCTCACGCAGGTTGTGATCGATAAGGCGTCCTAGAGCCGTCAGTGTGTTCTGATTCACGGGGTGAGCAAGTGTGATTTGGCGCAGCGAATGGTCAATCGTATTGATTGAAAGGGCTTCTTGGTTTACGCGCTCAAGCTCAATGAGCTCAATGATTATTTTGCCTTGATGACGCAATACGCGGCGCAGATTATCTGCGCCACCGCACGCATCAACCAAGCTTGCTGGGGTTATTTCCATCTATCCGTACCAATGCTATTTTCGGGAACGTTCCAAAAATAGCGAATAAGAGGGTAAGAGTGCAAGTGGAATTTACCTCTTCTGCTTAACATATCGCCTTTTTAGGGGCAGGTGTCACGGCTAACGTAGTTAAACCCCATCACTAATTTAGAGACATGGCTTTGTCCCGTTTCCAGTAATTCAAGCAACATTTTTGCGCCGCTTTCACCTGCCGCATCAAAGGCATAGTTAAAGGTGGATAGGCTCGGTGATACTACGTGTGCAAGCTCATCATCACCCACACCAATCAGCTTCACAGTGTGACCCGGTGTGATCCCATGTGTTTGTAGGGCTTGGATGGCACCAATAGCAATACGGTCGGTGGCGCAAAAAACGCCGTCTGTCTCTGGATATTGATCGAGCATAGCGGTCATCGCGACATGGCCAGATTGAATCGAGAATTGCCCTTGATAATGGAATAAAGGTTCGGTTTGACTGAGTGTGGTCAACGCATTCTCAAGTCCTTGATAGCGCTGCTGATCAACCGCGATGTCTGCGGCTTGCACACCTAGGAATCCGATACGTTGACAACCGGCTTTAATCAGTTGCTCGCCGGCGCAAAAGCCAACCCGGTAATCATCATGAATCACGCTGGGGATGCTGTAAGGAGAGCCATCTTGACCAATCACCACGACTGGTGCACTCGAGCGCTTAATTGCTTGGACCAAGGCGGGGTTGAGTGTCGATGCAAACAGTAGGATCCCTTCTACGCGTTTTTGGTTGAATAAATCGAGATAATGACAAATACGCTGATCGTCCTGGCGAGTGTTAGCCAAAAGCACTTGTTTCCCTTTTTGATCAAACACATGACTCAGGCCATCGACACTGGCTGACATGGCGTGGGATGACACTCGTGGGACAATGACACCGATAAGGTTAGTTTTATTGGATTTTAAATCCTTAGCGATTTGGTTAACGACATAGCCGCATTGCTCGATGGCGCGGTTCACTTTTTCAATGGTCGCTGGTTTCACGCCATATTCTTGGTTAATTACGCGTGACACGGTTGATTTGGAAACACCCGCCAAACGGGCGACATCATTCAAGCTAGCCATGAGTTCTCCTTTGCTTAGCGCATCATCATCGGTGCATTTAGTGCTCCTTTGCAAACAAATCTATCCAAACTCCCTTTTTTTAGTGATTGATATCACATATATGGCAGGGGGTGCACCATGATTTACTGATCGGTATCACAGCCATAATCCCTGATACTTGATGGATTAAAGGATTCAGCTCATTATTTTCGGGATCGTTCCCGAAAGTGTGGAACGTGTGACGGCCACATTAGAAAAAATAGCGACGGTGGCAAAGACAGTGAGAGCGTGCAGGGGAAGTAGCCATGAACTACCAAAAAATAGCACAACAACTACTCGATAAACTGGGTGGAAAAGAAAATATCGCAGCGGCGGCACATTGTGCCACGCGGCTAAGACTCGCACTTCATGATGATAGCCTCGCGGATTTAAGCGCGATTGAATCAATTGAAGGTGTGAAAGGGCAGTTCCAAGTCAGTGGTCAGTTACAGATCATTTTCGGCTCGGGCATTGTCAATAATGTTTATGCTGAGTTCAGCAAATTGACGGGTCAGTCAGATATGTCGTCGAAAGACGTCGCTGCCGCCGGTGCCGAGAAACAAAATTGGCTACAACGTGCGGTAAAAGGGCTGTCAGACATTTTTGTTCCCATTATTCCAGCCATTGTCGCCGGTGGTCTGTTGATGGGGATTTTCAACATCCTCACCGCGCCAGGTTTGATTATCGATGGCAAGTCCTTGATTGAGGCCTACCCACAAATGGGTGATCTGGCCAGTATGATCAATACGTTCGCTAATGCGCCATTTGTGTTCTTACCTGTACTGCTTGCGTTTTCTGCGAGTAAAAAGTTTGGTGCTAACCCCTTTTTGGGGGCCGCGTTAGGCATGCTAATGGTTCACCCAGACTTGCTTAATGGCTGGGGCTTTGGTGGTGCGGCAGTGTCTGGAGATATCCCGGTGTGGGAAATCTTTGGCTTTGAGATCGAAAAAGTCGGTTATCAAGGGTCGGTGCTGCCGGTGCTGGTTGCCACCTATATTCTCGCACAAGTGGAGCAAGGGTTACGTCGCATTATTCCCTCAGTGTTGGATAACTTGCTGACCCCCTTGCTGGCGATTTTTATTACCGGACTGATCACCTTTACCTTGGTAGGCCCGTTTACACGAGAGCTCGGCTTTTTGCTCGGCGATGGTCTGAACTGGGTCTATGAATCCGCAGGGATGATTGGCGGTGCTTTGTTTGGCTTTGTGTATGCACCTTTTGTGATCACCGGGATGCACCACAGCTTTATCGCGATTGAAACTCAATTATTGGCCGATATTGCAGTCACTGGCGGTACCTTTATTTTCCCTATCGCGGCGATGTCGAATGTGGCGCAAGGTGCAGCCTGTTTAGCGTTTGGGCTAAAAACCGTGGACGTCAAAGCGAAAGGGATTGCGATGCCTGCAGGGGTGACAGCACTGCTCGGGATCACTGAGCCTGCGATGTTTGGTATTAACCTTAAATACCGTTATCCGTTTATTGGTGCGCTTGCAGGTGCGACCTGTGCGGGGGCTTTTGTCACCTTCTTTAAAGTGAAAGCACAAGCGTTGGGCGCAGCGGGTCTACCAGGGATCATCTCCATTCGCCCTGACGGTGTGGTGCCTTATATCATTGGTATGGCGATTGCCTTTGTTGTTGCGTTTTCCGTAACTTATGTATTGGGCGCCCGTAAAAAATACGCACAAGCTGCGGCGGCGTAATCGAGTCTTGAACGAGGAGCAAGCGTAATGAGCAAGGTATGGGTTACCGGTGATGCCGTGGTGGATTTGATCCCTGATGGCGAGCATCACTACCTGAAATGTCCAGGTGGTGCCCCGGCTAACGTCGCCGTGGCAGTCAGTCGACTTGGTGGACAAACAGGCTTTATTGGCCGTGTTGGTGGCGATCCGCTTGGTCGTTTTATGCAGACTACCTTAGCAAATGAAGGTGTGGACATTGCGTTTATGCATCGCGACGAGGCGCAACGTACCTCAACTGTATTAGTCGAGCTGGATGATCATGGTGAACGAAGCTTCACCTTTATGGTTAAGCCCAGTGCCGACCAGTTTGTTCAGTCGTACGACTTCCCATTGTTCGAAGAAGGGCAGTGGTTGCATGCTTGCTCCATTGCCCTTGCGAACGAGCCATCACGCTCTGCCACACTCGGCGCGATGCAAGCATGTCGTGATAATGGTGGCTTTGTCAGCTTTGATCCTAATTTGCGTGATGATCTTTGGCAAAGTGAATCACAGATGTTAGAGATTGTGTGGCAAGCCTTGCCGTTGGCGGATGTGGTTAAGGTGTCTGATGATGAGCTTGTCTTACTCACTAAGCACCTACGAACTGAAAATAACTCTGTGAAAGCAGGGTTAGCCGCATTATCTGAGCGCGCACCGAATGTGTCTTTGTGGGTGGTGACACAGGGCAGTGAAGGTGCCCGCGTCGCGTTCAACCATACTGTTTGGCAGGTGCCGACCACACCGGCAAACGTGGTGGATACCACAGGCGCAGGTGATGCGTTTATGGGCGGTTTGCTTGCTGCGCTCGCCCAGTTGCCTGAGTGGCAGACACCAGAAGCAGTC
The DNA here is from genome assembly GCF_001996065.1 of Salinivibrio sp. MA351. NCBI lineage: Bacteria > Pseudomonadati > Pseudomonadota > Gammaproteobacteria > Vibrionales > Vibrionaceae > Salinivibrio > Salinivibrio sp. MA351. Next base: position 40,128 of record NZ_MUFG01000011.1, on the reverse strand, counting down.
ACCAAGGCAGTGCGCCAAGGCAACCGTTGTGGCGCGCTGGCTACAACAGAAAAAGGGGCAATGACTGCATTACCCACAGCGGATCAGCTCAGCGTTGAATAGCGCCATATCCGCGCAATTCACGACGCGCCCTCACTGTTGGGTAGGGCGCGTTCGGGGGCGATAAGCGGCAGGGTAATGGTGAAGCAGCTACCGTGTTCGGGCTCACTTTGTACCTCAATGCGACCACCGAGGATGCCGGTGACGAGGTTGAAGGTGATATGTAAGCCAAGCCCCGACCCACCTTGCCCGAGTCGGGTAGTGTAAAAGGGATCAAAAATGCGTTTTTGTACCTCGGGCGTCATCCCTGCGCCATCATCATGTACGCGGATACTCACACTCTCGGTTGTCGCCATGGTGGCTGTGATGTGTATGTTCCCGGCATCACGCCCGATAAACGCGTGAATTAACGCATTATTGATTAAGTTGATCAACGTTTGGGTGAGTGCGCCCGGGTAGCTGTTGAGCAGAATGCCTTCTGGAATAGCGACTTCGAGCTGGTGCGGCGCGCGCTGAAGTGTCGGTCGCATAGAGAGCAGGACTTCGTTCATCAACAGATGTAGTTCAAAGTCGCGTCTGTGGTCACTGGTTTGATCCACCGCGAGTTGCTTAAAGGCACGAATTAATTCGGAGGCTCGCAACATATTACGTTCAATAATACGTGTCCCGTCTTCAACATGGTTGAGAAACTGATCGAGGTCGTCGCGGGTGATTGGCTGCTCGAGTTTGTGAACGAATTCGTGTTTGGTATCGAGTATCGAGGTGGAAGACATCCGGGCGTTACCGATGGGAGTATTCAACTCATGCGCTACGCCAGAGACCAACGAGCCGAGTGATGACAACTTTTCATTCTGAACCAATTCCTCTTGAATCGCCTCGAGTCGTCTAAGTAGTGACTTGAGTTTTTCACCGTACGCGTTAACGGCTTGGCGCAATTCGCCTACCTCGTTCATCTTACCTACCGCCAACTCTTGGGTGGTTTCACCCTCAATGAGCTCCCAGATTTGCTGGGTGGTCTGTTGAATTTTACCTAATAGGTTGCGAGCGGTAATCGCAGCGATAATACCCACAACGAGCAACAGCCCGCCAATGGCGAACATCAGGAATAGTCCCATGCTATCGGCAGCCGCTGTCATTTTGCTTTTGGGCACGACGAGGCCGATCACCCAATCGGTTTGAGGGTATTTAATAATATGAACATAAGCGGCTTCGTTTAGCACGCCGTCGTTCTTTATCGTGATCAGTTGACTGTCTTGGAGAGATTGGCTTGCCTGCAACGCTTCTTGTAGCCAAGGGAGCGCTTGCTCTAACTCGGTAACCGTTCGCAGCGTATTTCGATAAGGATTAAATCTTACCGCTACTTCGGGGAAGCTTATCGCTTTGTTATCAGCGTCCAAGGCGAACACATAGCCATCGTTTTCTTTGCCATAACGAGACAGAATGTCGGCAATGCCGCTCAGCTTCATGTCGACCGTTGCCACCCCAACAAAGCGATCGTTTTCTTTCATAGGCACGGTACAGGTAATCATGGATTCTTTGGTAAACGGGTCGATATAAGCGTTGGACCAATGGCAGCGATCGATAGGTGCTTGTTTTCCTGCTAGGTACCAGCGTTCATTGTGGTAGCCCTTGCCATCAGGGTCGTTGTAATCATCATAGTATTCCATATTGGGTCCTGTGCGACCCCAAAAGAAACTACGTCGTTCTACGCCCGGAGTGAAGGTATTGGGCTCCGGCCAGATCCCCCCACCGGCAATCGTGGGATCGCCATGATTGTTAAAGAGCGGGGGAAAGAGGCTGCGGAATAGCGCTTCGTCTTTGGGAAGGTTGGCGCTCTTTAAGGCGATCGTACTGGTTAACAGTTCGATCTGTCCGAGTTTGGCATCGAGCAAGTCCAGGAGGCTATGCTGACTTATGGCGATTTTTTGGTGTCGCTGGTCAATCAGATCGGGCTTTACTTTCCATTCGACCACCGCAAAGATTGTGAGTAGCGCCATGACGAGAACAAGCGCGAGACCGAAAGCGATTTGGTGACGGATCGTAGGAGTGGGCATTGGAGATACATCCTTTCTTCTCGACTGGCTGCCGTGCGCACAGATCGCCTATTACTGCCAGTATTATCTAAGCTCAGCAATGATGATTAAGCCATCTCCCATCATTGTAGCCCTTAGTGCGCATTTATGTGGCGAGAAAAAAGCATATGTGAAAAAGTACACGTAAAAAGCATATAAAAACCCCCTTAGCGATCCATCGCTAAGGGGGAGGCAGGGTTTTCGGTATTGCGAAATAAAGCGTGCGAGCTTTACTTAATATTGACGACCATCTTGCCGAAGTTACGGCCTTCTAGCACATCAATCAGTGCTTGCGGCGCTTGCTCAAAGCCATCCACCGCGTGTTCACGGTAATGGATTTGGCCTTCGCCGACCCATTTGGCCATATCATGCGCGAACTCAGGGTAGCGGTGCGCATAGTCATCAAAGATAATAAAACCTTTGATGGTTAAGCGCTTAACCAAGATGGTGCCCATCAACTGTGAGAGGCGATCTGGGCCATCGGGCAAGGCAGTGTTGTTGTACTGTGACACCAATCCACACACTGGAATGCGAGCACCGGTGTTGAGCAGTGGCATTACACCATCAAACACTTTGCCCCCGACGTTTTCAAAGTAGATATCAATGCCTTGAGGGCAGGCTTCAGCGAGTTGCTCGGCAAAGTTGTCTGCTTTGTGGTCGATACACGCGTCAACGTTGAGGTTTTCACGTGCGTATTGGCATTTTTCTTCGCCACCGGCAATCGCTACTACGTGGCAACCTTTTAGCTTACCAATTTGCGCAACAGTTGCGCCGACGGGACCGGTTGCCGCTGCTACCACGAGGGTTTCACCTTCTTTGGGTTGGCCAATATCTAGTAAACCCATGTAAGCGGTAAAGCCTGGCATCCCTAAGATGCCGAGCGCGTAAGAAACCGGCGCCAGATCCGGATTGAGTTTGATCAGCGTATCGCCGTTTACAACTGAATGCGTTTCCCAGCCTTTGTAAGCGAGTACCCAATCACCCGACTGGTAATCGGCATGGTTAGACTCCAGCACTTTACCCACGGTGGCACCGACCATTAGGCCATCAATTGCCACTGGCTCGGCGTACGATTTTGCATCACTCATACGACCGCGCATGTATGGGTCGATAGATAAGTGGTGGTTTTCAATTAAGACGTCATGGTTGCCGAGAGCAGGAATATCCACTTCTTCTAAGCGAAAGTTCTCTGCAGTAGGCGCCCCTACGGGGCGCGATGCAAGAACAAAACGTTGGTTCATTGGTGATGACATGTGTGTCCTCCCTTATTCAGTACGGGAATTAAAGCGCGGCTTGCAGCACGCGGCGGCAAACATCCGGGGTCACATCGCCGTGCTCACCGAGCTGAGTCATGCCGTGTTGAGTTAAGCTTTCAATCAATGGTTCAATCGCGCTTTCGTCCAAGTCATAGTCGCTCATGCGTGTTTTCACGTTCATGCGCTCAAAGAAATCGCGGGTTTTCTCAATCGCTTGTTGAGCCTTTTCTGCTTCGCTGCCTTGCTCAATATGCCAGACACGCTCAGCAAATTGTGCGAGCTTGGCTTGTTTTTGCTCAAACTTCTCATTCAACATTGCCGGCAACACAACCGCGAGGGTTTGTGCATGGTCCAAACCATGTTGGGCAGTCAGCTCGTGACCAAGCATATGGGTTGACCAATCTTGTGGTACACCCACGCCAATCAAACCATTCAGCGCGAGGGTCGCGGTCCACATCAAGCTGGCACGGATGTTGTAATCTTCCGGGGTTTCCAGCGCTTGTGGGCCAAGCTCGATCAAGGTTTGTAGCAGGCCTTCGGCGAATCTGTCTTGTACCGGCGCGTTAGCTGGATAAGTGAGGTATTGCTCAACCACGTGAACAAACGCATCAACGGCACCGTTGCCGACTTGACGGATAGGTAAGGTATAGGTTTTTACCGGATCCAACACTGAGAATTGTGGAAACACCAATTCGCTCATAAACGGCAATTTCGCTTGCATTGACTCGCGATTGACCACCGAGCCCTTGTTCATTTCTGAGCCAGTAGCAGGCAAGGTGAGCACGGTGCCAAATGGCAGTGCGGCTTCGATTTTGCTGCCCATGCTGGTGAGAATGTCCCATGCATCGCCATCGTATTTCGCTGCTGCTGCAACAAATTTGGTGCCGTCGATCACTGATCCACCGCCGACAGCGAGCAGATAGTCGTAGCCTTCTTCACGCACTTTTTCGACCGCTTTCATTAGCGTGTCGTAGCGTGGGTTAGGCTCAATACCACTGAACAGGCCAAATTGACGCTCGCCAAGTGCTTGTTCAACTTCACCTAAGGTGCCGGTTTTGCGTGCACTCTGGCCACCGAAAAGAACCAAAACTTTTGCTGCGGCTGGGATGAGCCGATCCAGCTCGGCAATTTTACCTTCGCCAAAAACGATACGTGTGGGATTGTAGAACTCAAAGTTGTTCATTACTCATCCTTCCTTTTCATTGTTGTCAGTCAATCAGTCTTCTCGTTTGATTAGACCGGTCGTCTAGTTAGCGTTTATTTAAAACCCGCCTTGGCGGGTTTTATTGAAATACTGGTTTTATCAAAAAACCGGAAATGAAATGCTCATTAGCACCTCATCGTTGTTCCTCGTATGCTGCGTTTGTTCGTTTGACTTTTATACTAGTCAGCCAAGCCGATTTTTTGTTGCGTAATGGTCATCGCCTGCGCTAGATGGCTGTCATTACGGTGCAGTTTTGTTAGCAGTGTTGCCCCTAACCATAGCTGGTAAAGCGTCGTCGCGGTGGTTAAGGCGTTGTCATGGTTAAAGCTGCTTTCGTCGAGCGCGAGTGTACTCGCTAAGCTACCAATCAGTTTGTCGGTGCCATCACGCAACGCAAGCCGCATGGGCTCGGAAAGATCTGCCACCTCAGCGCTTAGCTTAACGACCAAGCAAGTTTGAACGGGATCCATACTGCAGTACTGGGCCTGCCAAAGGGTAAAGTAGCGATGAACTCGCGTAATAGGCGGCAGCGTAGTGTCTGACAGCAAACTGTTTACTTCCGCTAAATAACGCGAAAAATAGTGCTGCAATACCGCCTGACCAAATTGCTCTTTTGAAGCAAAGTAATGGTAAAACGACCCTTTCGGGACGCCGGCTTGTTTCAGTATTGCGCTAAGACCCACACCACTAAAGCCAAACTGCGCCATTACATTAACACCCGTATCCAGTAAATGCTGGTGGGTAGCGTTGTGGCTGGTGTGTTCTAATGTGCTACTTGATTTCATGTGGTGTAGCATAATGAAGATTAGACCGGTCGTCTAGTGTTGTGTGTGATTTTTTTATCAGGGGATACGGCAAGGGGATTTAACGCAACATCACCCAGCCTGAGTGATATTTCCCGTATTTTAAGTCCGAAAAGCACTAAGCTGTTGTGCATTGTCGAATTTTTCTTCTAATCTTGATGGTGAGAGAGAAAAGGCGTAAATACGCAGTAACGGAACGCGGGAGGGCCGATGAATGTACTATCTTGTCAGCATGTCAGTGAGTTGATCGATCAGTCGATTACGCTTATTGACGGAACAGATACTGAATATGCTATGACGCTTGTTCGTGTTGATACCCATCCTGGTCATGGCGATGAAGTAAACGACCATTACGTCGAGAATTTCAGTTTGGTATTAAAAGGTCCAGAAGACACGCGCTTTCCTCAGGGAAATTATTTGCTCAGTCATCCAGAGTTAGGAGAGCAGATCCTCCATATGCTACCTGTAGGTGATGCGACGTATACCATCACCATCAATACCCAAGCCTGAACAGCCATTCTTACTGCTGGTTAAATTACCGCCACTCAACCACTTAGCACTTTCTTTTGATAGATTAGTCGCGCAAATTAAGTAGAATAAAGCGGCTAAGCTAGCAGTAGGGAGGTTATATGTTTGCCTGGCTGAGTGGCTTATTTGAAAAAGAACAGCTGCAAGCGTCTGTCTGGGTGAGAGACATCGTGGCGAGTAATCCGAAAGGGAGCTACGCCAAATACAAAAATTACTATGATCGCCACATCAATCGGATCCTCAAAAGTTATCACAAGGATTTTCTCCGCTTTGAGAAGTTCGCGGTACGTAACTATAAGCACAGCGATCAATCCGTCTTTATGGCAGTTAAAGTCGCTAGCTATGCCTACCAGCTTGGGCAGTTAAAAGTGGCGGCTTGTATTACTGCTGCGGTGATTTCTACCTGCAACCGTGCTAAAAGAGGCGATGCACAAGTTCACCCCAAACTGTATCGCGCGACGATAGTGTTGCATAAAAAAATCCTAGAGACAGGTAAGACGACGAAAAAACAAAAAAGCGCAGAACCAGCTTGATAGGYCACAAGCTGGTGGCTTTTTGTGCATTTAATAAAAATGTCATAAACCTATTCAGCCCCCGCCAAATCTGAATAAGTGATGTCTGTCACGGTTTCTATTCCATCCCTATGAGTCAATTTGTTCTGGTCATTCATTCGCCACACTGATAGAGTCCCATCCCTCACACACCTTGTGAGCGAACTAATGCTTAAATCTACACAAAATAACGACCGACTTGTTGCCGTATTTACTATCGGCTTTGTCGCTGTATTTCTTGCCTTTGCCCTGTTTGACCTAAAACACTTTTCCTCTGTGATCCAGTCTCTATTCTCTGAGTCTGCCAACCTTTTTGGTTATTGGTGGCAGTGGCTAATGGTCATCAATTTCGTATTGGCGCTAGCTATTGGCGGCAGTAAATTTGGTAAATTGAAACTTGGCGCCACCGATACCGTCTCAATGAGCCGTTTTCGTTGGGTTGCGATGATCATGTGTACCCTGCTTGCCGGCGGTGGTGTCTTTTGGTCAGCGGCTGAGCCTATCTATCACTTCATGACGCCACCACCAGCACTGGGTGAGATGGAAGCGGGTGTGATGGAGACCGTCGCCCCTGCGTTAAGCCAAAGCTTTTTCCACTGGGGCTTCTTAGCCTGGGCGGTATTAGGCACCTTGGCGACGATTGTACTGATGTATGCGCACCACCAGGCAGGCGTACGCTTGCGTCCTCGTGCACTCTTGTACCCTTTGCTCGGTGACAAGCTAGAAAATCACTGGCTTGGCTCTGTGATCGACGCTTGTTCGATCATTGCCGTAGCTGCCGGAACCATTGGTCCAATTGGCTTCTTAGCAACCCAGTTGGGTTATAGCTTGGAAAGCTTTGTGGGCATTGAAAATACCATGCCGATGCAAATGCTGATCTTGGCTGCTGTCGTGGCTATTTATTCCATCTCTGCGTTTACCGGTATGGATAAAGGTTTGCAATGGCTGAGCCGTATGAACGTTATCGGCGCCGCAGTGTTACTTGGTGCGGTTATCGTGCTCGGTCCTACCGGCTTTATCTTTGAGCAATTTGGCTCGGGCTTTAGCTACTACCTGAACAACATGCATACTCTCGCACTGAATACCGATAATGGTGGCTGGAACGCATGGTGGACCTGGTTCTTCTGGGGCTGGTTTATTGGTTTTGCTCCGATGATGGCTATCTTCATTGCGCGCATTTCTAAAGGCCGTTCGATTCGTGAGCTAATTTTCGCTGTTGCGATTTGTGCCCCAATTGCCACTAACTTCTGGTTCTCAGTATTGGGCGGTACCGGTATCTTCTATGAGTTGCAATCACCCGGTAGTATTTCTGGGCCCATGGCGGATGCCGGCTTACCCGCGATTTTGATTGCGTCACTGTCACAGCTGCCTTACAGCGTGATTCTGATCCCAGCGTTTATGTTGCTTACCACGACGTTTGTGGCAACCACTGGCGATTCAATGGCGTATTCGATTGCGATGGCTGTGTCTGGTGATAACCAACCAACCCGTAAACATCGCCTGTTCTGGGCGATTGTGATGGGCGTGGTCGCTGGTGTGCTTCTGCTCGCCGGAGACGGTGGTTTGAACGCGCTCCAGTCGTTCATTGTGATCACTGCAGTGCCTGTGTCTTTCTTGATTGCATTTACCTTTATCACCGGCCCAATAGCCGTGATGCGGATGCAAAAAGAAAAAGAAGCGAACCTGGCGCTAGAGCCTGCGACGGCCAATTAATGGCGTCATACATAGCTTAAAGAAAAAGCGCCGAATGTCGGCGCTTTTTTTATATCAGGCCTTCCTCGGGAGGTGCTATTTAGGTTGCCATTGCCCGCTGGTGACCAGTTTATCCATTACCCTATCGACCGCCACTTTGGCTTTTGCGACGATATCGTCCACTTCATTGGGCGTCACCACCAGTGGGGGTGCAAAGCCGAGAATATCGCCATGTGGCATCGCACGCGCAATTAGCCCTTGCTCTAAACACGCAGCCGCCACTTGTGGCCCCACTTTTAGGCTGGGATCAAAGTGACTGCGATGGGCGCGGTCAGGCGAGAATTCCAGCGCATGCAGTAACCCCACTCCGCGGCTATCGCCAATTAATGGGTGATCGGCAAAGGCGGCTTTCATTTTCATTTGCAGATATTCGCCCGTGGTTGCGGCGTTCTGAGTCAGATTCTCGCGTTCAATGATATCAAGATTACACAGTGCTGCCGCGGCGCCCAATGGATGCCCAGAGTAGGTATAGCCATGACCAATGGCGCCCCACGTATCGGTACCATCTTCAAGCACCTCCCAGACGCGATGCCCAACCATAACCCCAGACAGTGGCTGATACGCAGACGTTAGCCCTTTGGCGACTGTGATAAGATCGGGTTTCATGTCGTAATAAATCGATCCAAAATCACTGCCAATTCGGCCAAAGCCACACACCACTTCATCGGCGATCAGCAGTACGTCATATTTATCCAGCACTTTACGAATGGCCGCCCAGTAGCCCTCGGGGGGCGGTACGATACCACCGGTGCCGAGTACAGGTTCGGCAATCATGGCGGCGACGGTATCGGGGCCTTCAGCCAAGATCATTTTTTCCAGTTTATCCGCGCAGTGTTGTGCGAACTCTGGCTCTGTCATACCACTGTCTTCACGGCGATAGTAGTAGGGCGCCATCGTGTGTTTGATGCGTTCAATCGGTAAATCAAAGTGCGCATGGAACAAAGGCAGGCCGGTTAGTGAGCCGGACGCCACACTAGAGCCATGGTAGCCCCGGTCGCGTGAGATAATTTTCTTTTTCTCGGGTTTACCGCGGGCGTTATTGTAATACCAAACAATTTTAAGCTGGGTTTCATTGGCATCACTCCCCGACATACCGTAGTACACCTTACTCATGCCAGGCGCCATGTTGATTAAGCGGTCTGATAAGGTCACCAAAGCCTCATTGGTGTGGCCAACATAGGTATGGTAGTAGGCGAGCTTTTTCGCTTGCTCGTAGATGGCTTCTGCCATTTCTTCACGGCCATAGCCGATATTCACGCAATACAAGCCCGCGAAGCCGTCAATCAGCTCAACGCCTTCAGAATCGGTGATCCGGATCCCTTTACCTGACGCGATCACTCGGCCAGGCATTTCGCCATGCGCATACTGCTTGAGGTGCGTAGAGGGATGGAACACGGTATTTCTGTCTTTTTCTAGCAACGCTTTTGTTTCTGGACGCATGATCAGTCTCCTTATCCGTCAGCAAACCTGAATTAACTGCCGCTTACCGTGGGTAGGCCACCTAAACAGTAGTATTTGATTTCACTAAATTCGTCGATGCCGTAACGGCTTCCTTCTCGGCCTAAGCCCGACTGCTTGACGCCACCAAATGGAATCGGGTGGCCGGTCATTTTCACTGAATTGACACTGACCATCCCGACTTCTAAGCCGCGCAGACAGCGCCAAATATCTCGAATATCATGGCCATACACATACGCTGATAAGCCATATTCGGTATCGTTGCCCATGGCGATGGCTTCGTCTAAGTCATCGTAGGCAATCACAGCAGCGACGGGACAGAAAGTTTCTTCTTGATAGACCAACATCTCCGACGTCACCTTGGTGATAAGCGTAGGCGCAAAGAAGTTCTCACCCAGGTTGGGATTTAATTTGCCGCCCATCACAGTTGCCCCTTTGGCAATGGCATCATCGACGAGCGATTGCGCTTTCTCGACCGCACGGCGTGAAATTAATGGGCCAATGTCTGTGCTTGGCAATAGACCATTGCCTACTTCAAGTTCATCCATCAGTGCGGCAAAGGCATCGACGAACGCTTGATGTTTGTCACGTGGCACTAAAATTTTATTCGCCGCCAGGCAATCTTGGCCTGACGTTTGGAATTTTGCATCGATAGCGGCGCGAGCGGCTTGTTGAATATCCATATCAGGCAGCACGATAAAAGGCGCATTTCCCCCAAGCTCCATGGCGCATTTTTTTACGGTTTGGGCGCTTTGTTCTAGCAGTAGCCGGCCAACACGGGTAGAGCCGGTAAAGCTGAGCGCTTTGACTTTTTCACTTTGACACAATTGTGCTGAGACCATGGGAGGATCGCCTAAAATGACATTAAACACGCCGGCAGGGATCCCCGCACGCTCTGCAAGCTCGGCCAATGCGAGTGCAGAGAAGGGCGTTTCTTCTGCGGGTTTAACTATCACGCTGCAGCCAATGGCGAGTGCGGCAACGGCTTTGCGCGTGATCATGGCATTGGGAAAGTTCCATGGCGTGATCAACGCCGCAACACCGATGGGCTCACGCAATGTGGCTAGATGTGCGTTGGGGATATGGCTAGGCATGGTGTCGCCATATACCCGCTTAGCCTCTTCAGCAAACCAGTGAATGAATGAGGCCCCGTACTCCACCTCGCCCTCGGCATCGCGCAAGGTTTTGCCTTGTTCGAGCACCATGAGGTGAGCAAGATCGTGTTGATTTTCCATGATCAGATCGTGCCACTGCATTAGCCGTTTTGCTCGCGTTTCAGCTGACTCGGCGCGCCACAGGTGAAAAGCCGCTTCGGCATCATCAATGGTTTGGTTCACTTGTGCGGCACTCAAGGCAGCGGTGTAGCCCAATACTTCGCCGGTTGCGGGGTTTAAAACTGGCGTATCGGACTCGCCATTGACCCATTTGCCATTGCAATACGCCAGTTGCCGAAATAGGCGCTGATCGTCAAGATACGCGAGCACATCGGCGCTTGCTTTACCGGTCGCATCGTGACGTAGTGTATTGGCCGCTGATCCTGTGTAGTGAAGATCACGTGATTGGAATACGGTCATACTCCCTCCTCTGACAAAATCGCCACGCTGCCTATCAGCGTTTGCTTACTCTTACTGTATGCAACTTATCGAAAAGAGGTTTTTTGTTAGATGACGATAAAACGGTGTTTTTTTCTGAACCCTACCTTTTACCGAATAAAATTTTCTGCAGGCTTATCCATTCGCGGCGGTGTCAGGAGCCTCGAGCGGGAGCGTGAGGGCGGGATGTTTCACTTGTTTGGTGACGATATAGGTGTAGTACTGTTTAATACCAAGATCATCAGTAAGCCACCGGTCTATCAAGCGTTGATAGTAGTCGATATCGGTGACGCCAAGCCGAACGATATAGTCAATCCCGCCGCCTGTGGCCCAGCATTCTTTGACATCGTCACAAGCTTGCATGGCGCGCTCAAAGCGTTGAAAGCTCTGCACATCATGTTGGCCGAGGGTGATTTCAACTAATACGGTATTGAGCTTGATCACGGCATCAGGGTTAATACGCGCGCCGTAGCCTTCAATGACGCCCGCTTGCTCGAGCCGTTTTACTCTTTCCCAACAAGGGCTTACGGATAGGTTGATGGCGTGCGCGAGGTTCGACTTGGTGATGCGCCCATCTTGCTGCAGTATGTGTAGGATTTTGATGTCAAATTTGTCGAGCTTCATCTCACCTCCGTCATACAGGTTCGGCAATGACTGCAAAGGTATCACCGATATAAATCCGCCCGAGATGGCGTTTGGCCAGTAAAATGCCATCGCGTTCGGCATAGTAGGGAACGGGTTCGGTGCCAGTACGCTCGATATTATGCACTTTACCAATCAAATCCCCTTGCTTGATGCTATCGCCCAAGTGTACACAGAACTCAATAATGCCGGCATGCTCACTTTGTACATAGCAGTGTTTATCGGGCAGTTCGAGCTTGACGGGCGTGGCCGGTGGATGGCGATAGTCGTCTTGTAAAATACCTGAAAACACTAAAAAATTATGAATGCCGCGTTGGGTAAGCGCGATCGATTCAGGGGTACTGGTGCCGCCGCCACCCAGCTCGGTGGTGACAAACACTTTGCCTTGTTGCTCGACGGCAGTGTCGTACATGCTGGTGGCGTCCATTTCGGTGGTTTGCACTTGATACGGCGCCCCAAATAGGCGAGCCCCCTCAGCACAGGCATCGGCTTGTTGCAGGTTTTCTAACCGATGTGAGGCGGCATAGGGAATAAGATCTAAGGTTTTACCGCCTGAGTGAATATCTAAGGCGGTATCACATTGCGGGATCAAATAACGGGTAAAATAGTCCGCAATTTGCTCGGTGACACTGCCGGTCGGGGAGCCTGGGAAGGCACGGTTCATGTTGCCTTGATCCCAAGGTGATGTGCGTGTGCCTGCTGTTACCGCAGGGGCATTCATCATGGGTAAAATAATCACCCGACCTTTAATGTTGCTTGGTATAAGCTGATGGCATGTATTGAGTAATGCCGTAATACCTTCATACTCATCCCCGTGGTTGCCGCCAGTGAGCAACGCAGTTTTACCTTCACCATTTTTAATCACGGTAATGGGAATCGTCACACAGCCCCAAGCGGATTGATCGTGGGAATGGGGCAGTTTGAGAAATCCATGTTGTACACCGTCCGCGTGAAAATCGACTGTGGCTTCAATGGCTGTTGGCTCCATAACTGCTCCTTGCTATAACCGTTGTCACTCTCGCTGCAGTCTTGGACGTGGCGACCGCTTGACGTTTTTCACCGTTGGCGGCCTAGGTGCCAAGTCTATAAGAGTGATTTTAAATCATGATGTTATGAGTGTAGCACCTATCCACGAAACGCCAGTGTTTTACAACTAATGTTTTACAAATAGCTGCCGTGGCAAGTCACACAAGGTTTGTGCCCCTTCTTGAGTGATAATGATGCTCTCGGTCGTTTCTATCCCCCAATCTTTCATCCAAAGCCCAGGCATGAAGTGGAAGGTCATGCCTTCGCGCAGGATCGTTTGATCACTCGGGCGCAAGCTCATGGTGCGCTCGCCCCAGTCAGGAGGATAACTTAGCCCGATAGGATAGCCACAGCGCGCCCCTTCACGATCGAACCCGTACCGCAATAGTGCGTCGTTAAGGGCATTGGCTATGTCGCCACAGGTATTACCCGGTTTGGCAACCGCGAGACCGGCTTCAAGTCCTGCTTGTAGCGCTTCATCAGCGCGTTTGAACTCATCGCCAGGTTCACCCAAAAAGATGGTGCGTGACAACGGGCAGTGATAGCGACGATGCACGCCAGCGATTTCAAAAAATGTCCCCTCACCACGCTTAAATGGGCGGTCATCCCAGGTTAAGTGAGGCGCTGCCGCATCGCCGCCAGATGGCAACATAGGCACAATAGCGGCGTAATCGCCAAAGTGACCATCATGACCGACGACCGCGTGTTTATTGATTTCGGCTACCAATAAATGTTTGGGCAGGCCGGGCTCTATCATCTCAAAGGCCACGCGGTGCATATTCTCCACAATACGTGCAGCGGTGTGCATATACGTGAGTTCTTGATTAGATTTGACCGCGCGACACCAGTTAACTAGCCCAGTGGTGTCCACCAGGGTTGCCATCGGTAGATTTTCTTTGAGGGATTCGAACGCGGTGGCACTGAAGTAATAATTATCTTTTTCTACCCCAATCCGGCCGCGATCCCAGTAGTTTTCTGCCAGGACATAATTGCAAAGGTACTCCATAGGATGGAGCGGTGGATTCATGACATAGTGGTCAGGGTAATAGGTGATGCATTCAGCGCTCATATAAACAGTCCGCAGCGCACCATTGGCGTCTTGGATACGACCAAACCATAACGGATCGCCGGTCGAACCAATCACGACACACTGGGGCACATAAAAAGACCAGCCATCATAGCCTGTCAGCCACGCCATATTCGATGGATCGTGTACCAGCAAGGTATCGATATCGTTCTCTTCCATGGCATAGCGGACCTTGGCTAAACGGGCGCTGTATTCTTCGTATGAAAACTTCAATACAACGTCGCTCATACGCTGACTCCTGTTCAATCCCACGACGGTGGTGCTTATAAAACGTACTACTGACCGGTAATCGAACTTGGATCAAGCACGATTACCGGTGCAGAAAGGTGCCGTTTTTCGGTCACGTTATCGAACAAACGGAGAAGGCTTTCGTTTGGTGCGCAGTCCTAATCTAGGTAGTGTCAGGTTGCCGCGTCCAGCTCTCTTATATGAGCTTTTACCACCAACCGGATAAGGTTTTGTTTCGCCTCTATTTAAGTGTTAAACCATAGAGTGAAATATCGTCAAGTTTTATTGGCAACAAATTTGTCACTTAAAATGACAAATTGTGCGAACAGTGGGGGAGAAAAGAGAGTGAATCGCGGCATTAAGATAGAAAAAACAGCGAGAGCGCGTCATTCTAGGGCTAAAGGAGAAAAAATACGCCCTACCGCTTGTTGTGAGCGATAAGGCGCTCGACGCATTACTGCTTTTTCAATTTGTACATATCAGCGAGATCGCCGTTGATGGTCTCGCCATTCATGTCTTGCATAATAACTTGGTTTTCGGCCACGAAGAATTGATTCGGGCTATCAGTTAAGCCTTCAAGAACCACAACGCTGCCTGTTTGATCCCAGGAAAAAGAACCTTCTTCCTTGAATGCTTCTCCCTGTTTACCCAAGTAAGTTTTGCTAAGAACGTAGGTATTGTCTTGGTTAAGCGTCAGTGTGGTATCAATACCTTCACAATCGGCGCAAGGGATCACGCCTTGGTAGGTACCATCCCAGTCCAGCGAGGTTTTGGCGTTGTGGTGATCGGCCATTTCATAAACCGTGTCCTCAGCGTTGTCGATAGCCGTTTCCGCACTGTCTAATGCTTGTTCGGTGCCTTCTTTTACTGCAGTTTGGGCGTTTTCTACGCTAGATTCGACTTGCGACTTTCCCTCTTGAGGGTCGTTTGTTTGTTGTTCACAGCCAACTAAAACGGCGACGAGTGCGAGAGGGGCGAGTAGGTATGTTTTTTTCATGTTGACCTCATTGTATCGATGTTAAGTCTGAAACGATGCGGGCGATGGCCTGCAATGGATGAAACTATTGTAGGCAATGCGCAGGTTAGGCTGTCATTCCTGAGCTAGTATTAGGTCAGCGTTAGACTAGGAAAGTAAATAAACCGTCAATTGATTGTATTGATCTAAGCGGGTACCCATTACGTTTACCTCTTTGGCCTGTTAGTCTAGCTAATGACAATACAGAGTAAATGAATGAAATATCATCCAAACGCGTGACAAGAAGGAGCGATGATGCAACAACATAAAATTTTGATGGTGCTAACATCCCACGATGCCATGGGCGATACGGGTCACCAGACAGGCTTTTGGCTTGAAGAGTTCACGACCCCTTATTACGCGTTTAAAGATGCCGGCGCAAGCATTGTTGTCGCCAGTCCCAAAGGCGGCAAGGCACCGATTGATCCGAATAGCGAGGCGGAAGATGCGCAGGCTGATTCAACACGTCGTTTTGACGGAGACGCTGAGCTACAAGACATGGTTAATAATACCGTCAAGCTAAGTGATATTAATGCTTACGAATATGACGCCATTTTCTATCCCGGCGGCCATGGTCCATTGTGGGACTTGGCGGAAGATCCAACCTCGCGTCAATTGATCGAAACCTTCTATTACCAGGGCAAACCTGTCGGTGCGGTGTGTCATGGCCCGGCTGTATTCCGCCATACTCGTTCAGATCGCGACGAGCCGTTAGTAAAGGGCAAGCGAGTCACTGGTTTTACCAATGGCGAAGAAGCCGCTGTTGGCTTAACCGAGGTCGTTCCTTTCTTAGTGGAAGATATGCTCAAAGAAAACGGTGGTATGTACGAAAAAGCGGATGATTTTACCTCATTTGTGGTCACCGATGGCAACCTAGTCACTGGGCAAAACCCAGTATCGTCTGAAGCGTGCGTCAATGCGGTATTGGCGTTGTTAAAGTAAGTCATCTCATACTTTCCTGATGAAAGCGCCGAATTGTCGGCGCTTTTTTTTGGCTTTTATAAAGATGATGCGGTTTAATGCAGGCATTGACGCAAAAGCTAAGAGAGCCAGCATGCAAATATGGGTAGATGCGGACGCTTGTCCGGTCGCGATGCGCGAGATGATTGTTCGTGCGGCACACCGAACACAGATTCAAGCCACCTTTGTAGCCAACCAATTTATTCGTTTGCCGCCGTCGCCCTATGCCAGCGCACGTCAGGTAGAAAAGGGCTTTGATGTGGCGGACAACCAAATTGTTGCCGATGCCGTCGCCGGGGATTTGGTGATCACCCAAGATATTCCCTTAGCGGATGAAGTGATTGAAAAAGGCGTCACGGTAATTAACACCCGCGGTGAATTGCTCACCAAAGAAAACATCCGTGCCCGACTCAATATCCGTGATTTTATGGAAACCATGCGTAGTAGCGGCGTGCACACAGGCGGGCCCGCACCGCTTGGCCCGCAGCAAAAACAAGCCTTTGCCAACCAACTTGATAAATGGCTGGTTAAAGCTCAGCGTTATCATGCTGCGCAAGCAAAATCGTCTGATTAAGCCGGCGCGCTTATTCTCTTACTAAATAGCTTTTCTCACTTAACTTTTCTGCTGGCTAAATAGCAACCGGTGCCCACTCGCTATCTGCGAAGTGGGCAATCAGCGCATCTAGCAATGCGCGCACCGCCGGTGGTTGGTTGCGACGTGACGGGTACAAGGCGTAGATATCCATCGCTTTGGGTTGCCAATCGGGGAGCACCACCTCCAGCTGACCTCGCGCAATGGCACTATGGGCCAAATACACTGGCTGCATGCTCACGCCCATGCCCTGAATGGCGGCACTGAGTAAGGTGGTCGCCTCGTTGGCAGACAGCTTACCTTGCACCTCAACTGCGGCGTGTTCCTCACCTTTGTCTAAATGCCAAATTGGCCGATCAAATTGTTTGTAACTGAGACAGCTATGCGCGGTGAGATCGTCTGGTGAGCGGATTGGTGCATGGGCGGCTAAATAATCCGGTGCCGCCACCAAGACGGAATCACACGCGGCGATCGGGCGACCAATTAAGGAAGGGTCGGGGT
Source organism: Salinivibrio sp. MA351 (assembly GCF_001996065.1). Taxonomy (NCBI): domain Bacteria; kingdom Pseudomonadati; phylum Pseudomonadota; class Gammaproteobacteria; order Vibrionales; family Vibrionaceae; genus Salinivibrio; species Salinivibrio sp. MA351. The sequence goes on along the minus strand of NZ_MUFG01000011.1, from coordinate 22,822 downwards.
TGGACGCAATACGGATGGCAATATCAATCCGTTCCGCAATCAAATCGACCGCTTTATCTTGCACCTCAATATCCACATCGACTCCGGGATGAGCGGCCATAAAGGGCTTTACCGCGGGGATTAATTGCGCAAAACCAAACGACATACTGGTTGCTACCCGCACTTTGCCAGTCAAGCCCGCCTCTTGCTGCCATTGCTGTGTCAAGGCATTGGCTTGCTCAACCCATTGCTCCAGTTGTGGCAAGCTTTGCTCGCCAGCGGAGGTTAACGATACTTTGCGCGTGGTGCGCTGCAATAAACGCACGCCTAACCAGTCTTCCAGCGCTTCGACATGGCGAGTCACCATGGGGCGCGACATCTCGAGCCGCTCGGCAGTGGCGGTGAAACTTTGCGTAAGGGCTACATCAATCAATACGCGGGCGGCAGTCAGTGTGTCCATATCAATCTCATCTATGCTTAAGAGCTAGTCGTTCATAACACGATACGATCCGTTTACATGCTCGAATTATGAAATAATGATGTAAATTATTAGCTATATATCTGAACAAGTCGAGCCCGTAAACTGCGCAGCATCTCAACACCGAATGCAACCCAATGGAGCACGACGATGAAATTGATAAAAACCCTAGCCGCCTCTTTATTACTGACCGGTAGCGCAATGGCAGCAAATAATGCTGAACCCTTGAACCTAGACGTGTATAACGCGGATGGTAATAGCTTCCACGTAAACTCAACCTTGGTGTACGGCGAAACCGAAGCCATGGTGGTTGATACTGGCTTTACTAAAGCAGATGCGCTTCGCATTGCCGCCAAAGTACTGGACTCCGGCAAAGCGCTGACCACCATCTTTATCAGCCAAGCCGACCCTGATTACTACTTTGGTGCGGAAGTGCTGCACGGCATGTTCCCTGACGCAAGAGTGATCACCACACCGGCTGTGCGCGCCACCATTGCAGAAAAACTAGACGGAAAAATGGCATTTTGGACCCCAAAAATGGGTGACAATGCCCCGCAAAATCCCGTGGTGCCCGCAGCTTATACCCGTTCATCATTGACACTGGACGGCCGTAAGATTGAAATTCGCGGCGCGAAAGGCGAGTTGGCTCACCGTCCGTATCTTTGGATCCCAGCCAACAAGGCGATCCTGGGTAACGTCGCCGTGTATGGCAATGTTCACCTGTGGATGGCAGACGCACAATCTGATCACGCACGTGAAGGTTGGGCCGCACAACTACAAGAAATGGCAGCACTGAAACCTGAAATGGTGATCCCAGGCCATATGAAAGCAGGCACGGCACTAAACGCTGACACTATTACCTTTGCCCAGCAGTATTTGCAAGACTTTGCCGAGGCGAAAGCCAACAGCAAAGACAGTGCTGAGCTGATTAAAACCATGCAAGCGAAATATCCGAAAGCGGGTTTGCCGATGGCTTTGGAGATTGGTGCGAAAGTGCACATGGGAGAGATGGAATGGTAAACGTCCACTATATATTTGACCCAATGTGTGGCTGGTGCTTCGGCGCCGCCACCTTGATTGAAAGCCTGAGTAACAACCCTGAGATTAACTTGCAGCTTCATCCAGGTGGTATGCGTGAGCGTGCGCCGATTGAAGACAGCTTTCGTCAACACATTTTGAAGGCAGATCAAACCATTGCCGATCAAACCGGACAGACATTTGGTCAAGCCTATCTTGACCGCGTAGCAAGCGACCAGCCGGTAATTTTGGACTCCTTTATGACCGCGCAAGCTATTCTCGCTGCTCAGCAACTTGATAGTCAGGGCGCAGAGATGCTGAAACGCATCCAGCGTGGCCATTATCAGCAAGGTCGCTCCGTCTATGATGCTGACACGCTCGCAGAGCTTGCCAGTGAGATGAGGATAGAGGCAGAGGCTTGGCAACAGGCGATGAATCGCGCCGAAAATGACGTGATGCCCGCGGTGAATCAAACCCGTCAATTGATGGCAGCGCATGGCTTGCGCGGTTTTCCATCCATGCTGGTGGAGCAAAACGGCCAATGGCAAGCCATCACAGTGAGCCAGTACTATCGGCGCCCAGACGCTTGGCAGATACTCTGGCAAACGCTAACTCAGACATAAAGCAAACAAACGAAAACGGCGAGCACCAGGCTCGCCGTTTTTATTGCAATCATTGTATGCGTGCCATTTATTTGGGTGCAGTCAGCGGCACCGGCTTTTTGGGCTCAAAGCCTTCGATGATGCGACGTTCAAGTGGGTGCCCGAGACGTGCTTCAATCATGCGCAAGTTTTTGGTGTTGTCTTTTGATACCAATGAAATCGCTTCGCCTTGAGCACTGGCCCGGCCGGTACGACCAATCCGGTGTACGTACTCGTCGGCTGGGAAGGGTAGATCGTAATTGACTACGCGCTCAAGCGACTCAATATCAATGCCACGAGCAGCGACACCGGTGGCAATTAAAAATTGGATGTCACCATTTTTAAAGTCTTCCAGCAATTGAGTCCGCACGGCTTGGCTGCGTCCACTATGAAACGCTTCAGCGGCAATGCCCCGTTTTTCCAGCTGGGTAGCGAGTTTGGCGGCGCCGTGTTTGGTTTCGATAAAAATCAACGCTTGCGTCCAGCCATTCTCTTTAACCAAATGACTAAGCAGTGCGGATTTCTTATCTTTATCGACTGGAATACACCACTGAGTAATGTTGTCTTTCGAGGCATCTCGTGCGGCAATGCTGATTTCTTTGCCTTCATCGCCAATGGTCGCTTTGGCCAGCTCGCGCACTTTATTAGACAGCGTGGCCGAAAACAGTAAGCACTGCGTGCTTGCCGGCAATCGATCTAGAATATTCTGAATCGCATCAATAAAGCCCATATCGAGCATGCGATCCGCTTCATCCAGCACCAGCACTTCCACCTCATCTAGATAGACGGCACGTTGGCTGAGTAAATCCCGCAGACGTCCTGGGGTAGCGACCAAAATGTCGACGCCCTCGATCAAGGCTTGCTTTTGTGCCTGCTCGTCCATGCCGCCAACCATCGCTAAGGTTTTAAGCGCGGTAAACTGCGTATCTTGGCGGGCGCTTTCGGCGACTTGCAAGGCCAACTCTCTTGTTGGAGCAATCACCAATGCGCGAGCGCGCTTTTTGCGTCCCGCTTCACCGGCACACAACTTATCGATAATGGGCCAGATAAAACTTGAGGTTTTCCCGGTACCTGTTTGCGCAGCGGCAATCAGATCATGGCCTTGTTGGATGATCGGAATGGCTTTGGCTTGAATTGGCGTGGGGATGGTATAGCCGCGTTGGGCAATGGCTTGGCAAAGCGGGGCGCTTAACCCCAGTTTTTTAAATGGCATGGCAAACTCAACAAACAATGAACGCGCGCCCACCCATAAAAAGGGTGGAGACACTGAATGGCGTGGAGTCTAGCACGAACCCCACATCCACACGACGTAAAATCTGCTGGTGTCCTGAGTGCAGTCTGTTTTAAGCCGCGTACTTTCTCAGCTCATGCGGGTAAATACGCATGCCGTTTAATGTATTCTCATACACAGCTTGCTCTCGGAGATAAGACCAAGCATGGGCTTCTGTCCCTGTTTGCGCCGCTAACCGGTCGATAACAGCATCAATGTGTCGACCTGCATAGTCTTTGTGAGGGGTAAACAGTTCCTTAATGGCTGATAACATAACACGCTCCTTATGTGTAACTAAATTACATATCAGTATGTAAAAAGCATAGTTTGTGTTTGAACTGTGATCAAGTTTAAACTTTATATCTGTACTAAATGACATTTTTGTAATTAGTTTTCATCTATGCGCTCTGCTTCGGCTGTTTTGGTCTTTTCTTCTATTTCTATCCCGCGATAGGGCTCGCCCTCATCATCATGCAGTTGGTGGTCATACGCCGCTTGTAGACCGGTGTCCTCGATCACTTCTTCATCCCATTCAGAGCGGCACCGAGAACCGCAAACTTTGTGCTAGATGGGTTGGTCATGGGCCTCCTTAAGCTGTATCTGTACCGCTTAAATATTGCGCGGGTAGGTGATGAGCAAATTGTTGTGGTTATCACCGGTGACGTCCAGCCCTTTGGTTTACTTATGTGTAGCTTGGTCGATAAACCATCAAAATAACCCTACTTTTTGTAGCACATTAAATTGTTTTAGACTTGTTTGACATCAATTGAGAAGCATTCTTTTGTGCTAGGGTGAGAAACTGATTGACTCACGGAGTGCTTGGTTATGTTGTTAAACGTTACGGATAAACAAAAAGAGGATCGGATCCCACCCCTATTTCGACTTGGTTTTCGGCCGTTTTTTCTCTTTGGAGCGCTCTATTCGTGCATTGTCATTACCGTTTGGGCAGGGCTTTATACTGATCCTAACCTTTTTTCGCTGAGCGTACCCTCCCTGTGGTGGCACGCTCATGAGATGCTGTTTGGCTTTTCGATGGCAATTGTCGGTGGGTTCTTAATGACGGCGGTGCAAAACTGGACGGGTGTGCCCGGAACCCGAGGACTGAAGCTTTTCGTCATTTTTTCATTATGGCTGTTGGCGCGGTTGAGCTTCTGGGTGGATGTCCCGATTTGGGCGAGCCTTGTACTTGATACCCTGTTTATGGCCTGCGTGGCATGGTCGTTGGGTTATCGCGTGGTAGTGACTAAACGTCAGCGCAATTACCTATTTATTCCTATTTTAGCGGTGGCGGCCTTACTTAACGCATTGTCTTACGGCGTACAGCTAGGGGAAGTCTCACTACCTATTAATCAAGTTTGGCACAGTACCTTGTTGTGGTTCATGCTGCTTATTAGCGTAATGGGTGGCCGTGTGATCCCGTTTTTTACGGAGAAGAAGTTGGGTATACAGGTGTCCAGCACACCTGTGTGGCTAGAGCGAGCGATTATCGCTCTGTTTGTGCTATTGATTGGCGTCACTTTGGTGTCCGGCACTGATAACATAGTCGCGCGTGGGTTGCTGCTCACAGCGGGTATTGCTCAATGTGTTCGGCTCTATCGCTGGCAAGGCTGGAAAGCCTACCAGGTGCCGATGCTGTTTTCGCTTCATCTATTTTATGTCTTTTTACCACTTGGATTGATATTAAAAGCGTTGGTGATGAACCCTTGGGCATCAAACCTCATTTGGCATCTTTTTGCGATAGGCACTTTAGGTGGGGTGATCCTGGCCATGATTGCACGAGTCACGCTTGGGCATACTGGGCGTAATGTTTATCAGGGCCCCGCTGTTTCTTGGTTGTTTTATGCTTTGTTGATTTCAGCATTAGTGCGTGTGTTTGGCATGTGGTTTTGGCCAGTTTATACCCTAGAGCTGGTCGCTGCATCAGCACTGCTTTGGACGATAAGCTATGGCTGGTTTGCGGTACGATTTGGCCCCATGCTGAGTCAAGCACGCACAGATGGCGCGGCGGGGTAGTCTTATCACATTATTATTAATAAAAGGTAAGCTTGGAGTAGGGTTTAATGCAGGCTATTACTGTTACCATCCTTCTTATGCCTTACCGCTATTATTGCTACTATTTTATAGGTGTAAGGTATGGATTCAAAGTGGTTAACCGGTGAGCTTATAATAGAATTTAAAACTGTTTCATGCATGATACAAATCTATTGTCGTGATCATCATCAGGGCAAGTCGCTCTGTTCAGCGTGCCAACATTTGAGAGACTATGCAGAAGTGAAGTTGGATCGTTGCCCTTATGGTCAAGACAAACCGACTTGCAATCGTTGTCCTATCCACTGCTATAAGAAGGCAGAAAAGCAAGAGATGAAGACGGTCATGCGGTACGCTGGTCCAAGAATGTTACTGTCTCACCCGATCCTTGCGCTTAGACACTTATACCATGAGCGCAAAGCGGTTCCACCGTATCTAATCCCTAAGAATTCTAACCGTCACAAACGACTGGAAAAGCAAAAATCGGGCAACTAAAAATACATCAAGTAAACTCAGTAGAGCGTTGACTTATGGACTTGTGATGGATACCGGGATTATGTGGTGTATCCGATGTTTTACGAACACCTGTACAAGCTTCGTTCTCTCCGTACTTCCTGGTTGGCAAGAAAGGTTGAGGCGGGTGCCTCAAAGCAGCTGCTGCTTCACATCCCTAAAGGGGTTCACGAAAGGCTGATGAAAAATTCGATTCAGCCAGGTCGTGCGAATCCTTGAATGCCTTGGTGACGAATATCATGCCGATGACCTTGCAGCCTGATCGGCCTTTAGCTCTCAATCAGCGACTAGATGGGCGCAGTGCAGGTCTCTGACGGATCGCGTGAAATGTATTAGGTATCGAATACGCCCTCAATCAGAATCTGGTTGCGTCGTAGACTAGGTTGCCATAAGATAGTAATTAATTACTATCTTATATGACTTGTTATGACTCACAAACGAAATTTGACAGCCGAAGAGCGCCGGGAGCTCACTGTCGACGCGGTCATTGACCTGAGCGCGCAGGATGACCCAGCCAATATCACCACCGGCAGCATCGCCAAGCACATGAGGGTCACCCAAGGTGCGTTGTTCCGGCATTTTCCAAGCAAGGATGCGATCTGGGAGGCCGTCATCGGCAGGGTGACCGAACGTGTGATGAAACTGTTAGATAAGGCCGCTGCCTCGGCGAATAGCCCGCTGGCCGCGCTCGAGGCGATATTCCATGGCCATATCACGTTTATCGTCGAGCATCCTGGCGTGCCTCGGCTGATGATGGGGCAGCTGCAGCATGCCCGGCCGACGCCGGCGAGACGTATGGTTCGCTCGCTGCTGTTTCTCTACCGTGAGCGGATCGAGAGATTGTTGAACGAGGCGCAGGAGGCTGACGAACTGCGTCAAGAGCTGAATATCGAAATGGCCGCCACGCAGTTCATCGGCACCATCCAAGGCCTGGTCATGCAGTCGCTGATTTTCGACAATATGAACCATATGGTCGAGCAGGCCGAGGGGGCGTTCCACCTCTACTGTCATGGTATCCAGAAAGCACAAGGGGCGTACCGATGACAGGCCTGAATCAACGCTTGGGGCGTTTTTTGGCGGTAGTCATTGGCCTCGCCATCGGTGCGGCGCTTCTGGTCTTCTTCGTAGTTAATCGGCAGGTTCCCGAGCACAGTGACTCACCACCTGCCCCCAAGGTGGTGGCAGTGATCGAGGCGCAGCCACTGGCGTTTCGCCTTGAGGCACGTGGTCACGGCGTGGCGCGCCCTGCCGAAACCTGGCAATCCGTTGCCAACGTCTCGGGCCGGGTGGTGGAGCGCCACCCGCATCTGGAGAGCGGCACCCTGCTGCACGAAGGTACCTTGCTGCTGGCATTGGACCCTAGTCGCTACGAGCTGGCTATCGCCGAGGCCGAGGCGGAGTTGAATCAGCTCAAGGCAGAAGAGGCCAATACCCGGCGTTTGCTGGATTTGGAACGCCAGGCACTCGATTTTACCGAGCAGGAGCTTTCACGAATAGAGCGGCTGGCGGCCACAGGTGCTGTCTCCATTTCTCAGCGTGATGCTCAACGTCGCAGCGCTGTGGGGCAGCGCCAGGCGGTGGCCATTCTTGAGAATACCTTGGCCTTGCTACCAGCCCAGCGCGAGCGGGTATCGGTGCGGCTTGCCCAAGCTCGCCATGACTTGGAGGATACCCGCTTCGAGGCGCCCTATGACCTGCGTCTCGGTGAGGTGGACGTAGAGCTTCATCAGTTCGTGGGTGTGGGTCAGCGGTTGTTTGAGGCGGATAGCCTGGCGGCTGCCGAGGTGGAGGCACGGCTTCCCTTCAGCATGGTACGACGCCTCCTGGGCAGTGTGGCACTGGTCGAGCTCGATCCCGGCATCCTAGATCTGAGTGAGCGCATCGATCTTGACTCGATCGATGCAGAGCTGGAGCTGGTCGGAGCACCCGGGGTTAGCTGGGAAGGTCGGGTTGTGCGCGTGGCCAGCGGCCTCGACCCGGCCACCCGCGCCGTGCGAGTAGTCGTAAGGGTTGAGGAGCCTTGGCGCGATGCCCGGCCACCTAACCATCCGCCACTACAGCGCGACATGTACACACGAGTGCGCCTGTCGGCACGCAGTCCCGTAGCACAACTCGTGGTCCCCGCATCGGCCCTCCATCAAGGTGAGGTCTACCTTGCTGACGAGCACGCTCGCCTGGTCAGGCGCTCGGTGTCCGTCGCCTTCAAGCAGGGAGACCTGGCAGTGATCGAATCGGGCCTCGCCCCGGGCGAGCGGGTCATCGTCGACGATCTCCAACCAGCCATCGAGGGTATGGCGCTGGCGCCTCGCCGCGACGTGGCCCTAGAGGCACGTCTGACCGCCCAGGCTCTGGGTGAAGTAACGTCAGGAGAACGGCAATGATTCGCTGGTTTGCCGCTCATCCCACCGCCGCTAATCTGCTGCTAATGCTGCTGCTGGCTGCCGGGCTGTTCGCCGCACCCAACCTCAAGCGTGAGACCTTCCCAGATTATCGCCCAGTGGAAGTGTCTGTGGAGGTGGTCTATCGCGGGGCGAGCGCCGCCGACGTCGAGGACGCCGTGTGTCGGCGTCTGCACGATGCCGTTAAAGGTGTGGAATTTCTCGACGAGTTCAGCTGTGTGGCTCAGGACAACCTGGCCAGTGCCACGGCAACCATGTCAGCCGGGGGGGATGCCATTCGCTTCCTCAATGAGATCGACACCGAGGTGAGCGCCATCACCGAGCTGCCGGCCCGCGCCGACTCCCCTGTTGTGCGGGAGCTTCATCGCAGTGACATGGTGGCGGCTGTGGCGGTGTCTGGGGATATGCCGATGCACCAGCTCGAGGATTACGCTCTGCGCTTGGAAGAGCGCATTATGACGCTGCCTGGCGTGGCTGAAGTAGCGATCCACGGGAGGTCCCAGCGCCAGTGGCAGGTCGCAGTGCCACGCGAGGCACTGGGCCAGCACGGCCTCTCGGCGCGGGAGCTGGCACGTCGAGTGGCCAGTCAGAACCTTGACCTACCACTGGGCACCCTGGAAACCGCCGACCGCGATATCCTTATGCGCTTCACCGACCAGCGCCGCTCTCTGGCTGAGCTGGCCGATCTGGTWGTGGTCTCCGATGCCGGGGGCGGCGAGCTGACCCTGGGCGAGCTGGCCACCATCACCGAGACCGGTGAGCAGGCTGAAGAGCGAATCCGCTTCAACGGTGAGCCGGCGCTGGTGCTGGAGGTGAGCAAGGCGCTGCGAGACGACGCCCTGACGGTCAAGGAGTCTTTGGACACGTTGCTTGAGGCGGAACGGCGGCGATTCGACGGGGGTATCTCTCTGACGCTGACCCAAGATGCGACCAGTATCGTTCGCGACCGCCTGCAGATGCTGGTGGATAACGGCTTAATGGGGCTGGTGTTGGTGGTGCTGGTGATGAGCCTCTTCTTCCGTCCGCGCCTAGCTCTGTGGGCCGTTCTGGGCCTGCCTGCGGCCTTCATGGGGGCCTTCATCGTCATGGCCCTGACCGGGCTGTCAATGAATATGATCACCTTGGTGGCACTGCTGATGGCTATCGGCATCGTCATGGATGATGCCATCGTGATCACAGACAGCATTGCCGTCCACGCCCTGAAAGGGACCTCACCGGTGGAGGCGGTGGTAGCGGGTACCCGCCAGGTGTTACCCGGCGTACTTTCGTCGTTTCTTACCACGGTCGCGGTATTCGCCCCGCTCTCCTTCCTGGCCGGCGAGCTGGGCGCGGTGCTTGAAGTGCTGCCGGTGGTGCTGATCGCCGCTCTGGCAGCGAGCCTCATCGAAGCATTCTGGATCTTGCCCCATCATCTTAAGGGCAGCGTGGGGCGACTTGCCAGTGGGCACAACTCGCGCTTCCGTGTCGCATTCGAACGACATTTTGACAGGTTCCGCGAGTCGGTCGGTCGGCTGGCCGACCGGGCGATACGATTTCGCCATGCGGTGTTGGGAATCATTTTCGCCATTATGCTGGGCTCTTTCGGCTTTATGGCTGGAGGGCATGTGGGCAGTGAGGCGATGCCGGATATTGATGGCGATGTCCTGGAGGCCCGTATCCTGATGCCCCAGGGTACCCCCCTAGCACGTACCGAGGCGGTGGCCGAGCGAGTCGAGGCGGCAATCCGTGAGCTTGATTTACGCTACTATCTGGACCAGCCGGGGGGAGCATCCCTGGTCGAGGCGATTCAGGTGCGCTTTAACCACAACCCCAGCGCCAGGGAGGCAGGTCCTCATGTGGCCACCGTCATCGTCGACCTGCTGACTGCGGAGCGTCGCCGGGTGACCCTGGACGAGCTGACCGCCGCCTGGCGTGAGACCATCGGTGAGATCGAGGGGCTTCAGCGATTAATTATCCAGGAGCCCGGCTTCGGCCCCGCCGGGGTGCCCGTGGAAGTGCGCCTGGCCGGAGAGAACTTGGAGGCCATGAAGGCGGCGGCGCTAGAGTTGGGCGACCATCTAGAGAATTATGCAGCCGTCTATAATGTCTTCGACGACCTGCGCTTGGGCAAGCCTCAATTGACCTTCTCGATGGCCGAGGGCGCCCATGGCTTGGGCCTCTCCGCCGAGGAGGTGTCCGGGCAGTTGCGTGCGGCGCTGCTGGGGGAGGTTGCCGATACCCTGCGCATCGGCAATCAGGAAATCGAGGTGCTGATTCGCCTAGCCGAAGCGGACAGGACCTCTCTCGACAACTTGGTTGATTTGACCATTGCCCTGCCGGAAGGAGGCCGGGTGCCGCTGGAGGTGGTGGCCAACGCCGAGGAGCGGCGCGAGTGGGCGCGCATTACCCGCATCGACGGACGGCGTACCGTAACCGTGGAGGCCAACGTGGATGCGCGGCATGCCACCGGCCAGGCAATCGTCGATGATCTCGTCGGCAGCGGCTGGCTCAGCGAGTTCCGCGAGCGTCATCCCGAGGTGGCGCTCACCTTCGAGGGGCAAGTGGCGCGCTCCGCTGAGACCGGCAGCTCCATAGGCCGCGGTCTACTCATCGGGCTGGTGGGAATCTTCGTGATCCTCTCCTTCCAGTTCCGCAGTTACATCGAACCGCTGATCGTCATGCTGTCTATTCCGCTGGCCTTCATCGGCGCCATTTTGGGGCATGTACTCATGGGTTACTACCTCTCTACGCCCTCGCTGATCGGCGCGGCCTCCCTGGCCGGCATCGTGGTCAACAATGCCATCCTGCTGATCCACTTTATCAAGACCCATCGCGAGAGCGGACTGGATGCCGTGGCGGCAGCCGGCCAGGCCAGCCGCGACCGGCTGCGTGCCATCCTGATCTCGTCGACTACAACCATCGCCGGTTTGCTCCCGCTGCTGGCCGAAACCAGTACCCAGGCGGCGGCCATCAAGCCGCTGGTGATTTCGGTGGTGTTCGGACTGCTTAGCGCCACCGTGCTGGTGCTACTGGTGATCCCCGCAGTCTACGTGCTGTTTGACGAGTGGGGCTGGGTTCAGGCGCCCAAGCCATCAAAAGAGTAAGCGGCCCAGAAGAGCATTTATTGATTGTTCATCAAGAGAGAAAAAACATGACGTTAAAAAACTGTAGTGTTAGGACCATCCTACTCATTACCCTGACTGTCCTGCCAACTTGGCTAATAGCGGGAGACAATGACTATCAACACTCAGCGAGAGAACAGGAAAGCACCAGTGAAGAACTAGTGCTCCGCTCCATTATGCGCGATCTTGATGAAAATATGCGCGAAGTTGCTGGGGCCATATCTCGGGAAAACTAGGAAAAGGTAGCTGAACTGAAATCGCACCCCTAATTGCCGATCATGTCGAGCCACCGTTCTTGGAAAAGACACGCATATTGCGCTTTTTCGGAACCGGCGGCGGACGCTTCCGGGGATATGACAGGTGGGTGCATGAAGCCGCCAGGGATATGGGCGACGAGGCGCGTCAAGCGGATGACCAAGCAGTAATCGAAGCGTTTTCGCGGGTGCAGAACCACTGTCTGGCCAGCCATCAGGAGTTTAAGGAAGGGTTCAGAGCCCATTTCTACAGCGAATGAATAGAGTGCTGGAATGAATAGCAGGATGCAAAGAAACACATACAGATGCAGTCTTTGCGCGACTCGATTTTTTCTAGAGCTGGAACAGCTGACCGACATGCCTTGGCTAATTGAAAGTTCGTTAACTACTGAATACACCATTCTGATACAGGAAGGTTTGCCCCGAAATGTCACACTTGCCTGACAACGTATTGCGTCTCCCTGAGTACCAGGTACTAAATGCCATGGAAATGGAAGACGGGTTGCGCTTTCATATAGTTGCTCCCGACCCCATAGCTTGCGAAGGGTGCGGCGCAGAGAATGAGTTTGTCAGGTTCGGCAAGCGTGATGTCGCTTACCGCGACCTCCCGGTCTACGGAAAGCGGGTCATCCCCTGGGTGATCCGCCGACGTTACTCTTGTCGAGCTTGCGGCACGACATTCCGCCCTTCGCTCCCGGACATGGTGGACGACCATCGCATGACTCGGCGGCTGTACAGTCGCGTCGAGAAGGAGTCCTTTAATCATCCCTATGTCTACGTAGCCGACACTACGGGCCTCAACGAGAAGACTATCCGTGAGATATTCAGGAAGAAGACCGAGTTCTTGGCGGCCTGGCACCGCTTCGAGACACCTCTCTCATAAACGATTTGAAAAATAAAAAGCGAATAATAAATACGTCAAAAAATTTCTAATAGGGCGTTAGCTCACGGGGTTGTGTAACTTGCGTTTGTCGCTCTTATTTCAGGCTCAACCGTTTTGCTAGGCGATGTAAATTGCCACCATCGATATCAAGTTGTCTTGCAGTGGCGGCCCAATTACCGTGATTTTGTGATAATGCGTCCGAGATCATTCTTTTCTGAAGATTCTCTGTTTCTGCGCGTAGCCCTAATGTTGGAACTTCAATAGACTCTTTTTTTTGCTGTTTATGGGTAGCACTAACCGCCTTTTCGTCAGAGGTAAAGAGATCAAAATCTTGCAGAGTAAGCTCGAGATCCCTCGACTGCGTTCGAGATTTGGCTAGGACACTGGCTCGTTTGATAGCATGCTCTAGTTCGCGTACGTTACCAGGCCATGCATACTGTGTGAGCTTTTGAAGTAGCGATGCAGACAGGCGAATACTGCTAAGATGAAATTTAGCCTTCATCTGTTCGGCAAAAAATCCGGCTAATAATACGACATCATCGTCTCTTTCTCGAAGAGGTGGAACATGGAGAGGGAATACACTGAGACGATGGTATAGATCGGCTCTAAAACGACCGGCTGTTACTTCCTCATATAAAACGCGATTGGTCGCGGCAATGATGCGCGTATTCACTTGAATATGACGGTCATCGCCGACCCGCTGGATATCACCGAATTGGAGTGCACGCAGTAGCTTGGCTTGCAACTCTAACGATAATTCGCCAACTTCATCTAAAAATAATGTGCCGTTATCGGCTTGCTCGAACTTACCCTTTCGATCACTAATTGCACCGGTAAAGGCCCCTTTAATGTGACCAAATAGTTCACTTTCCGCGACGGATTCCGGTAGCGCGGCGCAGTTAAGATAGACTAATGGCTTAGACGCTCTTGCAGAACGCTGGTGGAGTGCATTAGCGACTAACTCTTTACCAACCCCGGTTTCCCCGGTGATTAATACTGATAACTCCGTATTCGCCACCGCGTCTATTTGTTGTTGTAGCGTCTGCATTGCCGCCGATCGGGAAATAATCTTATCACTAAACGTACGCCGCTCTGTCAATGCCTCATGTGTGACATTGGCTTGTGTTTCTAGTGGCTCTAATAACAAGGCTGTTTGTAGCCCACCTGCTGCCAGTGCGCTGATAAACCGCAAGTCGTGATTGAGGAGGCCATCAAACTGATTTTCGTCAAACGCATCAATAGTTATTGCGCCAATTAGCTGATCGTCCACTAATAGCGGAAGTCCGATACAAGAGTGAACCTGAAGCTTGCCATCATGGTTAGGAATTAATCCATCATAAGGGTCTGGTAAATCGCTGTTAGCCGGAAAACGTACGATATCACCTGCTCGTGCAATGGCTTCCAAACGCGGGTGCTGAGCGAGAGCAAAACGACGACCTAAGACGTCATGCGATAATCCATTAATGGCGAGAGGAATAAAGGTCTGATTCTCATACAAAAGTAGTGTGGATGCATCACAGCGTAGCACTTCTCTTATCGTGGTTAATAATGTATCAAACCGGTCTTTTCGAATCAGTGCAGAATTTAAATCTTGTGTGATGTGCAGCCAATGGGCGAATAATTCAGTCATAATCTAGTATTAGTGTCTTTATGACAATCATATATGTCTAAATGACAATAATCAATGCTGTCATTAAGACAATGTTTTAGGTGGGTTGTTATATAAGTGCTTGATTTTAAATGGTTAGTTATCTTGGCACGACTAATGCATATAGAGTGCATTAGGTTCTCAATGTCATTTAAGGTAGTAATCATGACAATACAGGTAAAAAACAACATTCGCTGGGTGGGTCAACGAGATTGGGAAGTGCAGAACTTTCATGGCACAGAATACAAAATCACCAAAGGAACAAGTTACAACAGCTACTTAATCCAAGAAGAGAAAACAGTACTGATCGATACGGTTGATCACCGTTTTAGCCAACAATTTTTGCAAAACCTTGAAAGGGAAATCGATCTAGAAAGTATCGATTTTATTGTTGTAAATCACGCAGAGGAAGATCATTCCGGCGCAATGTCCGCCTTGATGGAGAGGATCCCTGACACGCCGATATATTGCACTGAAGCGGCGATAGACTCGATAGTGGGCCACCATCACCACCCGGAGTGGAATTTTAATACGGTAAAAACCGGCGATAGTATCGATATTGGGAATGGTAAGCAGCTTATATTTGTTGAAGCGCCCATGCTGCACTGGCCCGATAGCATGATGACTTACTTAACCGAGGACGCCGTCTTATTCAGCAATGACGCCTTTGGTCAGCATTACTGTGATGAACGCTTGTTTAATGATGAAGTTGACCAAAATGAGCTGATGGAACAGTGCTTACGGTATTATTCTAATATTCTTACCCCTTTCAGCCGTTTAGTAACGGCGAAAATAAAGGAAGTTTTAAGTTTTAATTTACCTGTCGATATGATCGCAACCTCTCATGGTGTCGTTTGGCGCGATAACCCTATTCAAATAATCGAGCAGTACCTTGCGTGGGCGGATGACTATCAAGAAGACAGAATCACTATTTTTTATGACTCTATGTCGAATAATACACGAATGATGGCTGATGCTATCGCACAGGGGATCCATGACGTCGATCCGGACGTCGCAGTAAAAGTGTTTAATGTTTCGAAACACGACAAAAATGAAATTCTATCAAATGTATTCCGTTCTAAAGGTGTGTTAGTTGGTTCTTCAACGATGAATAATGTCATGATGCCTAAGATCGCAGGGATGCTGGAGGAAATCACCGGGATGCGTTTTAAAGCGAAAAAGGCGGGCGCTTTTGGTAGTTTTGGTTGGACCGGTGGTGCCGTTGACCGCATCCACACGCGCCTTATGGACGCTGGTTTTGAAACGTCGATGAGCTTGAAAACAAAATGGCGTCCTGATCGCGATGGTATGGAGAAGTGTCGAGAGCATGGTCAGTATATTGCAAAGTTGTGGGCCAACAAACGCCCCTCTCGAATGCTACCGACGGCTGAGTCTTGCGAGAAAAACGACAAGCCACGACCATCGACACTAAGCCCTGAAAAGCCAAAAACACACCCTATCCAAGATGCAGAGCCGCCTCATTCTGCAGACTGTCAGTGCATGATTTGTACTGTTTGTAATTGGGTTTATGATCCTGCTGTGGGAGAGCCTAACCAAGGTATTGAACCTGGGACAGTATGGAGTGATGTTCCGGGATACTTCTTATGTCCTGAGTGCCATCTAGGCAAAGATGTTTTTACAACATACCAAGGTTAGGGAGCGAAAATGACTGAACCAATTATTATTATTGGCAGTGGCTTCGCTGCTTACCAACTGGTAAAAACAATTCGGCGTATGGATCGGGAGATCCCGGTGACCGTATTGACGGCTGATGATGGCCATGAGTACCACAAGCCGGATTTGAGCCACGTATTTAGTAAACAACAAACAGCGGACGATTTAGTGTTAAAATACGCTGATGTGTTCGCAGATGAATACAATATTACTTTATTGACTCAGACTGTCGTTGAGCATGTCGATACACAGGCCCATTGTGTACGCGCAAATGGTCAAAAGTATTTTTATTCAAAGCTGGTTTTTGCAACCGGTGCAACTACTTTTATACCTCCGGTTCAGGGGGATGCGGCGCATCAAGTAATGACAGCTAACTCTTTGACAGAGTTGCGCGCATTAGAGCCTAATGTGCGTCAAGCTCAGCGTGTTGCCATTATAGGGGGTGGATTAATAGGTGTTGAAATTGCGATGGATCTAGCGCGAAGCGGGAAATCCGTTGTGGTTGTTGAGCCTAATACCCACCTTCTTGGGACACTGGTTCCAGAGTTTGTTGCTAGACCGCTTGAGAGCCAGATGCTGCAACTCGGCACGACACTGTGCCTTGGTGAGAGTGTGGTGGAAGTCAATCAACAGGAGCAGTCGCTTTCACTGACGTTGCAGAGTGGCAAGAAGATTGCTGTGGATCTTGTTATATCAGCGGCTGGCCTGACGCCAAATACCAACCTTGCGGCACAAGCAGGCATTCAAGTGAACCAGGGTATTTGCGTTGATACATCGCTGCGGACATCCGCTAGCGACGTATTTGCGCTAGGAGATTGTGCCGAGGTTGAAGGCCAAATTAGGCCTTATCTACAAGCCATTTCTTTAAGTGCTAGTACGCTTGGTAAGCAGCTTCTTGACGTTGATGGCGGTTTAACGTTACCCGCTATTATGGTTAAAGTTAAAACCCCCAATTATCCCATCTACATGGCAGGTGATATCCATTCGGCAATATGCTGGGATATCAATATGGTCAGTTCGGGGATAGTGGTGCGAGCCTCTGATGACGCTCAGCAGCTAACTGGGTTTGTTGTCACAGGGGAGCAAGTGACTCAGGCGTATACGTTGTTTAGACAGTTGTCTAGGGCTATCTAGCCGATATAACTGGGGGAGCGGTTAGTTAATAATCAAAACTAACCGCTTTAACCAGGGCATAGAGCATTTGTCCTGGCTGCAGTTTGAGTCGAGACAACGACCGGCGACTGATCCTCGATAATATCGGTTGACCACTTACGTCCAACCGTAACAAGACGTTGGCGGGGTGCGTGTCGTCGCTCACCTCCATGAGCTGTGCCAATAAGCAATTATTGATACTTGATTGTTGTGGTGCTTCTAAAGCGATTGATACATCTTTTGCGTGTACCCTCGCTTTGATGATGCTGTGTGTTTCGACTTGCTGCAAAGGGACATGCAATTGTTGGTCATTGGATAAGTCTAGCACTGTCATATAGTCGTCTGTATGCTTTTTGACGGTGCAGTGAACCACCGCAGCCGCGTTATCATCTCGCGCTAAAGACAAATTTGTCCTTGTGAGCATATCTTGTGTTGCGCCATGTGCTAATACTTTTCCGTTATCTAACAGCACAATGTGATCGGCAAGTCTTGAGACCTCTTCAATGGCATGGCTGACATAGATGATAGGTATCTTCAGGGTCGATTGTAGTGATTCGATGTAAGGTAAGATCTCGGCTTTACTGGAAAGGTCGAGAGAAGCCATCGGTTCGTCCATAAGCAATAGGCTCGGGCTAGTGAGCAGGGCTCTAGCAATTGCGACTCTTTGTTTTTGTCCACCAGATAACTGGTGAGGGTAGCAGCGACTAATGTCGGTTAGTCCGAGGCTTTTTACCGTTGCTTCAAAACTGACATAGCGTTTTTCCTTGTCTACACGGTTGTAGCTAAATAACAAATTATCTTTGACGTCTAAATGAGGAAATAGGTTCGGTTCTTGGAACACATAACCGATAGGGCGTTGATGGGTGGGTAAACATGCATCTTGGCGCTGCCATGTTTCCCCATTGACAATAACCGTCGCACTATCCAACGTTTCAAGCCCTGCAATACTGCGTAATATGGTCGTTTTCCCAGAGCCTGACCGACCAAAGAGCGCGGTCACCCCCTTTCCCGGCAAATGCAGATTAATATCCAATAGGAACTGGTCTCTGGCCAATTTCAATGCGACTTGAATGGTCATATAAAGCTCACTGGTTTGAATTTTTTATTCATTGTGTAGGTTGTCAATAGTAAAACAAATGACAAAGAGACAAGTATGGCTGCCAGTGTATGCGCGGCGTCGTAATTCATTGACTCGACGTGATTGTAGATAGCAATAGATGCGACTTGGGTTTGCCCTGGAATGTTTCCCCCAATCATTATTATGATCCCGAACTCGCCCAATGAATGTGCAAATGAAAGGACACCCGCGGTTAAAAAACCCCTTCGTGATAAAGGAAGCACAATATTGAAAAAACGATCCATAGGAGAGGCTCTTAATGTTGCGGCAACGTCTAATATGCCACCAGTTGCTGATTGAAAGGATGATAGAAGTGGTTGCATTACGAATGGTAGTGAATAAATCATGGAACCAACCACTAACCCAGAAAATGAAAATGCTAGATGATTGAAGCCCAGCGCCTCTAAACTTCCCCCTATCCATCCATTAGGCCCCAATAGTAGGAGGAGGTAGAAGCCCAACACGGTGGGTGGTAAGACTAAAGGCAGCATCACTAATGCTTCAACGAAGATTTTTACACGTGACTGTGTGTTGACTAGCCACCACGACAGGGGTGTGCAAATTATGAGCAATATGCTGGTGCTCACGAAAGCGAGCTTTAGAGTGATAACCAGTGCAGTGATATCGTTTGGGGAGATCATTGCTCAATAATGCCTTTCTTGGATCGTATCAAGGTCGCTTGGTTTGCGATTAATGGTTGGTTTATTTTGTACCCTGAGTTCTTGATAATGGTTGTAGCTGTTTCACTGTTTCTGACCCAGCTTAGGAATTGAACTGCTGAATCAAAAATATGGGGCGTTTTTTTTGCGTAGTTTAAAATGACAGCTTGTTGCTCGATGGGTTCGTAAAGATGTCGAGGAGGTATCCAGTACGAGCCGCCAATGGCCCCATCACGGTCTTTTACTTGTGATAAAGATAAAAAGCCCAGTTCCGCAGCTTCTGATGCTATCTGGCCATAAGCTTGGCCGATGGACTGCGCCTTCACGATTTGTGTATTGCTATTTAAGTCCTCCCAGAGCTCAAGGCGTTGCATGATTTGTTTGGCTGCAAGGCCGTATGGAGCGACACGAGGATCTGCCATGGCGAGATGTTTGAAGGAATGTGTTTCAAGGACTTTATCTCCGGCGCTAGTGAGCAGATCGGTGTCTTGTGACCACAAAACAGGTATGCCAATCGCGTAGGTAAAGCGAGAGTTCTCAACCACTAATCCAGCTTTCTCCAACAAGATAGGACGTACTTTATCTGCGGAAAAAAATAGATGGTAGGGTGCTGCGTGTTTGATTTTTGCGAATAGAGAACCCGAAGAGCCAGAACTAATCAGAAAAGGTTGATTAAACTCTCGTTGATAGGCATGGGCGAGCTCATTGAAAGTACCATTAAAATTTGCTGACACAGCAACGCGAAGGGGAGCGGTGTCTGCCATCGTCGTACCAGAAAGAAAACAAAGTAGAGTTAACGTAATTGTACGTAAAGTCTTGTTCAAGTGCATATTTTGGGTTCCATCATCAACACTCCTATTTCTAATGTGACAAGCTTTGCTGAACCTTAACTATCCACAGGTTTTGCATGCGGGAGCGGGCTTTACTTTGTATGGTATCCATTCCATTGATAGTCCGTCGAAATAGTAAAAAGCGTTGGTGACCACCGAGTTTGGGGCGACAATACTGTTAACGGCGATAAGTGCTTGCATTAATCCTATGATGCCAACAACAGGCGGGAGGATCCCAGACATGACACAGCTAGAGGGAGCGTCGCTAAACTGTGAGCTTATACATTGATAACAGGCTTCATTCTTATTGGCAGTAAAAACACCTACCTGTCCCTCGGTACGAATGGCAGAGCCTGAAATTAGTAAGGTTTTTTGCTGCCAACAGATTTCATTGATGAGCTCTCGCGTAGGCTTGTTGTCGGTACAGTCAAGGACGATATCATGCTCGATAATCGTTTCAGTTAATAGTTGCGAGGACTGCTTCGACGTTATGGGTACACAAGAAATATGACTATTATTAGCAAGCAGACGATCGCACATCGCTTCAGATTTATAACGGCCGATATCATTTTCAATAAAGCAGGTTTGTCGGTGTAGGTTAGACAGTTCCACTTTATCAAAATCAGATATTGTAATGTGGCCCACTCCAGAGGAGGCGAGATATGGAGCCGCGGCGGATCCCAAGCCGCCAGCGCCTATAACCAAAATGCGAGTCGCTTTGAGCCGCTCTTGGCCTTCGATATCCACACATTTGAGAGCAATTTGGCGATCATAGCGTTGATACTCATGTTCATCTAGCATTATAGTTTTTACCTTGTTAAGCCGGGTTGAGGGAAATTAAATCTCCGTTTCTATTTGCCGTAATAAACATGCCGATTTTTCCTTCATTTATTTGATTCAGCATCATTCTTAGTGGCTGTTGCGCCTGATCGCTATTGGGTGGGTAGCCACCTCGTCCATCGAGTGCAGAAATGAATACCACATCCCAATCGAAACCGGTTGTGAGGGATTCAGCAACCAGTGTAGAAAAGGTTTCTACTTCTTTTGGAAGCTTGTCCACACAAAGGACAGGGGTGAGCGCTCCTCCTTTTCCTGATTGAAAAACACTCTTTTGCTCTGTTGTATGCCCTTCTGGTAATTCGGCTTTCGCAAACACAAAAAGTAATCTCTGTGACTCTGACTGCATGCTGGCGGCAGCAATTAAATCTTTGTAGCTGGCTATTTGCATTTTAAACCTACTTAGTTGAGGGCAGCCTTGGCTGCCCACATATTTGACTATAAAACATTGACAAGTGCGTGGACGCTATGGGTTATAGTATTCACCTTTCTTTCTAAGGTAAAACAACCAGTTAACGACAAAACAGCTTGCGTAGAAGATAGCAAATCCGATCAGTGCATTTTCTGGTGTTGTGGCTTTGATTTGCTCACCAAACACCATTGGAATGTAGAACGCACCGTATGCGGCAACGGCTGATGTCCATCCTAAAACAGGACCCGCTTCTGACTTGGGGAAAATGATCGCAATACTGCGGAATACCGAACCGTTCGCTACTCCGGATGCGGTAAACAAGAATAAGAACAGTACGAAGAAAGGCAGAAAATACTCTTGCGGTGTTTCTGATTCATATGCCTGCGCCATATAGTAGGCTGCACCAAGTGCAGATAGTGTCATGACAGCAGCACACACTTGAGTCACTTTTGAGCCGCCAAACTTGTCACCTAACCAGCCGCCAATAGGTCGCACGAGTGCGCCAATAAAAGGAGCCATCCAAGCATAAGTAAGTGCACTCGGTCCGGCAGGGTTAGGGGTTGAGTGGGTCATCACACCATCCACGACGATATGCTGATAGCCAAAGATCAGTTGAATTGCCAATGGAAACGCAGCGGAAAAGCCAATAAATGAACCAAATGTCATGGTATAAATGACACTCATGATCCATGTATGCTTGTTTTTGAAGATACGATACTGATGGGTAAGGCTATCACCAATCGCACCAGGCAATGCTTTGAGAAGTAGCAATGTTGACACCAACACAAGCACTAACGCCGCTTCTTTCGGAACATTCCACCCACTTCCATTAGCCTCAGTAGGTAACATAAGCCAAAGTCCTGCCCCTGATGTAACTAATCCAATTAGTAGCATCATGCCTATCATAGTAAAGGCTTTTGGGGGAGAGGGGAGATCCGGCGTGACTTCTTGTGTGGCTATGTTATCCATTCCAAACCAACTGGCGATAGCAAGTGGTACTAAAAACAACAGCCAAACAAACGCGCCATTTTGAATCCAAGTGGGGGTGCCAGCCTTGATCTTGCCAACAATTGTCCCTGAATCGATAATGAGTTGAGTCGGATCGCCACTAAAAGCCCCAAAGGCGGCAAAGGTCATCACTATCGGTATAACGACCTGCATGGTCGTGACGCCGAAGTTACCTAGGCCTGCATTGAGGCCTAAGGCTAAGCCCTGTTTTTGCTTTGGGTAGAAAAAGCTAATATTGGACATTGACGACGCGAAGTTCCCCCCTCCAATGCCTGACAAGAGGGCAAGTAACTGATATTGCCATAGTGGTGTATTAGGATCTTGTAGCGCTAGCCCGGTGAATAGTGAAGGAATGATCAGCAACGATGTGGTAAAGAAAATGGTATTTCTTCCCCCACAAAAACGTATAAAGAAGCTACTTGGTATTCGTAGTGTCGCGCCTGAGAGACCGGCAATCGCTGTCAGTGTAAATAGTTCTTCTGGCTTGAAATCATAACCAGCATTAATCATTTGTACGGTTAATATGCCCCAGTATAACCAAACCGCAAATCCGGAAAGGAGACTAGGGATAGAGATCCATAGATTTCGGTTAGCTATTCGCTTACCTGACTGTTCCCAGAATTCATTGTCTTCTGGCTCCCAACGATAAATATTTCCCATTTACTCCCCCATGATTCAAACGGAAAAGGATTTCTTACCTTCTTTTAATAAAGCACTCAATGAAAAAGAAAACAATGACTAGCAGGAGGTACTCGGCCACCATTGTTTGGTGCAGAGTGAGTATCTAATAGTGGGTAATCAATCTCATTTTATTCATGATTTTCAGTTGCTTATGCATAGAGCTGTCATGTTGTTTTAGTCTGATTTATTTTAAATTTAGTTTGGTTTCTATTATTATCTCTCTATATGTAGAATTATATGA
>NZ_MUFG01000010.1:0-87722 GCF_001996065.1 Salinivibrio sp. MA351 | reverse complement strand
ATATAACGCTTTTGTCAGTGACTCCCAACTTTTAACTCATATTGATTCAGCCGAACAACGTTGGATATACAGCAGCACACATAAAGATTCTCATTCAAGCTTGGTATGACTTACGCTATGCACCATCGTCGTCAAATTGGCACTGATCGTGACAGGCCCCCGTTGGCAATGTGCACCTATCCAACACCGTGCCGGGGCTTGTGTCACCTACGCGAATGGTATCATCGGGCCAAAAGTGGCTGTTCCGATAACCAATGTAAGCCAATGGCACCTCCGATATTAAAATGGTGTGTAGGTCGGACAAGCGCCAGTGCGATGTCTGTCATGTATTACCCAAGCGGACTGCGCGCCTCCGACATCGGAGCCAACGATTAACCTCGATCGTGACAGGCGCCCGTTGGCAATTTGCACATATCCAACACCGTGCCGGGGCTTGTGTCACCTACGCTGTCTATGCGGCAGTGAACAAAAGGGTTTATCTTGGAATTGTTTTAATCATTTTCTAAGCTGCCTGTGCGGCAGTGAACTTCCAAATTAGTTTGGGGCAGATCTGCGTTATTTTCTAAGCTGCCTGTGCGGCAGTGAACAGTCGATGGGCGTTGCGGTGCCATTACCGGGCTTTCTAAGCTGCCTGTGCGGCAGTGAACTTTTCGAAAAGCTCAGCAAAACGCTGAGTTATTTCTAAGCTGCCTGTGCGGCAGTGAACCGCTGCGTAGTGATTTTCGCGAGCAAGTAAAATTTCTAAGCTGCCTGTGCGGCAGTGAACAACTTTGATGGCACAGTTAGCGAGATACGAGATTTCTAAGCTGCCTGTGCGGCAGTGAACGGAATTGACCCAGACAGCGCCGCTCATGGAGTTTTCTAAGCTGCCTGTGCGGCAGTGAACATATGATCGTTATCTCTGGATCCGTGGCGATGTTTCTAAGCTGCCTGTGCGGCAGTGAACATAAAATCCCGCCTCGGCTACTACCCACTTGCTTTCTAAGCTGCCTGTGCGGCAGTGAACCAGGGTTTTTGTATGTCGTTAGATAAAACAACTTTCTAAGCTGCCTGTGCGGCAGTGAACCCGGGTGACGACATCGACACCAAAGCACTATTTTTCTAAGCTGCCTGTGCGGCAGTGAACATCATTAAGTGGGTCGGAACGCACATCGTAACTTTCTAAGCTGCCTGTGCGGCAGTGAACGAAATGATTCAGGTTAACACCGACGGTCTAACTTTCTAAGCTGCCTGTGCGGCAGTGAACCAGTGGGAGCAAGTAACGGGACTGCAACTTGATTTCTAAGCTGCCTGTGCGGCAGTGAACTAGTCGCGGAGCTGCGTGCGTCCGTGCCGGAATTTCTAAGCTGCCTGTGCGGCAGTGAACGCGTCGACGTCACGCGCGCTGACATACGGGCGTTTCTAAGCTGCCTGTGCGGCAGTGAACAAGCTAGCCAACGGCCACGCGCTTTGCGTTGATTTCTAAGCTGCCTGTGCGGCAGTGAACTATAGAATAACGAAATAATAGCCTGTGACAACAGGCCGTTAGGATAAAAATCGTTTTTTACCCTTATTAAAAACGCCCAGTCGTAACTGACTGTATTCGCTATTTATTTCTAAATATCCCAAAAACAAGGGTAAAAGCATTGCTCAGTCTGAGGGCTCACGCTGATCGGTCTTTCATGCTCTACGCGTACTGTTTGCCACTAGAGCAAGGAGACCGATATGGCATTGAACGAGCAACCGGGAGACATTGACCGGATCATTGAAATGGCGTGGGAAGATAGAACCCCCTTTGAGGCGATTGAAACGCTGTATGGCTTGCGTCAGGATGACGTCATCGCTTTGATGCGGCGCGAGTTAAAACCACGCAGCTTTAAGGTATGGCGTGAGCGGACGCGCGGGCGTAAAACCAAGCATCAGGCCCTACGGTCAGAGCACGTCTTACGTAGCCATTGCAAGACGCAATACAAAATAAAATCCGCCAAAAAGTGATAGGTTTAGCGATAGATCGTGTTTTGTGAATAACGTGGATGCGTTAATTGGGCGTCTCCGAAACGTTACGGGAAGGTGACAGCCAATTTGTCACTTTCTTATACCACGAGGCCTGCGTGCCAAACCTCATAAAGCACTAAGTTAACCTCTTAAATATCAAATAGTTAAAAAGTTAAACACCGACTAATCCAACCAGTTATCCACAGTTTCTGTTGATAGTAAACGCACAACATAAAACTTATTTAAAACATATAAATCATGCGTTTACCGAGGTAAAAAGGTTTTTTATAGAAATTTCTTGACGAAGCTGAGGATAAGGAAGCAATCCATCCTTTAGTTTAACCATCGACGCGCAACTTCCATCAACAACTTATCTTTATAGGGATGAGCAAGTAACGTTATCCCATAGGGCACGTTATCGTGAGTGAATAAAGGCATTGTTAGTTGTGGTAATCCACACACATCGGCTAACGCCATAAGGCGGCGCTGGGCGAGATTAAAGGTATCACTGGCGGGTTGGTCTGCATCACGGGGCAAAATCGCGCCTGGTGTTGAGGGAATAATCAATACCTTATCACTCGGCCACATGGCGGCAATGGTATCGCGGAGCTGCTTGCGCGTTTTCTTGGCCTGATAATGGGCTTTGTAATCCACTTCCCGCAGCCGTTCAAGGTAGCCTTGGGTTGAGGTAGGTAAGTCGAGTTCGGCGCTGTCTAGCCAAGCTTGATACATCAGTAAAAATTCTTGACTGGCAATCGCAACTTGGGTTTTCTCTACCCGAGTAAGCACTAATTTATTCATCGCTAAGGTGGTTTCTTGGGGAAGGTGAAGCTGTTCGAGGTGTTGGTAGACCTGCTTCATTGCTTCATCCGAGTAAAACAAGGCAAAAATTGGCTCAGCAATGACCACACCTTGAATATTGGTGACCGCGGTTGAGGGCTTTGCCACCAGCTCTTGAAACTGGCTTAAATCTCCGAGACTCGCACTGCAAACGCCAATGTTATCAAAGGTATCAGCCATGGCGATTATCCCGGTAGTATCGACCAAACCAGGCGTGGGCCGATAGCCATAGAGGCCGCAATGCGCGGCGGGGATCCGCACGCCCCCGAACGCATCATTGCCTAAACCCAGATCCGCCAGTTTTTTCGCCACTGCGACTGCGATACCGGCATTGGCACCACCCACACGGTATTGACGATAGTGGGGGTTGCGAAGTTCGGCATAAAAAGGATTGAATCCGGTGATACTAAAGCCGAGCGGATCGATTTGCACCTGGCCGATCACACTGGCACCCTGCGCCATCATCGTTTTCACCACGCCCGCATCTTGGCTTGCGGCTGTGCGCGTTTCCGACCAAGCCGGAATGCCTATCCCGGACACACACGCTTCGAGCGATACCGAATGCGACACCGCTATCTTGTGGCGCCGAAATACGCCGCTTGCACTGTCTTGCCGCGGTGGCTCAAATTGGTGCGCGAACATCGCTTGATCGAGCATAGTGACTGGCCTCAAATAAGTGTTATTGCTTACTGATCAGTGTAATACATTCAGGCGATACTGAGTTGAAATTCCTTCTATCTGACGGTTGCCATCTTTAATCGTGAACACTCGCGGTACCGCTGCCTACTCACGGTTCACCGCAGTAAGATCCGGTATTTGTCGGCACGATTGTTCAAACGCCCTTAACTTCGGGGTCAGATCAGCACTCACAAAGGTGTCATCGAATATTTGTACCTTACGTGCTAATTGCCAACTATCGATAGATGCCCCTTGGCCATAAGGAATCGCATACACATGAAAGTGCTGCCGCTGTGCGACGTAATCGAGATTAGGTGGCACGCGCAACGGTTGATAACTGCGGTTCAAATAGATGTAAAAATCGCCCACGCAATTTGCCACGATGTATGAGCCTTGTTGACTACGCAGCGCGAGATACGGCTGGGCGATATCAGTATATTGATTGATATGCCATTTTTCTGCCGTCGGGTTAAGTTCAATCATCGGCGCGGCCGGTAAACTCGGCGGCGGTGCTGAGGGCGACTGAGTGGCGGCAACAGTATCAACCGGCTCAGAGGCTGGTGGCTTGGGATTAATGATACGTACACGTTGCGCGGTATCAGGCTGGCTGTCACCGATAAGTGGAGCAAGCCACCGTTGCCATTGCCCAAAAGGCACCATTACCAGTGCTATGGCGCACCATGAGGCCAATACCCAACGCCAAGCCAGCCCAGGTTTAGCCGGTTTTAAAGTGACTGGAGTGGCTTTATGCGTCAGCTCCGTTTCTAGCTGTTCCACGCGCGTTAACGCATCTTTAAGCTCACGGTTGCGTTGTGTGGCCTCTTTTTTTTCTTTGTCGTGCTCACGTGTCAGGCGCGCATGTTGTCCGTCTAATGATTGGTGCTGACGCTCAAGTTTTTGGTACTGCTCTCGCCACTGGCGGTTATCAAACTCAAGTTTGGCAATTTTAGCCGTGAGGTGTGCCGGAATTTGTTGGCCGGCCTGACGAGATTTGAGGGTGCGGTTTTCTTGCTGCAACACCGCTAACTCTTTTTGCAGGCGTGCAACCTGGCTGCGTAACGCCGCCTGACTTCCCTCGTTTTGCGTTTGCCCTAAAGCGCTATCGTCGCCCTTCCCTGATTTAACGGCCTGGTATGCTTCACTGACCAGCTGCATCAACCCAGTGCTGCCACCTTTATCCGGATGCACACGGCTAGAAAGTCGCTTATAGCGTTGTTTAACCTGC
The DNA here is from genome assembly GCF_001996065.1 of Salinivibrio sp. MA351. Taxonomy (NCBI): domain Bacteria; kingdom Pseudomonadati; phylum Pseudomonadota; class Gammaproteobacteria; order Vibrionales; family Vibrionaceae; genus Salinivibrio; species Salinivibrio sp. MA351. The sequence continues at coordinate 83,005 of NZ_MUFG01000010.1, read as the reverse complement.
GCGGCCGTTTCGCCGGCATTCACGCCTAAAAGTTCGTTCCAAGTGGTCATGCTAGGGCTCGTTGAGTCAGTGGTTACCGATTAATGGTAATAATAATATCGGCCAATGTCTTATAACATTGAGCCACCTCGTTTAAAAACGGGCGTTAATAAGTGCAAGAAACACTCAGGCAACTGACACATATCACGCGGCATCTATAGCCAGTAGAACCTTCTATAAAGCGATAATTTTTACCTTTTCAGAAGAACAATGCCCTGTTCACTTAATTTTGCATTGCATTCATATTTCTGTGATCTATCATACTTTCCGTCATAACGACGTTCCGATGAAGACAGCAGGAGAGAGATGGCAAATGCCATCCGCCGAAGAAGTAAATCTTTCAGGCACTTAATTGTATGGACTGCTGTTGGAGGAAACTCTGGAGAGACCCGTTAATTCGGGCGCCGAAGGAGCAAGCTTGTTTTCAAGTGAAACTCTCAGGCAAAAGGACAGAGGAGATACCCACCCCAATATGTAGCACTTTTGTTAATATTAGTGTGGTCTATCTTCTCCTTTGATGTTTAAAGGGGGATTAATGCCATTTTTTTCACAACTACCCGATATACCCGCGCTTCTTGCCACCATTGACGGCTGGATTTGGGGCCCACCGCTTTTATTGTTATTAACCGGTACCGGGCTCTTTTTTACCGTTCGCTTGGGCTTGCTCCAACTCCGCCGTTTACCCTTTGCGCTCAAGCAAATATTTAAACCTTCTGATGCCACCAGCCAAGGCGATGTCTCTGGTTTTGCCGCGCTATGTACCGCATTATCTGCCACCATTGGTACCGGTAATATTATCGGGGTTGCCACAGCAATTTCGTTAGGGGGCCCAGGCGCACTATTTTGGATGTGGTTAGCCGCTTTTTTAGGGATGGCGACCAAATACGCTGAGTGTTTACTGGCGGTGAAATACCGCGAAACCGATCATAAAGGTAATATGCTTGGCGGGCCGATGATGTACCTATCCAAAGGCGCCGGCAAGCCGATATTAGCCAAATTATTTGCCCTATTCGGCATCGGCGTGGCTTGTTTTGGTATTGGCACTTTCCCACAGGTGAACGCCATTAGTAGCGCCGCGACCCATTTGTTTAATATTCCAACCGTTGCCGTCGCTGCTATCCTTACGGTACTAGTGGCGTTAGTGACTATCGGGGGCGTGAAATCTATTTCGGCCGTCGCCGCCAAAATCGTTCCTGTGATGGCCGTATTATACGTCGCTGCCTGCTTGTGGGTACTCGGCGCCAATATATCCCAATTACCCCATGCGGTTGGCCTGGTGTTTGAGTCCGCGTTTAACGGCATGGCAGCCACCGGCGGCTTTGCTGGGGCCGGTATGATGCTCGCCATTCAATCAGGGATTGCCCGTGGTGTGTTCTCTAACGAGTCTGGCTTAGGGAGTGCCCCCATTGCCGCGGCGGCCGCTAAAACCGACTCGTGCGTTGAGCAAGGGTTGGTATCAATGACAGGCACCTTTATCGATACCTTGGTGATTTGTACCATGACAGGGTTAACGTTAATTTTAACGCAATCATGGTCAGGCGAATTAGCGGGAGCAGCAATGACATCGCATGCCTTTGCCGTGGGCATGGAGAGCAGCGTTGGCCCTATGTTAGTGAATATCGGCCTACTCTTTTTCGCCTTCACGACGATTTTAGGCTGGCACTACTATGGCGAGCGCTGCGTCGCGTACTTGTTTGGCAAAAAAGCGATTTATATCTATAAACTATTCTTTATCGGCTTGATCGCATCCGGTGCCTTTATTCAACTGAATACGATCTGGATTCTTGCCGATATTGTTAATGGCTTAATGGCGGTCCCCAACCTCATCGGTTTGTTACTGCTGCGTAAAGTCGTGATTGAAGAGACCCAAGCGTATTTTTCGTCACAAGACAGTGACCAGGCCAGCGAGATAGCGCAATCCTGTTCACAATCAGCATGATCGCGTGCCAGTTACTTTGTACAAAAAAAGCCGGTTCATAGACTGAACCGGCTTGTTGTGCATATGTGGGGCGAGGGGGATTAAGCGTATTGACGCTCAGCTTCCTCAATCCCTAACTTACCAAGAATTGCTTGAGGATTGATAAAGTGATTCACCCGCACCTCGTGCTCTACCTTGTCACCCACCGCGACGAATTCATAGTTCAGTGATTGCGTGGCTTGCTTATCCCATACACCATCACCGAAATAGATTCGACGATCAAAATACACACCGTAATCTTGTTTGGCTCGAAATGCCGCCAACGCCATGACTTCACTCCGGCTCATGGCATCGGAGCAAGATGAAAATACAATGCCGTCGATATTAAAACCTGCCGCTTTTAACTTCATTCGTGCGGTTTCTTCCCACCCGCCGGTAGCAATGGCTAATTCAACCGAGGGCACATGGCGCATGTGTTCTACAAATTCCACCGCGCCGGGAATTGGCGCTAAGCCTTTCTCTGCAATCCTAACCGCCAATTTTTGCCTAAACACCCGTTTGATCTCTCTAAACAGCCTGATCTTGTCATGGTTGAGTCCATGGGTGTCGATTAACTCTTCGATGATCCCCGCATCGGTCACATTGGTGTAGCTTCCCCAATTATCTGGAACCGCTAAACCTGTGACTTCATCAATCGCCTGGCTGAAACACTCGTGGTCCATTTGGCAGCTGTCTACCAGCGTACCGTCCACGTCTAACATAAATAAGTTTTTCACGCACATTTCCTCAAACCCCGTTGTGTCCCACAAGTGACCGACTTGTGATTTGATCGGGCGCTTTGCCGTTCTTGATCTTCGTTTTTTATCAACACAACGGGCATTATAACATTATTTTTACATTCTGGACGACTATCGGGCGACATCATACGCCCCTATTCACTCAGCGCAACGCTACCGTGAGAAATAACCGGACCCAACAAAAATTTTGAACAAGTTTAACGAATTTATACGCTGGTTTTACCGTGTCGTTTCTCTACACTCTAACGTGTGCTGAATCACGCCAACCCATTTTAAGGAGAAATATATGAAAGCGCTGGTCTTAAAATCAAGCATTCTCGGCCCCTACTCTAGCTCAAACGCAGTCATTGACAGTGTAGTGGATTCCCTGTCTCCAGAGACGCTGATTGAGCGCGATCTGGCGGCGACTCCTTTGCCTACGCTAACAGGAAATAACGTCGGTGGTTTGCGTGGCGCAGACGAGCTCACTGAGCCGCAACAACAGGTGCAACAGGCATCGGACCAACTGATTGAAGAAATACAACAAAGCGATACTCTAGTGATCGCGGCACCTATGTATAACTTTACCATCCCCGTGCAGCTAAAAGCATGGATTGATCTGGTTGCCCGTGCAGGGGTAACGTTCCGCTATACCGAAAACGGTCCTGAAGGCCTACTAACCGGTAAGCGCGCCATTGTGGTCACCACACGAGGGGGGATGCATAAAGGAGGAGACACGGATCATGTCACCGGATATATGCAAACGGTGCTTGGCTTTATTGGGATCACAGATGTCGAGTTTGTCTATGCAGAAGGCCTCGCTATGGGCGAAGAAAGCGCGACAAAAGCCATCGACGAGGCGAAGCAAACACTGAAGCGGCTTGCCTCTTAATGCGCCTTTGTTTGTAGATGATCGATCAGAGCCTGCCTCGTTGCAGGCTTTGACGCATTTGATCTTACCACCGACAGGATTGGTGATACGTCTTGCCAGTGTTACCATGAGCACTTATCGCAGGGTATTGACTCTGCTTTCTTTTGTTTGATCAAATTGGATTCGATTGTGACAGACGCGGACCAGCCAACCTTTTTTATTTACGACTTTGAGACGTTCGGTACCCATCCGGGTAAAGACAGGCCTTGCCAATTTGCTGGCGTTCGCACCGACAGTAATTTTAATATTATTGGCGAGCCTCTGGTGCTATTTTGTCAGCCCCCCAATGATTACTTGCCGGCCCCAGAAGCTTGTTTGGTCACAGGCATTACCCCGCAGCTCGCACTGAAAAAAGGGCTGCCCGAACCCGAGTTTATTGCCCAAATCCATGCGGCTCTGTCTCAACCGAACACCTGTGTAATTGGCTATAACAATGTTCGGTTTGATGACGAAGTGACACGGTATACCTTATATCGTAACTTTTTTGACCCATATGGGTGGAGCTGGCAAAACGGAAACTCGCGCTGGGATTTACTCGATGTGATGCGCGCCTGTTACGCGTTGCGGCCTGAAGGGATTGAATGGCCACATGACGAAAACGGTAAGCCCAGTTTTAAGTTAGAAAACTTATCCGTCGCCAATGGCATTGAACACAGTGATGCGCATGACGCCATGGCGGATGTCCACGCGACCATTGAGTTAGCGAAAAAAGTGAAAGCCGCGCAACCCCGGTTGTTTGATTACCTTCTCACTCACCGCCATAAGAATAAAATTAAGCACCTGATTGACGTGGTCAACATGACACCACTGGTACATGTCTCAGGTATGTTTGGCACCGAGCGAGGCAACACCAGTTGGGTTGTGCCAGTGGCATGGCATCCTGACAACCCCAATGCCGTGATCACCGTTGATCTTGCCCGCGATCCTTCACCTTTATTCGCGCTTGATGCCGATGCCCTCCGTGAGCGTTTATATACTCCTCGTCAAGCATTGAGTGACGACCAATTGCCGGCACCATTAAAGCTTATCCATATCAATAAATGTCCGGTCTTAGCCGATGCCAAAGTACTTCGTCCTGACGATGCCGCGCGTCTTGGCGTGGATAGAGAAGCATGTCTTCAACATCTTAAAGCACTAAAGGCGGCGCCCGAAATCCGAGAGAAGCTGGTGGCTGTCTTCGCGCAATCCAAGCCCTTTGACAATCAAGATGTTGATAACGCACTGTATGCTGGCTTTTTTTCAAAAAGTGATCGCAGCGCGATGGACATTATCCGCGCGCAAGATCCAGAAAACCTTGCCGGGATTGACTTGAGTGTCGACGATTGGCGCATCAAACCTCTGTTGTTTCGTTATCGTGCCCGCAACTATCCGTGGACACTTACTGACGATGAACAAAAACAATGGTTTATGCACCGCCGCGATTATTTTGAAACACACCTTCCCACGTACATGGACAACCTACAGCAACTTGCGGATCATCATCAGGCGGATGAGCACAAGGTCCGTATCTTGAAAGCGGTCTACCATTACGTCGAATCATTAGTCGGTTAGCCTCGAGATACGATGTCGTGTTTTTCGATAGGTTCAACAACCGTTATGGCGCCATAGCGGTTGTGCTTTTTTTAATCTATTGTTATTCCTTATAAAATCAGAAAATTCAACATTATGCCTGCATAACTAGACCCAAAAAAGACATGCTAACGAGTTGCAGTTCTGTGATTTAAGTCCACACTTTTATAAAAGCTGTCGTTTGGAGTGGGCTTGATGATGACAACAAAAGTAAATACACGCTGTTACCGTTTTCCTGAAGTAGATTTTGAGCCAGAGAGTCGCACACTGTATTGGACGGATCAGGCAATCACGGTTTTGTCGTATGAAGAATCACGAATGCTCGAAATGCTTTGTTATTACGCAGGCGAGGTGTTGTCAAGTCGCACCTTGTTTAAACAAGTCGCATTACCCGACAGTTCTTTTGCACAACACCAAAGTGTGGTCACTTCGCTCATGGCTAAGTCTTACCGCAACGGTAAAAAGTGCTTGCCCTTTGACGTGGTTGGCGAGTTTGGTTTTCGTGTTGCTTTACCCCAACAAACCTTTGCGCAACGGCCAACCACACCGGCGGAAAATCAACCTGATCTCACCCCACCTCCGGCAACGCAATCACCGGCATTAGGGGATCCCTCTTTTAGCATTACAAAACCGCTTATTGTGTTGATTGCGACCGCAAGCCTCATTATTGGCATTACTGCGTTATTAACGCAGTAGCTGTTCGTCGACGCGAAATCCGAGTACTTTCGAGCTCACACTCACACTATTCGCGTTGTGAGCTCAGATCGTTGATGTTTTATCTGACTTTGTCTTATCTCTAATGATCGTGGATCCGGTGACCTTCGCGCTGGCAACATTGGCTTTTGCAGCGTTAGCGTTGGCAAAATTAGAAGGCGAAAAAACATTGATGTCACTCTAACTTTCAGCAACGAAATCAGTTTTGCATATCATGCGTGACTTTAATCACATAATTATCAGGAGTGCTTCCCTACACTGAGCCTCCGTTAATGACTAAGAAGTGATGCTATGCGAACTGCACTAACCGATGCACTGACACAATTGCCCGACGCATTACAACGCGTTGTCTCTGATTGGATAACTGACACACACTTTGGTGCGACATTTTCACCAGAGCAAGTGGCGCAAATGGAAGCCGAAAGTGGCCTATCTGGCGCCGCATTGCGTCTTACTCTATTGCCAATAGCGGCGGCTTATGCGGTGACTCCGATATCAACGTTTAACGTTGGCGCCATCGTTCGTGGCGAAGATGGCACCCTATACTTGGGAGCCAATATTGAGTTCACAGGGGTGCAACTAGGCCAAACCATTCACGCCGAGCAATGCGCGATTGCCCATGCGTGGACCAAAGGGGCAACTCGCTTAACCGATATCACGATCAACTACAGCCCATGTGGTCATTGCCGTCAGTTTATGAATGAGCTAAACGGTGCAGAATCACTCACCATTCAGCTACCAAAAACGGATCCCAAACCGTTACATGCGTATTTACCTGATTCCTTTGGTCCTGCCGATTTAGGGGTTGAATCACGTTTATTAACTGACGCGCCACACCAGTTACCCACAGACGATATTGATATTCCACTACTCAAAGCTGCCGCCGATGCGGCGAACCGAAGTCATGCACCGTATTCGGGTAACTACAGCGGCGTGGCCGTTGAAACATCTGATGGGGCGGTTTTCTCTGGGATGTATGCCGAAAATGCAGCGTTTAACCCGAGTTTACCCCCGCTTCAAGTGGCGCTCATTGCGACCAATATGGCCGGCTATCACTGGGACGACATTCGGTCGGTGGCGCTGGCCGAGATGACAAACAGTACGGTGAGCCATCTGACCGATACCCAAGCCACATTGGACGCGATGGATCCTGATATTCCTTTCGTCTATTCGACCCTTTCAACTTAACCACATGATACGCTTGGCCTCAGCGGGGATTTCTGATCGCTCTGAGGCCTAATTTGCGCTACTATCCGTACGTCTTTTTTCGGATTGTCACGGTAATGAAACAAGTTCATCATCCCCTCCAAGGCGCGGCCTGGATGCTCACTGCAGGCTTATGCTTCGCATTAGTCAACAGCCTTTCTCAATATGTTAGCTTCAAGTTGGGCTTGCCTTCGACGACCGTTGCTTTTATTCAATATGCCATTGCCTTAGTGGCCATGATCCCCTGGTTAAAGCAACTGGGGATTCGTCAATCTTTAAAAACCCAGCACCTTGGGCAACATTGTTTGCGGGTGTTTATTTCTGTTATTGGGATCCAACTTTGGCTATGGGCGCTCGCTTATCCGGTTCCCATTTGGCAAGGCATAGCCCTACTAATGACATCACCGCTGTTTGCAACCATAGGATCGGGGCTATTTCTTCGTGAACGGGTTGGTATTGCACGTAGCTTGGCCACACTTGCGGGTTTTTGTGGCGCGATGATTATCCTAGAACCTTGGTCAAATGGTTTTACATGGGCAACGTTACTGCCGATAGGCGCCGCTTTCTTTTGGGCGACCTATTCATTAATGGTGAAACGGTTATCAGCCTACGATCCACCGACCACGATGGTCGTTTACCTCCTTTTGTTGATCACCCCATTTAATCTACTCTTGGCCGTGCCTGACTGGACACTGCCGTCATCTGCAATGGCATGGTGGATGCTGTTCGGTGCTGGAATGCTCACCGCACTCGCACAGTGGGCAATAGCCAAAGCCTATGCCGCGTCAGATGCCTCGTTTGTTCAGCCGTTTGATCACGCTAAACTGCCGCTGAACGTCCTCTTTGGTTGGCTGGTATTCAGCTGGGTTCCACCTGGCCGGCTATGGCTCGGCGCAGGAATTATTATCGCAGCCGTTTTCTTTATTACCCACTGGGAATCACGACAGTCTAATCAACCTCGAGTCAAAACCGTCTAGCGCAAAACGGCGCTATCCGAGCATGGCTCTACCAAACCGAGCACTAAGCGTTGGCTTTTATCAACCAGACTTGCTCACCTCGGTCACCCTCTGGCTCGGTTTGCGTCTCTAACAACCTAATATCGAGCCCTGAAAACGCCTCTTCCACTATTGACGTATCGATGGAAAACGGCGGATTATCATCGGCCTGAGGATAAAACAAAGTGATCAGTAATAGGCGGCCTCCCGGCGCTAAAAGATCACGCACACGATGCACATACTGATCCCGCATCGACGGTGGCATCGCCACCAAAGCGGCACGATCGTAGATCAGCGAAGTCGGGCTCAAACGTGCAGTAAAAAAGTCACCACTGATCAACTCCAACTCATCGAAACAATAATGTGTATGACCCGACGGCGCACGGTGAACTTGCGGGGTATACAGGTTTTCTGAAAAAAAGGCCCGTACCGCGATATCACTCAGTTCTACACCAATCACATGTTCGTGTTTTTCCGCAAGCCAGTTTAAATCGATGGATTTGCCACACAAAGGCACCAGTACTGTCTCATCGGGCATTGGACAAAGTGTTGACCAGTAACGCATAAGCATTGGGTGCACACTGTCCCGATGAAACCCTATTTGATTTTCAGCCCAACGCTGATGCCAAAATTCTTGCTCCATGGTTTCTCCGAGAAGATGAAAAGCGGCCAGTTTAGCAAGTTATTAAATCAATCTCATTAGCAATTGCTTAAAAACGGGTGGAAATTGTTCACGATCTTGATCACAAATTAGTCAACGAGTAACTTGCGAGGCAGTCCACAAACAAGTACTGTTTATGCATACAGTAATGATCATATATACAGGTTCTTTATGTACGCGATGTCTAATGAGTCAAATCAAGCAACGACGCAAACGTCAGTACAGATGCGTGACGGAAGCTATTATTCCTCTGCGTTGAACGCACAGACACCCATCAATGCCCATTGGCTGTCGATGTTACAGGCGTTAGCATTCAAAGCACGACAGCAAAAGTGGATCACGATCATTAATCCACCCCGCTCATTGAACGCCGAGCAGCTTAGTCATTGGGGAATTAATACCAATCAGGTAAGGATGATTTATCGTCGGCATGGGTTTGACGATGAAGCACTGATTGACGCCGCAATGGCCGCAGATACGTCATGTGCGATCATTGCGTTTACACCCACATTGACACGTTTAACCTGTTACGAACACAATCAGCAGTGGATTGCACGCGTCGATCCAACATTGGCACAACGTCATTAGTACGCGCCTCAGTGCAGGCAAGTATCCGCGTCAGAGATGAAAGTAAATCTAACCCACTCGCGGTTTTCATTACTGTATTCAAGCTGTGCGCCTGTTTGGTGGCTTATCGACTCCATTTGCCGATACTCTAAAGCATAAGGCATCAATACAGTGAGTTCTTTAATTCCTTGCGCACGAGCCAAACCGGCCAGTTGAACCAAATTGGATGTATCGGTATGACGCACTGACATCACACGCGCGGCGTCTTGCTGTAGGCGCTCTTGAGCGGTTAGTGGTGATTGAACGCCACCCGCTTGATACTCAAGCACAGTATTAAACATGGGCAACAAGCTTCGAAAAATATCGAAAAAAGTCCAATTGGGCTGCTGACTTTCACACAAAAAATGTGTGTAATCGAAAACAACCTCTGTGGGTGTTTTCAGCTGGGTTGACAGCGCATCCATGGCTTACCTCCAGACTAAAACCTAAGCGGATACACCCACTATAAGCAGTTTTAAACAGATGTCTGGAAGATTATACAGTATTTTGCACTCGATCATGCTTTATACACGTAACACGATTATTTCGAAAAGCTTTTTTAACACAAAGAAAACAAATAGTTGAAAAGAAACCGATTTTCTTAGCATGTGCAAAATGAAGTAACTGAGAGGCGGTGTTATCGAACACCCGCTTAAGTACAAAGACAAATCATACGACTTAAGCGGATGAGCAAACACTGATCAAGATGCTTTGTAAATCACCTTGTTGACGGCCATTTGAACACGCTCGACTGCGCCCTCTTCGGTCAATTTTTTCAACGCACCTGTCGCCCAAGAAGCGGCTTTACTGTCTTCTTGTCCTGCAGCCAGACCAATGCCTTTCGGGTTGATCCCTTCAGGATTGGCTTTAACGATGTCTAATACTTGCTGCTGCTTAGGGGTGAATGACGAAACGGTATCCACAACGGGCGCTTTTGCTGCAGAGTCTACCGCCGGTTTAGCCGTTACCGCGGGTTTCGCTTTTACGGGACGTTGACGCGCTGGCGACGATGCCTTAACACGCTTGTTGAGTTTACCTTGTACTTTACGTTTGTGAGAAATTTTCATTCAATCATCCTACTCCGACGCACTACGTTCAGGCTCGCTGAAAGCAGCGGGTGAAAAACAAAGCGCGTGTTATACCAAATTTCAGCTCACTTTTGTAGGTAAGCGTCCCTTAGTCGGTGCAAAGTTCGTGACATTCAGCGACAAATGTTTACCTATTCGGTGTTTTTTAGGCAAACTAATCAGACACTTTCATCGTACACTTACAAAGTAAATCGTGGCTAAACGCTTGTACTCGCCGCTTTATCTATGGCGTGGAATGGAAGATTATGGATGCACTCAAGACAATAAAAATCTACCCGCCCCAATTTGAAGCGGCGCGATGGAGCATGCTAATCGCAATGGTTGTCGCATTTGCATTGGTATGCTTTTTTTTAATCCAACCCTCCTTGTCACTTGGGCAAGGCATTATCGGCCTGATCGCTATCGGCGCAATTTTATATGCCATACATAAACTTCTGCAGCGCGTACAACTGTCGTTTTCGCTCTCATTTATGCATATACAGCATCACAGCTTTCGTGGCGGTTGGGCACTCAAATGGCGCCATATTGACACGATAGGGATCCCTCAAATCTATCCGCAAAGCCTTGGCGAGCCACTGCCTTGGATGGGGATTAAAATCAAACACTATGATGCATTATTAGATAGTATTAGCTTGAGAATGGTGACTCATATCATCATGACTCAACGGGCATTACTGATTACAGCTTACCGTCGTGCGGGAAGCAAACCCAGTAAGCCATTGGAAGATATGATGTTTGATGACACCCCATATCGTGGTGCCAATGGTGTGCTTTATAAAGGTCTGATGGCGATGTTGGCCAATCGTATGCGATATATGCGCGAATTGTTAGGTTATGACATTTTTATCAGCGAAGACTTACTCGATCGCCCCCTAGAAGACTTTATCGGGGTGACAAGACGCTATCTGGCTGCTGCCAGTACGCAATAATGGTCTTGGGACAAATAGGCTCTTCTAAACAAAACAAACAGGCTCTAAACAAACAGGCTCTAAACAAACAGGCTCTAAACAAACAAGCTGGCCCGTACTCTGAGTACAAGCCAGTTTAGTGACAAGCGTTAGAAAGCACCGGTAAGAAAAGGATTAGTTTTACGCTCATGGCCCAGCGTTGACGTGGGACCGTGGCCGGGAATAAAAGTCACATCATCTCCCACCGGAAGCAGCGTGTTCTTGATGGCGTCAATCAAGGTCGCGTGATCGCCTTTTGGAAAGTCGGTACGGCCAATACCACCGTTAAATAACACATCGCCTACCCATGCGGTACGGCTTTCTTCATCCACAAAGACAATATGTCCTGGCGTATGCCCGGGGGTAAATAAGACCGACAAAGTATGCTTGCCGACGGTGACCGTATCACCTTGCACTAACCACTGATCCGGCTCGAACGGCTCGGCGTGGGCAAAACCAAACATTTGTGCCTGCGCCGGTAAGGCTTGTAACCAAAATGCATCTTCTTTGTGCGGACCAATCACCGGAATATCAAGCGCGTTAGCCAATTCTACTGTGCCACCCACGTGATCTAAATGGCCGTGAGTAAGAAGGATTTTCGTCACGGTGACATTGAGTGAATGAATCACTTGGCGAATTTTAGCCACGTCACCACCTGGGTCGACGATCGCTGCGTCTTGAGTTTGATCGCACCAAATAATCGAGCAGTTTTGTTGAAATGCCGTGACCGGCACAATCTCATAATGCAACGCCATACAGTTAGCCTTCCTTTTGTATAAGTGCGGTAGCCGCCGATAACGACGTAAATACGGGCCTCACTATGCCATGCTGTCATCAGTTTGCAACTGTGCTGCCAAGGAGATGTCACCTTCACGCTCTAGGCTAAGATAAGGATACCTGGATACCTTTCAGGTGCGCTTTATTGTATGCAGGGCTGCTTATGTTAGATATTGATAAAGTATTATCGTCGCATTACCCCCGGTTAGAACAGCGCGGTTGGCTCATGCGCCCCGTCAGTAAAACGTTAAAGCGTTTACTTCATGAGCAGGAGTTTCAAGCGTTTGCTGAACGCTACCCGCATCTACAAGGGTTCGAGTTTGTTGAACAGGTGCTGGATTATTTTAACTTTAGCTATCGGGTCAGCGATAGAGAAAAAGAGCGGATCCCGGAATCTGGACGGGTAGTGATTATCGCCAATCATCCAATCGGATCACTGGATGGCTTGGCGCTGCTTAAACTCGTACGCTCAGTGCGTCCAGACGTTAAAGTTATTGCCAATGAATTACTCATGCAAGTCGGCCCACTTCACAGTTGTCTGTTGCCAGTCAACAATATGGGAGGCCGAACGCCTAAACAAAATCTACAACAAATCACACAGTGGCTAGAGCGTGATGGCGCTTTGATTATCTTTCCAGCCGGTGAGGTTTCGCGCGTCGCACCAACAGGAATTCGAGACGGTGTTTGGCACTCTGGCTTCTTACGTATGGCGAGTAAATCAAACGCCCCTATTTTGCCGATTCATGTTGACGGGCGAAATTCTGCCCGTTTTTATGGTGCGTCAATGGTCTATAAACCTTTGTCGACTTTGTTACTGGTTGAAGAGATGTTTCGACAAGAGAACAACACCATCGCCTTCACTGTGGGCGAAATGATCCCACACCACAGTTACAGTGCCAGCGCGAACCTTCCGGTAAAAACACGGGTTAAACTCTTTCGCAAACACCTCTACCGGATCGCCAAGCGTAAGCAAGGCTTGTTTCCCACCGAAACTGCGATTGCCTCACCGGAGCCACGACTGGCGCTCAAGCATGCAATCGCACTCGGCGAGCAACTCGGACAGACACCCGATGGTAAACTCATTTATTTACTCGACTATCAAGCCGACTCGCCGGTGATGCGCGAAATAGGCCGTTTACGTGAAGTCGCGTTTCGTGCTGTTGGGGAAGGCACCGGACAGCGGCGTGATCTTGATAAATACGACCAATACTATTGGCATTTGGTCTTGTGGGATCCGATTGAGCTCGATATCGTCGGCGCATACCGCTTATGTGATACCCAAGCCACTCTCGCTCATCAAGGGCTTGGAGGAATCTATAGCGCAAGCTTGTTCGATTATGAACAAGGGATGCAGCCTTTTCTTGACCAAGGCTTAGAGCTAGGCCGTAGTTTTGTTCAGCCCAAATATTGGGGAAAACGAAGCCTGGATTATTTATGGTTAGGTATTGGCGCCCTACTCGCTAATCGCCCACAGTACCGTTATTTATTCGGGCCTGTCACTATCAGCAACGCGATGCCACAACCCGCTAAAGAGCTACTGATCTTCTTTTATCGCACCTACTTTCGTGGCGACAACCGCTGTGCGCGCTCGAAACGACCGTATCAACTCGCCGAAAGTAAACAAAGTGAGTTGCTCGACCACTTTTGTGGCAACGACTATGCGCGCGATCTGAAAAAGCTAAAAATGTTACTCGATCACCTTGGCGTCGGGATCCCAACGCTTTATAAGCAGTACAGTGAGCTATGTGAGCCTGGCGGCGTACAATTCTTAGACTTTGGCGTTGATCCTGATTTCGCCGACTGCATTGATGGACTGGTTTTAGTCGACCTCAAGCGTTTAAAACCCAAGCGCTACCAACGCTATATTGCGCCACATCTAACCACTACCCCAACCTCCACTTGTGACTAAACCTCGCTGTGAGTACCTCGCTGAAAGTACCTCACTGTGAATAAGCGTCGCGGTGAAAAAACAAAGCCCCGCGCTCTCTGTCTTGATGGCGCGGGGCTATGACTGTCAACTCTTGTGATCGTGATTGAGACTACTGTGACCGTGATGAGGATATATCACGTTGCTGGGTTAAGTAGCTCGGCTCCTGAGTGGTGATTTGTCGTTCGGCATGACTATCATAGGCATATACATCATCGCGAAACGCGAGCTTGCCGTCTTCAGTGACCCATGCTGTTTGGTAAATGGTTTGCACGGAAAGGCGCGTTTGCAACGACACCCACTTAGTTTGTGTTTTATCCAAATACCCTTGGTAGTTAGACAACTGTTTCCCGGACAAATCCAGCACCAAATCCGCCAACTGCTCGGCCTGCTCCACCCGAATACACCCAGAACTAAACGCGCGGCGCGAGCGACTAAATAAGCTTTGTGCCGGCGTGTCATGTAAATAAATGGCGTTTTTGTTTGGGGTGTTAAACTTGTACTTTCCTAATGCATTGCCTTGACCCGGAGCCTGTTGCAATCGATAAGGGAAGCCGTCGTCATTCACGGTTTGCCAATTAATCGTACTCGGGTCGATAGCGATGTTGCTTTGCCAGTTAGGCAAAATGCGATACTGATTGCGAGACAAATACTGCTGGTCATCCGCCAGTCTGGGCAAGATATCTTTTTGCACAATGCTACGAGGCACATTCCAGCTGGGGTTCAGCACCACCGAATCAAGTTGCGACGTAAACAGCGGCGTACGTCTTGATTGTCGACCAACAACCACTTTACTTTCGAATACATTTTGATCGTCATGCCATACATGCATGCGATAATCGGGAATGTTCACCACAATTCGATTGGGATTATCGTTAGGCCACAACCGCAACCGTTCTGCATTAAGTGCCAATAACCGAACCCGTGCTTGTGGGTCCAAATTTAACCACTTCGCGGTTGCTGGGCCGATAATACCATCCATGGATAAACCATGTTGTTGCTGAAAGCGTTCAACTGCGCGAAGCAAGTCACCACCGTAGCGCACAGTCTCGCCATTTATCGCTTCCAAGCGCTCAGAGCTGCCCCAAAACCCCTGTAGCCTCAGATTATCCACCAAGTTAAGCGCTAACGTTGTCGCAATCGCTTGGTCCGGGTATATGACGTTCTCAGCCTGAATCGTTGGCCAAACCGACTGCGCCTGCTCTTGTAAGCGAACAATTTGTTTTACTAATGCATCGTATTGCGAGTGTTGTGGACGCCGCTGCTGCAAAAACGGAGCCAGTGACCCGTTAAGTCCTGCCTTAAATAACGCAGCACGCCTTTGCGATAAGGGAGCTGGCAAGGGGGTGCGATGAGACGCGCCAAAAAACCATTGCACTCCTTTATCGGGGATCACACTTAAATAGCGAAGCAGCGCATAGGCGGTATCGGTAGCAAAAATATCATAGGCCGCATCGCTGGGCTGCTGACGAAGTTGCCGCAATTGCCATGCTCGCCATTCAAACTCAGGACTAAAGCCAGCCAGTGAAATCACATTCACTTGCGTTTCTAACTCATCTCGCGCCGCATCTTGTGTCCAAATCAACGAAAATCCATTATCCAGGTAGTCTTGAGTCAGCGCTTGGGGATAGGCCAATACGGTCGCATCCGGTGCCGCCGATTCAAGCCAATCGCGCGCATACTGGTAGGCTCGCTGGCGATGAACATCCGCCGATACAGTTTGATCATCAGGCACTCTTTTCCCCGAGATCTGCGGTTCAGTCAGTAACCGTACTCCCCCCGTTTCACTGGCGTTATTGGCCATCACTGGCTTTACCAAAAAGCAAAACACTATCAGAAGGTTAGCCAACCAGGCATCGTGCCTTCTCATCATACGCCCCTCCTCATCCCTGTTATGATTATGGCAAAGTTTTACTGCAAAGAAGCAAAATTAACGTCTGTTTTTCCTCATCACAACGCAAGGTATTGAAACAAAAACGGCAGCCAAAATTGACTGCCGTTTAGAACATTATCATGGATTCATTACACTAAGGTTATCCAGTGATTATCCCATCGGACTGGCGTCATTTTATAATCCGGATGGTGTGCATTATTTAGCGTCACCATTTTACCGCTACCCGCACTGAGGTTAATCACATCACCATCGCGACTCGCGCCAGAAGCATCTATCAGCGGATGCAATCCAAGTAACTCGCCACTATTTAACGACCAAATACCATAACAATTGCCACGGGGCGACGTGGCGACAATCCAACCATTGAGGGTAGCAATACTGGCAACATAGTTATTAAAACGCGACCACTGCTCTGGTGAAGCATTCAACATTTTCATCGGCTCACCACGGCGATGAATCGCGACAAGGGGGGCGTTATCAGCACCATGGTATTGCTGACCTGTCACCACATAACCCTTATCTGACACCATTAAATGGCGAATACTGAGCTTCTTATTTGCAAGCTCAGCGCGCTCGATCACTTTGCCACTGTCGATATCGATATAGACCAGTGCCGGTGACATAGCGTCAATGTTTAACACTGTGCGTCCATCAGTATGCATGCCGCCGACACCCACGACTAACGTGTTAGTATCCACCAGCGCTAACTCATGAGGACCAATGCCAAAGCCGCTTATTTCACGCACTTTTTTTACCTGCCCCTGCGCGGTTAATTGGTAAACACCGATCACACCTTCGCTGGTTTGCCGTTTACCCTCGGTGGTATATAACCATTTTCCATCATCAGAAATGGCGCCGTGTCCATAAAAATAACGATCGGAAGCGGCCCTTATCCGTGACAACGTCACTCCACGTTGGTAGTCAAACACCTGCATAAAATCACCAGGCCGGCGCGCAAATGCCACCCCTAGCGTTCCAACCTCTCGTCGCTGAGCGGCGACACCATGACCCCGATCGGGCAATGGTAGGCGGAAAACGGGTTGCCCAGACGGATCAGCGCCAACCACCGCGAAAGAGCCATCACGACTCAGCGCACAGCCCAGTAACTCACACCGCGCTGCTGCGGTATTACCACGACAACCACTCAATGTATTTACGACGGTGGGTAAAGCCGCGCCCATTAGCGCCGCCTTGAGTAAACGGCGGCGTTTCTGACTAATCGCCATCGGTTGCATTAAACCCCACAACTATGCCTAAATCTTGTGCGACTTGACCACCCAACACGAGTTTTAGATATTCCAGATTGTTATAGACGGTGAGCATGTCACGATAACCCGGTACGCTGTTGAGCCTATCAAACAGCGGCTCGCCGTCTTTGGGCACACTGTCATAGGCGAGTTGCCAATGCTCGCTAACACGATCGGCTACCTGATGGTTGCCTCGCTCGCGTAGCGCTTGCTCGATACCACCTTCAGCGTGATATTGAACTTGCATCGCTTGAATGCTCTCGCTTAATAGTGTTAGAGAGTGCCGCGATCGCCAGGCTTCTCCTTGGTAGGGGTTAGGAAAACCAGGTTTGCCCAAAGGGCCGGCAAGCTTTTTAAGCACATAATCGAGCTGATGTGTCAGTGCGCCAAGTTTTTCTGCCGTGGCCATCGAAGATGGCATCCCTAACCACGGGTTTTTCTGCCACGCTAGGGTTAATGCCGTTGCACTTTGCTGCAAACGCCCACTGACGGCCATGGCTACTTCGCAGTGTTTTGGCTGAGTTAAATTTGCTTGGCGATCATACAACAACCATTCCATCGCGCCGACACCTTGCACGGCCACACTTTGATCCGCTAATGCATCCGCGGTCCAGGTAGTATCACTGGCCAGCAAGGCATTCATTTTCCGTCCCGTGGTATTCTTTTTGTCAGGATAAAACTGAATCCGCCAACTTTGTGCCAAGGCTTGCTCTGAGCCCTTTTCTACGCCTTGTAAAGGCATCCAAGCGGTCATAACCTTCTTCCATGCTTGACGCGCCTTATCCACATCCGTGCCCTGCAAGCAAACCGATTGTGTGGTCTGCGCAAGCGCCTTGGTTGCAGAGAGAAACTGTTCGCTTCTTTGTTTTTGTAGTTGCCAAAGGCCATGATTAGGCCCTGTCTCAGCTTGAGACAAACATCCGCCGAGCAACACGGTGGCGCTGAGCGTAAGCACCACAATAGGATTAAATCGAAAACGCATACCACAAGACTCCAGCATGGTGTTTTTATAATAAGTGCTTTTATAATGAACGTAAAAATGCAATCAGTGCATCACGGTCCGCTTTTGGCATCGCCAGTACACGCTGTTTGGTGCCATCGGCTTCGCCACCATGCCATAAAACGGCTTCCATCAACGTTCGAGCACGACCGTCATGTAAGTAGGTACCATCAGCATTGACCTCTTTGGTATAACCAATCCCCCAAAGTGGTGCCGTTCGCCATTCTCGGCCGTTAGCAATAAACTCACTACGGTGATCCGCTAGCCCCTCTCCCATATCGTGTAACAGTAAGTCGGTATAGGGATGAATTTCTTGTTCACTCAGAGCGGCCAGATCAGGACGTTTTGCTGTTGTGAACGACTCAACGTGACAAGCGTTACATCCAGCATTAACAAACATCTCTTGCCCTCGTTGGACTTGCGAGTCTTGGATGTTACGACGCGCGGGAACCGCGAGATGGCGAGCATAAAATTCAACAAAGTCGAGAATATTATCACTCACTTCGGGATCGCCCCCATTGGGCATATCGTCGCACACCGACTGCGACGGCATACAGTTGTGATGAGGGAACATCGAGGTTGTTAGCCCGACATCGCCATTAAAAGCGGATGCATTTTGTTGATTCACGTTGGGTAATCCGGCTTTCCACCCAAACCGCCCCAGTGCGGTACGCTGTGTGTCGATATCCCACACTTGGTTGGGGCGCCCGGAAATGCCGTCGCCATTGGCATCCTCAGGATCGGCGTACGCATAGATCGCCTCAGCGGGGATCGACTCGAGTAGCCCAAGACCTATCATCGGTGGTGCAATCCGCGCTGACAGCTGCACATTCTCTGCCATCGGACCATAATTAAGGTCTGTAATAGCTAAGTTTGGCTGGCGTAATGTCACAGTCTCACCGTCTTCAAAGGTCACCGGTACTTCGCGATAGCTGATTGCTATTTTGCCCTCTGGCTTGACGCCTGGTAAGGAAAAATCTTGAAGTTGACCGCCATAATTGGGCTCTGGAATATTGCCATATTGGATCAGCTTTTGTTTTTCCGCTTCACTCATCGCTGGCACACTCAGCCGAACCAACATGGAAACGGCATTGATATCACCTGGCGATGGAGGATGGCCTCGCCCATCTTTGATATGGCAATTTTGGCAGCCATTAGTATTAAATAATGGGCCAAGGCCGTCACGGGCATCCGTTGATGCCGGTGAACTGACCCAAGGATTACGAAAAAAGCTATTACCGACACTGAAATCAATGCGCTCACTCATCGGCAAGTTAGCGGCAGGTTGGGAAAAGGCGTTCGGTCCTTCCTTGATAACGGTTGTTCCCCCACCGGATGTGCGCTCGAATGCAAGTGCGGAGGTGGTCACCAAAAAAGTAAGACATGTCACGTTAAGGTAAGCAATGACATTGGGCTTCATAGTGTGTCCTGACAAGGCAAAAAGCCCCGTACCACGGGGCTAACTAGAATAATATGTCGTTTAGAATTGGTGATCAGCGGTGTCTGGATTCAGGTTATCAATACCAATCACTTGCGCCGCTTGTTCAATATGCTTGGTCTGATCCACCAGCGCCGCGATAGATGCGTTGACCAGTTGATTCCCTTCGTTATTACCAGCAGCAATCAGCTGATCAAAATACACGTTGTTGTCCTCCGCAGAAACAACCAAGGTTTTAACTTGCTGCTGCGCTTGATCAAAGCTGGCTTTAATTGCCTCTGCGGCATCGGCATTTTTATCTCTAACCAAATCAAGGACTGACGGTCCCGATAAGGTATTACCATTCACGCGCTGATATGTCCCCGTCATGACATTGTAAATGCCCTGCTCGTTATAAAAATGCGAATTGTGCGTATTGTCAGAAAAACAGTCATGCTCATCTTCGGTTGAGTTAGCTTCTAGCGCGACTTTCATTCGCTCCCCCGCCAGTTCACCTAACGACAGTGATCCCATACCAAATAACATTTTGCGTAGGCCATTCTCACTTGAATCGGCAAGCAGACTCGCACGGTAATTATCTTTGTTACCCTCAGCCCATTGATCACGCATCCACGCCAGATCATCAACCAATAGATCAGCAGCCGCTTTCAAGTAATCACGACGACGATCACAATGGTCATGGGTACACGCTTCACCATAGGCGAAATCGGTATAAGGGCGCTCACCGGCTCCTGCGTTGGTGCCGTTTAAATCTTGTCCCCACAACAGGAACTCGATGGCATGGTAGCCCGATGCCACATTGGCTTCTGAGCCGCCCACTTCATTTAAACTTGCGAGCAGTGTTGGCGTGATGTCAGTAACATCAAGATCGGTGGCGCCAATCTGAATGCGTTGATTCGCAATAATGTTAGCTGTCGCTCCGGCATTACCGAGTTCTGCCTGATAGCCATCCGCGACATAATCAATTAACCCCTCGTCCAAAGGCCAAGCATTGAGCTGTCCTTCCCAGTCATCGACAATGGCATTGCCAAAGCGAAAAACTTCTGACTGTTGGTAAGGCACACGTGCATCTAGCCACGCCTTTTTAGCTGCCTGAAGGGTTGTTTCAGAAGGTTCGGCAACAAAAGCGTTCAGTGCACTGTCGAGTTCAACCGCGGTTGTGTGAGCATCAGCAAAAACGGCGTGAGCAATGTCTGCATAATGTGCCACGACCTCTTGTTGGGTCGCCGCATTAGCGCCAAATGGGGCCGCAAATAGTGATAGCGCAATCAGGTTGCGCTTAAACGGTGTCAATTCCATAGTCGTGTTGTCCTTCGCCTTATATGAACGGTTATGATAACCATTATCGTTTGTACGAGAGAATTCTAAGTATAATGTTACGAAATGCAACAAAGAATTTTTCTCATTACGCGAAGTGTGATGGCTATGCTATGTGTAAGGTTGACTGCAATACGTTGCAATGCACATCCGACCTGTTATTTAGGTAAACCGATGACTATAGGCCATTTTTTGCACTTACTCTCTGAAACAGTCAAAAATAACAATAAATTAGATTTAATTTGAACTCTAATGGTTATAATAGACTGAAAGCACTTCGATTATTTTCTCGTTGAAACAAACATAAATCATCGATTTTTCTCTCGATGTCTTTGCACTACAACCGCGGGTATTGTAAGTTTCGGGGGCAATTTTTTCTGGTGGAGGTGAGGTAATGGAAAAACACGAAGAAGTACTGGTCGCATTGCGGCAAATTATACGCGCAATCGATTTGCATTCACGAAAGCTTAACAAAGTATCGGGGATCACTGGCCCCCAATTGGTACTGATGCGTGCGATTAAAGAGCTTGGTCAAGTGACGATTCGTAAGTTATCTGTCCATACCAACATGAGCCAGGCCACAGCAACCACCATTTTGGACCGCTTAGAAAAGCGTGGGCTGATTTTGCGTGTCCGGAGCGAGCTTGATAAGCGTAAAGTGCACGCACACCTGACCGAACAAGGGGAAGCGGCATTGGAACAAGCTCCTAAGCCACTGCAGGAGAACTTTATCTCACGCTTTCAAAACCTAGAAGAATGGGAACAATCTCTGCTGCTGTCCTCTGTCCAACGTATCTCATCAATGATGAATGCAGACGATATTGATGCCGCACCGATGCTAGAGGTGTCTGCGCTTACCTCGCATCACTCCATGTCTCAGGCTAAAAAATAGCAGCTACCGGCGGGTAAACAGGACGTCTCCACCGGTCAACCTGCCAGCAAGGCGCCAGAAAAGCCATGGATTGAACGCTTTTTGTCGCCATTGCTCATCTGAAAATAAAAAGACGGCACCACGTACCGTCTGTTGATTTTTCCCTTGATCAACGCCTTCGCACGAATGACCAACACCTTCGCTCTAAGGCACGTTATGCCCTTTCGAAGCGACCCATATGCGATACCACTGCTCACGCGTTAATTTAAGATCATAAGCCTGTTTAGCGGCTTTCACTCGCTCAATGTTCCCCGAGCCTATAATGGGTAATGGTTTCGATGGATGGCGCATCACCCAAGCATAAATCACTTGATCGATACTCGCGCCGCCTAACTCCTCACCAATAGCGCTAAGCGTTTCGCGCACACGGACAGCTTGTTGTGACTCTCCCGTCAATAATTCGCCGCCGGCAAGGCACGACCACGCCATCGGTTTTACCTGAAGACGCTGAAGCTGATCAAGCGTGCCATCGTGGATCACATCAAAACGTAGCGGGTTGATTTCAACCTGGTTGGTGACGAGCGATTCGTCCCAACGAGATTGCAATAAATCAAATTGTGACGGCGTAAAGTTTGATACCCCGAAGTGCGCGACTTTTCCGTGATAGCGAAGCGTTGTAAACGCCTCTGCCACTTCATCCGCGTCCATCAATGCATCAGGGCGATGCAACAATAACACGTCGAGCTTTTCCACCCCTAAACGCTTCAGTGAATGATCCACCGACTCCAGGATATGATGATAGCTGGTGTCATAATGATTAATTTTACGATTAGGGGCCGCCTCGCTGACCAACTTAATGTCGCACTTGGAGACAACTTGGATCGATTTTCTCACACTCGGATCCAATTTTACCGCTTGTCCAAACAAGGTTTCACAGCGATAGTCTCCATAGATATCAGCATGATCAACCGTTGTAATTCCCAAATCAATATGGGATTTGAGAAAACTGAGCCGCTGCTGCGGGGTCATCTGCCAATCATCTAATCGCCAGTATCCCTGCACCATAGGCGAGAAAAACGGGCCGACCGGAGAAATGGATGTCGCTTTAAACTCTGACAAAACGCGTCCTTATATGCCGAGAAGTGAAGATCTCATGCTAGTCCGATCAATTTCACGTCACAATCCCTTTTTTATTAATATAACGAGATAGTTTGTTTTCTCTCAATTTTTGATTTTTTGCGTACCACGCGTTTGAACGAAAGATGAGCAATTTGTCATCAATACTTGGCGAATGGGACGAACTTCGGTATCTTATGCGCCGCAAAAAAGCAAAAAGGAAGCGAAAATGCTTATTCGACGCATGGAGTTGCGTGATTGTGACGCGATCAATACCATTTATAACTATTACATCACCCACACTGCGATCACGTTCGATTTAGCCCCTTGGCAAAAGCAAGAGCGTGAACATTGGTTTGCGCAATTTGATCCGTCCTCCCGCTATCAAGCTTGGGTGGCAGAGCAAGATCAACAAATCGTTGGGTTTGCTTATAACACGCCGTTCAACGCTAAACAGGCTTTTCATATCGCCTCAGAGATCACGATTTACGCCGCGCCTGATGCCGGCGGTCGCGGTATCGGCTCACAGTTGATGCGCACTTTGCTCGAGGGTATGCGAGAGCAAGATCTTCGCCGTGCTTACTCGCTGATCACACTCCCTAACCCCTCTTCACTGGCGCTTCATCGTCGTTTTGGCTTTCAGCAAGTTGGCCAACTTAACGAGGTCGGTGAAAAGTTCGGCCAATACCATAGTGTCGCCATGCTCGAGTGTGATCTAACCGTTTGAGCATGCTGTTGGCCTGTTGAATAAGCCCCACCCTCTTCACCATGCACCGTTACGGTGCCCTCATTTGATACCGTCGTCACGACGTTCAGGAGTTTAGTAGTATGAAAGTTCGCACAAAGGTATCTGCGGCAATCATCTCCGCCTGTGTTATCTGTATTCTCGCCACCGCAGCAGTGCTCGCCAATCGCACCACTGCATTGTTTGGCGACCAGATGCAAGATCAAGCCATTAGCCAGCTCAAAGCAGTCCGTGAAGCTAAACAATCAGAGCTAAGCAGTTATTTTTCATTTATCGGTCAACAGTTGACATCAATGGCCGATTCAACCATGACTGAAAATGCCGTTAACGCATTTAGTCAGGCCTATTTACGCTACAGCCGTGAAGTACGGACCGACCGCGCGTCACGCCGCGCCCTGCAGGATTACTATACCGACACCTTTGGTGATGCCTACCAGGCGCTTAACGATACGAATGCCAACGCTCGTTCCAACCTCGCCGCGCTCGCCCCCGCCACACGTACACTGCAACAATTTTACATCAGTGGTAGCCCGCACCCTTTGGGCGAGAAAGACAAGTTAGTTACCACTAATGACGGATCAACCTACGATAACGTTCACACCCAGTACCATCCCAACTATCACCGTTTTGCCGAAACCTTTGGCTACCAAGATATTTTATTAGCAGATGCGAACGGTCGTATCGTTTATTCGGTGGCGAAAGAAATCGATTTTGGCACCAGTTTGTTTGCCGGTCCCTACGCCACCAGCGGGATGGGAGATGCGTTTTTAGAAGCTATCGACGCGCAAGCAGGCGACATTAGTTTTGTTGATTATCGCCCTTACTTTCCCAGCTATGACGAGCCAGCTTCATTTATCGCTACCCCTATTGTTGAAAACGGCGAAACCCAAGGGGTGCTGATCTTTAAACTGCCCATCGCACGATTAAGCGGTGTCATAAGTGGCCAAGGGCACTGGCAATCTGCCGGATTTGGTGAGACGGGCGAAATGTTTATGGTGGGGCCAGACAAGGCTCTCCGTACCGAGGCACGCGCGTTACAAGAAGATAAATCGGCCTATTTAAATTTGTTACGCACCAATGGCGTAAAACCCGGTTTGATTAACCGCATCGACTTCACTGACACTGCGGCTGGACAAATGCCAATCGATTCTCCAAGTGTGGCCCAGGCGCTCGCGGGCCAAACAGGCACGGGGGAAGAAAAAAGCTACCGCAACCAAACCGTTTATACCGCTTATGCGCCGATTGATGTATTTGGAAAGCGCTGGGCGTTGGTGAATCAAATTAGTCAACAAGAAGCGCTTGCCCAAGTGACGACCATGAAAGACACTATTTTAAACGCCACAGTGCTCACATCGCTGGTTCTGGTGGGTGTCGCGATACTGATTGGTTATGTACTGGGTGGCAATATTGCTAAACCCATGATTGCGGTGACCACACGGATTAAGACGATCGCCGAAGACAAGGATTTAACTCAACGGCTGCCGGATAAAGGTAAAGATGAAATGGCGCTGCTCGGCCGTTCGCTCAATCAGATGTTTGCCAGCTTCCAAACCGTGATCCAAGAAGCGCATCAAGCATCTGGATTACTTGGGCAAGCCGCTAACGATATTAACCAAGACGTAGTCACCATGCACGATCGCGTTACCGACCAGGTCAAGCATACCCATCAAGTGGCCTCAGCGGCGACGGAAATGGCTACATCGGTCACGGATGTCGCGCAATACGCCGATCAAGCCTCAACCGCATCAGACGATATCACTCAAGCGGTGAATAAAGGCTCGCAAATTGGTGACGATCTGGTGGAACAGATCCGCACGTTGTCATCGAGTATGGACGCCGCCACGGCGACCATGAGCCGCTTATCGCAGCAAAGTGAGGAAATTGGCACCGTGCTCGATGTGATCCAAGCGATTGCCGAGCAAACAAACTTGTTGGCATTGAATGCTGCTATCGAGGCCGCCCGTGCCGGCGAACAAGGCCGTGGATTCAGCGTGGTCGCCGAAGAAGTACGTTCCCTTGCCTCTCGTACCCAGGACTCCACCGAAAGTATTCGCGATAAAATTGCCGCATTGCGCCAAGAGACGCAGTCAGCGGTGGCGGATATGGATACCACCAGCCAAACCGTGGAAGTTTGTGTGAACCACTGTCAGCAAAACAACGCCGCCTTGGTGGATATTGCCAACATGGTCACCGAAATTAATCAAATGACCTCACACATCGCCAATGCCACACAGCAGCAAACCCAAGTCATAACGGAGATTAGCGAAAGCATCACAGACATTGCACAATCAGCAGAGACTGTCTCGCAACGTACGCATGACACGGCAGAAACCGTCACCGGCTTAAGCCAACGTTCTGCGCGATTGGCGGATACCATCGGACATTTCAAAACCGAATAATATATCTCACAATATTAACGCTTTGTGTCATCCTCGCCGATGGCCCCACAGACGTTAAAATACGTGTAGTTTGGCATAAGCGTCTTCTCGATCGTACAAGCTTGGTGTGATTTCCGCCGCGCGCCCGTTGCACGGCGCCATCGGAGATTAAGGTCAAAGTTGGCGCCGGTGTTAAAATTGGCGCCGATCGTGACAGGCGCCCGTTGGCAATGTGCACCTATCCATCATCGTGCTGGGGCTTGTGTCACCTACGCCAATGGCACCATTGATGTATAAATTTTGTCATTGTATGCATTCCCACGCAGGAGCGTGGGAACGAGTAATCGTAGCCAATGGCACCACCGATATATAAACCAGGCGTAGGTCGGCATAAGCGCCTTCTCGATCGCGCAAGCTTGGTGTGATTTGCGCTGCGCGCCCGTTGGCAATGTGCACTTATCCAACATCTTACCGGGGCTTGTGTCACCAACGCCAATGGCACCATCGAGGTTAAATATTAACGCCTTGTGTCATCGTCGCCAATGGCACCACCGACGTTAAAATACGCGTAGGTCGGTATAAGCGCCAGTGCGATGCCAATCATTATCAAGATGTGGGCCGCGCGCCATCCGACATTAGGGTCAAAATTGGCGCCGGTATTAAAATTGGCGCCGATCGTGACAGGCGCAGTGCAACTGGCGCCCGTTGGCAATGTGCACCTATCCATCATCGTGCTGGGGCTTGTGTCACCTACGCCAATGGCACCATCGATGTATAAATTTTGTCATTGTATGCATTCCCACGCAGGAGCGTGGGAACGAGTAATCCACAATATTAACGCTTTGTGTCATCCGCGCCGATGGCCCCACAGACGTTAAAGTGCGTGTAAGTCGGACAAGCGCCAGTGCGGTGTTAGTCGTGCATACCCAAGCCAACGCGCGCCTCCGACATCCGGGGCAAATTTGGCATCGAATGTGACAGGCGCCCGGTAGCATCGGGCGCCTATCCCAACCGACTACCGGAGCTTGTTTCACCTACGCCAATGACACCGGCTCTTGCGCAAGCGCTTGACGCTTCTCCTCACCAAAACCGCGTAAGCCAACCACATGCACATGCTCACGATCGTTAAAGATCTTGCGCACTAATTTATAGGTGGTGCCTTGCTCTGGGCTGATGTTTTCCGGTGCGGCAATCAACAGCTGCATATCCAAACGATGACACAACTCAAACAAGGTCGAGATCGATTTAGCATCCAAACGCGCGGCTTCATCAAGGAACAGCAAACGACATGGGATCACGTCTTTACCGCGTAACCGCCGTGATTCCTCTTCCCAGCTTTGAATTACCATCAGCAAAATGGCTTGGYCGGTACCAATGGCCTCCCCTGTCGACAACGCACCGGATTCCGCTTTCAGCCAGCCATCGGTACCACGATTCACCTCAATGCCTAATTCGAGGAAATTGCGATAATCTAACAACTCTTCGCCTAAGGTCTGTGGTGAACGCTGCCCCATGTCGATATGCGGATTCAGGCGTTGGAATAACTTCGCCATCGCTTCTGAGAAGGTTAGGTTTGGATTGCCGAACAAGTCTTGGTGTTGATCGGCATGCTCGGCTAAGCCCATCAGTAGCTGCGCATGAGTGTCACGAATCGAGACATTGAGACGCACGCCTTTAACCTGACCAAACCCGACACTTTGCAACCCTTGGTTGAGCATGCGGATCCGGTTTTGTTCACGCTGAATCGTTTTACGAATAATATTAGCGACCGACTCTGAGCTAATCGCTAACCGCTGCTCACGCTGCGTGAGTTCTTCGGTCAGGCGCGCAAGCTCCACTTCCATCTCTTCAATCGCTTCAACTGGATCGTCGGTGCGAATAATGTCGTGGCGGATCCGCTCGCGCAGATGTTGATAAACCGCAACGTAAAACAACACTTTACGCTCAGGCCGACCGATATCTTCTGACGCGCGTAAAGCATCACGCAAAATTTCATTATCGGCCACGGCAAGGCGCAAGGCACCCAACGACTTATCCGACAGTGAGCGCAATTCCTCGGCAGACATATACGCCATTTCTCGGCGGTTCAGTTGCTTTTCAACGCCGTTATCACGCGCAATCCGTAATACACTGCACCAGCCTGCTTTGGCATTGACCACAAACTGACGCAGTTCTTTATACTGCTTGAGCGATTTACGCAGCTCTTTGGTCAGCGACTTGGTTTCCATCTCTAACGAGGTGATCCCGCGTGACAGCTCACTATGTCGCTGTCGCGCTTGGTGCATTTGCTCATACAAGGTATCGCGACGATGCTGCGCGCGCATCAAAGCTTCTTCGTCCGCTTGTACACCTAACTCGGCAAATTCACGTTTAAACTCGTTCAACGTCTCTTGCTTGGACTGATGGGCACTTTTAAGCGACGCGAGCAGCTGCTGATACTGGCTATTTTGCCCCTGTACCTGCTTTAGCGCATCACGCTCACGTTGGCGAACTTGCTCTGCGTCTTTTAGTTTGGCCTTCAGTTGCTCGTTTAACTCACTGCTTTGCGTCAGCATCTCTGCCGCATCTTGATAGGCAAAATGAGGACGGCGCTCCGCTAAGTCGGCGACGGCAAATAACTGTTGCTTAATCGCTTGTAAGGCTTCATCCGCTTCTTGATAGGCTTGCTCCAACTTATCAAACTGCTCAGGATCACTCTCCAATGTGGCCAAGTATCCTTCTAGGGACGCCAACGTCTCTCCATGCTGCTGGATAAACGTTTTGGCCTGTTTCGCGGCGTGCAGGTTGTCATTCGCGGTTTGCAAGCGAACATCAAGTTCGGATTCTGCTAGGGCGTCGGCACAGTAACGCAGCTTATCAAGGCATTGCAGGGCTTGCTGACAACGTGAAACCTCAGCCTCATGCTGCGTCAGCGTCTGTTTACTCTCAGTTATCGCGCGCTGGGTTTGCACGCGTTTTTCACGGCAGCGCGCTATCGCTTGCTCGGGATCGGGAGTAAAGGCAACGGTTAGGTGCTCCGCAATAAATTGGCTAAACGCTTGCGATAAACGCTGCCACTTTTGCACATCAAACGAGGCCTTCGCGTAATCTTCTACCAGTGCATCACGTTGTGCTCTGAGCTGCTCAAGCCGATGCTCACGAGCCGCACGGCCAAATAGCGGGGTCTCTGGGAAGCGTGAATAGCGCATTTGCCGATCATTCAGGTGCACACATACCGCACCGCCCAGCTCTTGAGCATCAAACACGCGATCATCAAATGCGTCCGCATCGCCTTCAATGATGTAAAGATCATCTGGGCACGCGTCAAGCGAAGCCAGCTTCTCCTTTACGCCTTTCAGATCCGGCACCACAATCGCATGACGCGCTGGACCATACAGAGCGCTAAAATACGGGGCATCTTCTAAGGTAATATCATCGTAAATCTCAGAGAGCAAGGTTCCGCCAAGCGTCTCTGCCAGTCCTTGTAATTGCGAATCTTCACTGCCACCAGGTTGCGCCAGCTGTTCAATCGCCCGCTCTATCTCGGCTTTTTGGCGGGCAAGCTGCTCTTGATGATGGGTCTGCTGACGCACCGACTCATGTGTGGCATGCATGGCGTCCATCACCGCTTGGCTATCCGCCAAGGTTTGCTCGGTCTGGGTTTCGAGTTTGGTCAACGCCTCATTGGCGGCAAACCAACGGGGCGCTTTGCCTTCAAGCTCGCGAATGTCCGCATCAATCGCTGCCTCGGTACGTGACAACTCGCGCAGCCGCTCGGCTTGAGCCTCTTTTTCTTGCTGTAAGGTCTCTCGTTTTTCTTGTTGCAAGGCAACAGCTTGCTCCGCGGCATCACTATCAGCCAGGCGCTCCCCGGTTAACGCCTGATAGTCTAACACCAGGTGGCTAGCCTTTTGCTGCTGCTCAACACGTTGGGTTAATTCGCGATGTTCATATTGGCGTTGTGAGAGGCTGTCGGCGAGATAGCGACGGGTGCGGCCCTGCTCTACCCAATACTTGGCTTTTTCTCCTGCCTCGGACCGGGCCACTGACGGATCAATGCGTTGTAATAAGCTTAATCCTTGCGCAAACTGATTGGCCGTTGCCGATGCCAGATCCCGCTTGTGTTTAAGCGACAATACGCGATCCGTTTGCTCTGATTCTTCGGTTTTGAGCCTTTGCAAGCAGGCCCCTGCCTCATCGACGGTTAGGGCGTCATCGTCGGTGAGACGTCTGGCTGTTTCCAACGCCGTTACAGCTTGCTGATATTGCAAAGATCGCGTTTGCTGAGTATTTAGCGCTTGCTGATAGTCCGCCAGTTGCGTTTTCAGGCTATCGACTTCTTCTTCGCTTTGTGCCGCCCGTAACTCGGCCTCGGTGAGCTGTTCCGTGGCTTCTTCCACCACCATGATTTGCTCTTCCAGTCGCTCAGATAATTCAAGCAAGTCTTCTTCATAACGCTGGATTTTTTCTTGCTGACGCATCGCCGATTGCACCAGTTGCAAGTGGTCCGCCGCGGCTTGATGATCTTGCTCAAGATGATCTTGTCCGGCTTCCAACTCACTTAATTCGGCACGCATGGCCTCAGCGTGCTGCTGTTTTTGCTGCAAGGTTTGCTGCGCGGCGTTTAATTCAGCCCGCAAAGACAAAGCCTGTTCGAGCTTGGTACGACGTTCGTTGGCATGGCGCATGTAATCTGAAGCCACATAATGGGTCGCCTCGGTGATCAGGTGCTTAAACAAATCCCGATCGCGCTGGGTAACTTTAATCGCCTCCAGCGTCATACGGTTTTCTTTTAGCGCCACTTCCATGTCTTGGAAAGCTTTTTTAACCCCGCCATTTTGTGGCAATAAGTACTCACGAAGTGACTTAGTAATGGCACTGGAAATACCGCCATACAAAGACGCTTCGATCAGACGGTAGAATTTGCCACGATCTTGTTGCGTACGCAGCTTTTTAGGTAACACCCCAAATTCAAACATTTGCGCATGATAGTCAGTGACCGAACTAAACGCTTTAAAATGCGCGGTTTCATACGCACCGGCCGCGTCTTTCACTTCGTTTAACTGACGCACTCGCGCTTGGCCGTTATTTAAGGTTTCCACCAAGACATCAGTAGGTGAGACTGAGGACGGTAACCCTTGCAAGATAAATGGCTTGATATCGACTTTCTTATCTCGACCGGCGACTTGCTGTAGGCGTACGCCAAATAACACGCGCTGTTGACGCGAGTTCACCACGTCTAATGCCGCATAACAGGCGCCTGGTTGCAATTTACCGTGCAAACCTTTGTCTCGAGATGCGCTCGAGCTGCCTGCTTCCGTAGTATTGCGAAAGTGCAGTAAGGTTTGATCGGGGATCAATGAGGTAATAAAAGCCGCCATAGTGGTGGATTTACCGGCGCCATTGCCACCCGATAACGTGGTGACCAGTGAATCGATATCAAAGGTCCGCGCAAAAAAGCCGTTCCAGTTCACCATGGTGAGTGATTGATACTTACCGCGCTGGCTCATGCTGTCGGCTCCTCCGTGTGTTGTGTTGCGGACGTCTCAGCTTCCTGATCAAACGCATCATCAAGCAAGCTAGATTGAATATGTTCTTGGCTATGGACCACAGCTTCGCCATCTCGGATTAAGCGTAACTGCGCTTCTTGCGGATCATCGCCCGTGCGCACATCGGCGCCAAAGCGGAAGGTGGCTTCACTAACGCGAAACTTATTGCCCTCACCAATCGGCAAGATCATTCCCAAACGACGCAGGCGACGCAGCGAGGTTTTCACCTTATCAAACAGCTTCTCGCGGTCGAGATCTGAGCCTGTGGCACGGTGGGTGACCAGCTTCATCAGTTTTTTCTCGTCGGCCAATGCCATCAGCTCGTCGAACAATTCTTGCGTGGTGAAGATCCCTTCTTGGGCCAAGCGCTCTGGGCTCAAATACAAAAAGCACAGCACTTTGCCGACCAGCATATCAAGCTCCGACAAGACACTGCGGCGGATAAGGCTGGTGGAACGCGGACGCAGATAGAAAAAGCCTTCTGGCGCACGCACTAACTCAGCGTTATAGCGCTGATAAAAAATATTTAACGCTTGCTCAAATTCAATCAGCAAGGCGTGGTTATCTAAATCGTCACTGGCAACATGGCGGCCAGCGCGTAATGCACTATCCAACGCCGGAAATAAAGGGTTAGCAATGGCTTTGGCCAGCTCCTCTGGCATTGGCTGTTCAGTATTTATCGATGACATTCGCTTGTACCTTCGCTCCGAAATCGTTAATCGCCTGCCAATCAGGCTGGATCGCGTTGAGATCAGATTGGGAATAACCCATCCGAACCGCTTGATTAATCACTAAGCGCGCGAGATCAAAATGGCGAGCTTGGGGGTGCTCGGCTAAGTAGTCTTTGAGAACACGACCGAGATTGATCGCTTGTCCGGTTTCTCGGTGACGGTTGAGCATCTGTGAAACTTTCTGTGACAAGGTGTCATCAACCACAGCCAACTGCTCAAACGTCACTTCTTCTGGCATATCGCCGGTGACTTCATCATCACGTAACACCAAGGCTTCATCACGGGTGTCGCGTAAACGCTCGGCATCCGCATAGGTCAAAAACCACGGCGCATCCAAATAGTCCGAGACCGATTGACGCAGACGCTGACTAAACGCACGGTTTTTATCCATATCAATCGCGGTTCGAATAAATTTATGCACATGGCGATCGTAACCTATCCATAAATCAATCGCTTGCTGACCCCAGTTCACGATCCGATCCAGTTTCATCTGCAGTCGATAAACCATGGCATCGACAAACTCGAGCTCGTCGCGTTGTCGCACCACTTCCTGGATCTCTAACAGTTGGCTTTGTAACTCATCTCCCGCCGCTTGCAGCGTTTCTTGCAGCTCTTGCAACGTATTGGATGTTTCATTTAACAAGTGCTCACAGTTAGCGATAGCGGCTTGCCAGTCTTGGGTAAGTAAGGCGGCAATATCGTCTTTAACTTGCTGTTGCTGCTCATCCATCACCCGCTGGTTGAGATCGATACGGTCAAAGATATCGGCCACCGAGTATTTTAATACCCCATACACATTGTGACGCCAAAAGGCGGCATCGCCATCTTCCTCTGCCGCACCGCGTGCCTTAGCGATTTCATCCGCGACCATTGAAAGCTGTACAGACAACTT
Organism: Salinivibrio sp. MA351; assembly: GCF_001996065.1. NCBI lineage: Bacteria > Pseudomonadati > Pseudomonadota > Gammaproteobacteria > Vibrionales > Vibrionaceae > Salinivibrio > Salinivibrio sp. MA351. The sequence continues at coordinate 49,694 of NZ_MUFG01000010.1, read as the reverse complement.
TAACGTCGAGTATTCACGGTGGCGCGCATAATAATCCGCAATGCCCAGGGCGAGCGGCGTCAGACGATAAATGCTATCGCCCTCGGTCATTTCACTGGTAAAACGGCTTAATAAGCGCGCTTGCACCATTTCATTGATGGCATTGTTGGCACGAAAAGCGATGTTGCCGACGCTGCCACCTTCGTCGTTTATAAACTGTTCACTCACTAGCCGAAAAACATCGACTAATTCATGTTCGCTCAGTTCATCGTCTAAGCGCTCTTGGCTCATCACCGCCATTGCCAGCAAAAATGCCAAGCGCTCGGGCGGCAGCTGAAGTGCAAAGTTATTGTGTTTAACCCAACTGACCAATTCCGGTACGGTCTGAGCGTCGCCTTCCCCATGCTGAGAAGACAGAGCCWGATCACTCATCGGTTGTCCTTGTTTTCATCTTGATGGCTGGAGGCATTATGTTGCCCCCATACATGAATATATCGCCCTAGAGACACAAACGGCTCTTGGCGGCAAAGTTGCTGCTCCAACGCCAGCACCTGCTCAAAGGTAAAATCACCAATATTGGTATCGCGCATGTAGTCATGAAACGTGCGCACCCCGGTTTTACCTTTGAGGCTAATGCTACTGTCTTGCATCCATTGATAGACACTGTCTGGCTGCAACCCTTTGGGCGGCTGCAGTTTAAACCGTTTACGGTGCGGCATTCCCTGTTCAACATGGGTCAAGTTGCCACAGACGAGGTTTTTAAACAGCAATCCGGTTTGGTTATAAAACATCACGGATGCAACGCCACCCGGCCGTAAATGGCTGAGCAAATCTTTTAGCACTTGCTCAGGAGCGGCGACCCACTCCAATACCGCGTGAAATAAAATCACATCCGGGGGTGACGTCAAATGCTCACCAATAGACTGCACCGAGGAGTGGACCAGCTGATACTGCGCAAGTAAGCCCTGTTGTTCAATCTCCTGACGCGCCAACTCGAGCATTTGTGAAGAAAGATCACATAAAGTGACCCTGTGACCTCGAGCGGCCAGCGGTTGTGAAATCGGTGCAACGCCGCCACCCGCATCCAAAATATGGAGTGGTTGATCCGGCGGAAAGCACTGCAACATCTGCTCGATGTCGTGCCAAATTACCGCTTGACGGATTTCGCCTTTGCCCGATCCATAAATGTTTTTAACAAATTTGTGGGCGATGTCGTCGAAATTTTTATCCTCAGTCACAATGGCATTCGTTATCATTGAGTGGTATGAAGGCTTATTCTGTCACAAGCCTTACGTTAATAAAGGTTTATGGCATTATTTGTGCCTCGTTTGACTATATTTCGGGCGACATTGCATGTTTGAATTAAAAAAACTTATCTCAACCTTGATAATGCCCTTGCCCGCGCTGTTGCTCTTGGGTCTTTTCGGGCTATGCCTGCTTTGGTTCTCTCAGCGTAAAAGGCTGGCATCTTTTGTTATTTTCATTGCGTTTGCTGGGATTTTTCTCACTGCGTTTCAACCGGTCGCCTCTGGGTTACTTCGCCCTCTTGAGCGTCAATACACCGCTTTTCTCCCGACAGAGAAACCGGTGGACTTTGTAATGGTACTTGGAAACAGTCATGTGGTAGATGACGCATTACCACCAACGTCTGAACTCTCGCGTGCAGCGCTCATGCGTCTGACCGAAGGGATCCGAATTCACCGGATGTATCCGACATCCAAACTAATATTATCGGGCTATGACCACGGCTATGAGGTGAGCCACGCCCGCATGTTGGCACGTGTCGCGATGGCGCTGGGTGTCAACAAAAACAGTATCTTGTTACTGGAAACAGCAAAAGATACCTGGGAGGAGGCGTATCAAGCAGCGTCTGTGGTGGGGAGTCGTAATCTGGTGTTAGTCACATCAGCCGCACATATGGAGCGTGCGGTGTATGAGTTTCAAAGCGCAGGCCTTAATCCCATCCCTGCACCGACCAACTTCATGGCGCAAAAAGAGATCAAACAGCCATGGATTAAATACAGCCCTCGCGCCCAATACTTGGAGCAATTTGAGCGCTATTGGCACGAGCGGCTCGGTCAAGCCTGGCAACGCCTTCGTGATTTGATCGCACAGCCGGCATCCAAGTAACAGCGAAGAGACAACGGATAACAAGAAAAGGTAACGGGTAAAAAAGAAAAAAGCCGCGATAACATTCGCGGCTTTTTTATGGTTTATTGCCATGACAAGCGAGGAGATTACGACCTGATGGCTGTTAACGTCACTCGCTTGCACCATTGGCGGCGATATGCGCACGTACCGCCTCGAGATCAGCCTGGGTATCGACCCCATGCGGTGGCGTTTCGGCGGCAACCGCAACATGAATTTTTTCACCATGCCAAAGCACTCTGAGCTGCTCAAGCGACTCAATCTTTTCCAACGGACTTGGCGTCCAATGAATATAGCGACTAATAAACCCCGCACGGTAGCCATAAATGCCAACATGACGGAGTAAAGCGTCTGGAATATCGGGAGATTCAGCCTCGAAATGAGTACGATCCCAGGGAATCGTGGCGCGACTGAAATACAAGGCAAACCCTTGCTGATCCGTAACAACTTTGACCACGTTGGGGTTGAATACTTGCTCACTGTCATCAATCGCAACGGCTAAGGTCGCCATCGGGGCTTGCGGGTACTGACTCAAATTCGCCGCCACTTGCCCAATCACTGCAGACGGAATTAAAGGCTCATCGCCTTGCACGTTGACAATGATGTCATCATCAGCAAAACCGTATTGTGCCACCACTTCCGCCAAGCGTTCAGTCCCTGACTCATGGTCAGCACGTGTTAGGCATACGTCGCCGCCAAAGTCACGTACCGCAGTCTCAATGCGTTTGTCGTCTGTTGCAACAATGACCTTACTGGCCCCTGCGGCTTGCGCGCGCTCATACACATGTTGGATCATCGGCTTGCCCGCGATCTCAGCCAATGGCTTTCCTGGCAGACGGCTTGAACCAAACCGTGCTGGGATCACCGCATAAAACGGACTCATCCTTGCACCTCTTCCAAGGATAAATCGCGCGCTTCCGACGCGAGCAGTACCGGAATTCCATCGACAATAGGATAAGCAACCCGATCGAATTTACAAATCAGCTCGTTATTATCTCGGTTATAAAACAATTTGCCCTGGCATGATGGGCAGGCCACGATTTCAAGCAGGCGGTGATCCATAGCGTTCCTTTTTATTTGTTCGCGTTTTTGGTCAAACGTTCGATCTTGGCGAGTAAAGCCTGGGCGGCAGCCTCCGGCAAACTCGCTTCTACCGGCAAATACCACCAGTTATCTTGTGCGATGCCTTGGTATTTTACCGCGTCTTTTTCGGTCATGAGTAAATGTTGCCCCTTCTTTGCCAGCCTGTCCAGTTCCTCAGCGCTGAGGGTTTGGTGATCATTGATCCCTTGGCTGTACAGAGGCGTCACGCCCATTTGTTGCAACGTGGCAAAAAAGCGCGGCGGATGACCAATTCCTGCCACGGCAACCACACCTGGTAACATAGATGCAGGGCAAGCCTGACCGGTTCGAAGGTTCGTGGCTTGCCCGGCCACCAAATGCATAGGCCACTCTTGCCCTTGGGTGGTGCCGCCGTTATTAATCAGCATGTCGACACTGTCGAGGCGATCGATCGATTCACGTAAGGGTCCAAGGGGTAAGTAATGACCGTTACCAAAGCGGCGCTGACCATCAATGATCACGATTTCAAGATCACGGTCTAAACGGTAATGCTGCATGCCATCGTCCGTCACCACGATATCGACGCCCTCTTGCAATAAGCGCTTCACTGCTTCACTGCGGTCAGGGTCAACGCACACTGGTACCTGAGTGCGGCGAGCGATTAATACCGGCTCATCACCGGCGGCTCTCGGCGATGTCGTTTGCGTCAACAGTAACGGGTATTGGTCTGATTTACCGCCATATCCACGGGAGACCACGCCTGGACGATAGCCTTGCGCTTTCAGTTGCTCCACTAGCCAGATCACGAAGGGAGTTTTACCGTTTCCCCCCACCATGATATTACCGACAACCACCACAGGAACGGGCGCACGATAACAAGGCGATCTTCCGCGCAAATATTGGCGGCGCCGATGACGAGCAATCAAACCAAATAAAGCACTAAACGGCCGTAATAGCGCGGTCCAAAGGGATCCTTGATGGCCAAACCAAAGCTGATCCAGCATACTTAGTCACCAAACTGAATACGATGGAGTTGAGCGTAGGCACCGTTGTGCGCGAGCAATGCTTGATGGCTACCTCGCTCAACAATCTCACCTTCATCCACCACCAAAATTTGATCGGCATCTTCAATGGTAGATAGACGGTGAGCAATCACCAGTACGGTGCGGTCTTTTTGCAGCTCATCCAAGGCGGCTTGAATCGCGCGCTCTGACTCTGTATCCAGGGCTGAGGTTGCCTCATCCAGGATTAAAACAGGCGCATTACGTAACAGCGCGCGGGCAATGGCGATACGCTGACGCTGTCCACCCGACAAACTCACGCCATTTTCACCAATCATGGTGTCGTAGCCCTCATCCATACCGCGAATAAAGTCGTCTGCGTAGGCCAACTTAGCGGCATGCTCAATTTGCTCACGGCTATATTGATCGGCCGCGGCGTAGGCTATATTGTTAGCCACCGTATCGTTGAACAGGTGGACATTTTGCGACACCACCGCAACCTGTTGGCGCAAATTACTCAACGTATATTGCTCAATCGGCATCCCATCTAAGGTAATTGAGCCACTGTCTATCTCGTAAAAACGGGTCAAAAGGTTGGCAATGGTACTTTTCCCTGAACCTGACCGCCCCACCAGTGCCAGCGTTTTCCCCGCGGGCACCTCAAAACTCACATGATTCAGTGCCGGCGCTTCTCGTGATGGATAGGTAAAAACCACGTCTTCAACTTTAATGTCGCCGTTAATCTGCTCGGCCTCATGGGTGCCGGTATCTTTCTCGGTCTCAAGTTCCATTAAGTTAAACAAGCTATGACACGCTGCCATCCCGCGCTGAAATTGCGACGTCACGTTGGTTAACGATTTCAGTGGCCGCATCAAACCAAACATGGCACCGAATACCACCGCAAAGGTCCCTGCCGTTAGTTCTGACCGAATGGCTTCGGTGTTGGCGAGAATCAGCACCACCACCAGCGCCATTGACGCGATAAGCTGAATCACAGGGTTGGCAATCGCCTGGGCCGAAACCAGCTTCATGGTTTGCTGACGCATACGGTTACTGACTTTTTCAAACCGTTTTTTCTCGACGTCTTGACCACCATAGCTTAAGACCACTTTATGGCCTTTGAGCATTTGCTCCGCGGAGCTGGTGACCGAGCCCATTGCATCTTGCATATTCGACGAAATACGGCGGAAGCGTTTAGAGACCACTTGAATGGAAATCGCGACAACCGGCGCAATAACCAAAAGAATGGCGGATAACTGCCAACTTGACCAAAACATTAAGATCATCAAGCCAAGAATCGATGCGCCCTCTCTCACCAAACTCACTAATGCGCCACTGGTTGCAGACGCCACTTGTTCGGAGTCATAGGTAATACGCGACAACAGCGCCCCTGACGACTCTTGGTCGAAAAAGCTCACGGGCATTTTCATAAAGTGATTAAACATGCGACGACGCATGGTCATTACCACATTACCCGACACCCAAGATAAGCAATAAGCAGAGACAAAGCTTGATAAGCCACGCACCAACATTAATATCACGAGGTAAAGTGGCATCCATTTAAGGAAATCGCCCTCAACGTCATCGTAAGAAAAGCCTTGATCAAGCAGTGGGCCGAGCATGGAAAGCATCAGGGTGTCACTGGCGGCGTTCATTACCAAGGCGACAATGGCAACGATTAACCCTAGTTTGTAATTAGCAATATAGGGCCAGAGTTGCTTAAACGTCTGCCAGGTCGTTTTATCTTGATATTCGCTCATTAAAATCGTTTTGATGGGTAAAACAGACCGGCATTCTACTCTTTTACCGGTCTGCGTCCAAATTTACTGGCCGACGTTTAAACATCTGACGATACCAAGCCGCACGACGATCTTGGCGCCAACGCGTTAACTGCCAACCCGTGTCGACACGCTGCCAACGAACCTGACCATTGGCTGCGGTATCTAACCACGTCACATCGGCGTGCTCATAGGCGGCCCGTACTTGTTGCGCGGGCAACCGCCAAGGATTGAGTAACCCCGTCGATGCCACCGCCCAAGAAGGATTCACCGCACCAATAAAAGAAGGCGAAGAAGAAGAACGACTGCCATGGTGCGGCACCAGCATAATATCGCTGTCCAGCTGCGTTTGATCGCCCAAGGATGCAAGCAAATTTGCTTCTCCCTTTCTCTCAATGTCTCCGGTCAGTAACACGCTGTATTCCCCGTCAGAGATGCGTATGACGCAAGAGTCATTATTGTCTGCAGGTGCCGTTGCCTCTGGCGGCCATAAGGCGGCGAAGTCTAATCCTTGCCACTGCCAGCGCTGCCCTGCCACACACGTTTTATAGCCAGAGCGTACCTCACTGGCACGGCGCCAACGCGGTGAATATTGAGCGACGATAAAATCGGCACCGCCATCGTGATCACTGTCGCCATGGCTGAGAATAAGACCGTCCAGGCGCTCAATGTGTCGACTTTCTAAAATAGGCGCGATGACCGCCTGTGCAATGCCGCCCACTTGCCAACGATTGCCAGTATCATAAAGGATGGCCTTTCCATTTTTACTCACCAACACCGCAAGACCATGGCCAACATCCAACACATCCACTTGCCAGTTCACCGCTTTCGGCGCGCGCCAGGTGATTAACGCGACGATAAACACAATGACCAAGCCGCTGCATCGATGGCACCGCCAACCATATAATCCTATCGCTAACGCTATCACAGTAAACGCCCATCCGATTGATGCCACCGGTACAGTCAACCAACTCGCTGAGGCATTTTCAGCCAGTGCCATCACCGGGATCAGACTGATATTGGCCCACTGCCAACATAACACGTCCCCTAATCCAGTCGTTGACAAAAAAAGGGCCATAAAAACTAACGGTACCGTTATCATTCCCACCCACGGGACCGCAACCAGATTAATAGGCGTTGCCGCCGCACTCACTCCAGAAAAAAAACTGAGTTGCAGCGGTAACATACCAATCAGCAGTACAAGTTGGACGACCAACAGCTGCTTCAACGGCCGCAGCCAGTGCCAGCGCCGGGGCGCTTGTCCCCAACCGGATGAGCGCGAAAAGCCATAATGCGCAAGACATAAGGCACCGACCGCCGAAAATGATAACCAAAAGCTGACCGAGAAGCCGGCTAACGGATCACGCGCAAGTACCAATAACACGGTGAGTTGCAAAAGATTAAGCGGTGAGACGCTGGCACCAAGACGCTTTGCCACCGACACCAATAACAGCGCAATCAATGCCCGTTGGGTTGGCAGTGCAAATCCCGCTAGTGCGGCATAGACTATCGCGACACCGAGTGCCACATAGAGCGGCAACCATGTAAATAAACGCTGCTCTGGCAGCCAAACACGCGCCCAACGGCCAAGTTGCCACCCCATGCCATAAGCCAAGCCAATGTGTAACCCTGAAATCGCCATCAAGTGGGCCAAACCACTTTGTGTCAATGTGTCCCAATGGGCGGCAGTCAGCCACGATCGCTCGCCCAAACTCAATGCTAAAAGGTGAGGGCCAAACCGAAGTGGTGATAAAGTCGGTGTTAAGGTATCAAGCAGCTGCTGACGCCAAGTAATGGTATCGGTTAATTGTGTGGCCTGTTTTAAACTGGCTTTGGCGTGTATTCGCCGAGCCACATAATATTTTTCCGCATCAAAGCCGGTTTCATTGAGTCGGCCATACGGTGGTTTAAGCCGTACAGTCAGTTGCCAACGCTCGCCCTGCTTAGGAAAAGGCGCCGATTGCCAGTACACACGTACACGCGCTGAACGAAAAGGCGCCAATCTCGATTGATTAATTTTATCGACATCAAAAATAATCGCTTGCGCGCCGGCTTTATCGCTAAAAAGGGTGCCCACAGTGCCCGTGATTGTAGTATCCTTTTGGTTTGAAATGATGTGGATCACGTTGGCTTGATACAGGTTTGCGGATAATACAGCCCAAGTGAGCCCCAGCGCGCTCCCTGCAAGCCACCACCAACGTGTTTTCACCCCGAAAAAAAAGACAATACAGGTAATGGAGCAGACCCAAAACGGCGGTAATACAGGCCACCATGGTAGTGATAGCAAAGTCAGTGCCGCGGTTATCGTAAAGGTTAGCTTCATCGCGTAATTTCCAGGTAATGTAAACAGGTATGCCCAAGAAGTTTTTTCAACGCTATATGCCAAAGCGGGAGGCGTTGCGCGACAATAAGGCGCTACGCGTATTTGGTAGCCTGTTGCAGGATCCCAATCTGTGGTGCCTTAACCGGCGCTCGGCATCAGGGGCCTTTGCGGTGGGGCTGTTTATGGCATTTGTCCCGCTTCCTAGCCAAATGATCATGGCCGCTGGCCTGGCCATTATGTTCGGCGTGAATCTGCCACTGGCCGTGGCTTTGGTGTGGGTAAGCAATCCAATCACCATGCCGGTGATGTTTTATCTCGCTTACAAACTCGGGACCTGGATGCTGAATACGGCACCTATCCCCTTTCACTTTGAGCTTTCATGGCATTACCTTGCCGAGCAAATGAGCCATATTGGCCCACCTTTTTTATTAGGGTGTATCACTAGCGGGCTCGTCTTCGCGGTGATTGGTTATTTCAGTGTGCGCGGTATTTGGCGCTACTCGGTGGTGAGAAGCTGGCAAAAGCGCAAACTTCGCTTGCCTAAGAAAATCAAACAAGTACTCCCAAAGCCGACCAAACCGTCATCTTAGTGCGCACGTAGCGTAGCGCTCGGTGCATCTTGCGCAAGAGTGAGCCCGAGAAGGTGCGAGTGAGATGGAATAGCTGTTGGTCGTTATACAATCGTTAACACCCTTGAGCGAGACAGATCAAAAAGAGCCCGTCGTAACGGGCTCTTTTTGTCGCTGTCTTTTATGCAGGCTATCTTGTATCAAGGCTATTTTGTATTAAAGCTATCTAGTTTTAGAGCTCTCTGGTATTAAAGCTCTCTGGTATTCACGCTATTTGGCACTGAGCACTGCAGCGGGTTGAAGCTGGCAAGCACGACGTGCTGGGTACCAAGCCGCCAGCAAGCTCAGAAGTATCGCCGTGATACTAACAAGTACCACGTCTGTGGCATGTAACTCACTGGGGAGAAAGTTGACAAAATACACATCACCTGACAAAAAACGATGCCCGACCCAAGCCTCAATCTGAGACAAGATCGCGGTGAGATGACTGGCAATCGCCACGCCCAACACACTGCCAATTGCGCTGCCTAACGCCCCAGAGAACAATCCGTACCAGATAAATATGCGTCGAATCAGGCGATCATTCGCGCCCATTGTGCGTAAAATCGCAATGTCCGCGGCTCTATCTTTTACCGACATCATCAAGGTTGACACCACATTAAAACACGCCACGCCAATCACCAGCACCATCACCAAATACATAATGGCTCTGACCAACTGGATATCGCGATATAAATACCCGAAATCGCCCGTCCAATCTTTTAAGTACACATAAGTAGATAAGGTTTGCCCTACTTCTTGTACGATTTTTCGCGCGTCGAGTACCGGCGAAACCTTAAGCGAGACGCCGGTCACCGCCTCATCCATTCCCATCAGAGCTTGGGCATCTTGGAGACGCATTAATGCCAGCGAATGGTCGATTTGTCCGCCTAACTGCAACAGGCCAGCAACCTGCATTCGCACCCGCTTCGGCGCCCGTAGGTTAAGGCTACTGTCTGTCGCCGGCACCATGACCGTGATCCAGTCACCCTTGCTAACACCGAGCTGAGAAGCAATGCCTTGCCCCAAGACAAGACGAGATTGCCCCGCTGGTAAACTTTCCCATCCACCATCGATATAATCACCAATCCGGCTAACCGTTCGCTCTGAGGTGGGATCCACCGCGCGAATTTGCGCAGGCTGTAAGCGAGTGCCATGTTCCATCAATGCCGTAAGCTCGACATAAGGCGCCGCCGCTTCCACCTGTGGGTGCCGTTCACTTTGCGCTTGCACCTGTTGCCAGTTTTCAATCGGACCATTGACACCAAACACCTGCCCATGAGGCACCACTGACAGCACGCGTTGATTCAACTCTCGCTCAAATCCGTTCATGGCTGATAAACCCACAATGATCACCATGACGCCCACCGCGATACCAATGACCGAGGAAAGAGAAATAAAGGAGACCAAGCGATTTCGCTGCCGAGCACGACTAAAGCGCCGGCCTATCGCCAAGGATAACGGTTTCATGATGCCTCCTGCACAACCAAGTGGCCATCTTGCATCATTACTTGGCGATCCAGTTTTGCTGCCAGCTCACTATCATGAGTGACCACTAAAAACGCCGTGCCATGTTTCGCATTCAGTTGTCGCATCAAATCGTAGATCTCTAACGCCGTGGCGTGATCCAAATTGCCTGTCGGTTCGTCGGCCAATACCAACTTCGGCTCATTGACTAAGGCACGTGCAATCGCCACACGTTGGCGCTCGCCCCCCGATAACTCCGAGGGCCGATGCTTGAGTCGATGCCCAACCCCAACCGCGTTCAAGATCGCAGTGGCTTGTTTTGCTGCCGCTTTGTGACTAACTTTGTTGATCAGCAAAGGCATCATCACGTTTTCGAGCGCGGTGAAGTCGGCCAACAAATGATGAAACTGATAAACAAATCCTAAGGTTTGATTGCGCAGTGTCGCCTGTTGTGACGCCGACATCGCACTCACCAATGCATCCTCAATCCAAACATCGCCCTCGCTCGGCGCATCAAGCGTGCCAAGCGTGTGCAATAGCGTACTTTTCCCCGAGCCGGATGACCCCACAATCGCCACCAGCTCGCCCGGGGCTATTGTCATTGACACCTGGTTTAACACACAGGTTGATTGCCCACCTTCTTGATAGGTTTTACTGACACGGTGGCAGGACAATAAAGATTTACTCATAACGCAGTGCCTCAGCAGGGTGAACAGATGCCGCTTTAAATGCAGGGAATAAGGTTGCCAACACGCTTAGCACAACGGCTAAGCCGAGTATCATGGCAACTTGAAACGGATTAACAACCACAGGCAACGCTAAGCCGTTACCCAATAGACTCACGCCGAATATCGCCATGATTTCGTTGATGTATGATGCAATCAATACACCAAGCACGCCCCCAATGGCAGCGCCAACCAGACCACTTAAACTGCCTTGAGCGATAAAGACAGCCACAATGTCTCTATCTTTCATGCCCAGTGTTTTTAAAATCGCGACCTCGGATTGTTTTTCCATCACCACCATGATCAGCGCGGAAATGATGTTAAATGCCGCCACCACAATGATCAGACTCAGCATCAAACTCATCATGTTTTTTTCCATTTTCACCGCTTGAAAGAGCTCACCACGCCAACGTCGCCAATCGGTCCAGGTGGCAGGATCGGCCTTGGGTTTAAGCTGGGTAATCGCAAATGGATCATCTAAAAATAACCGTAAGTCGTTCGCTTGGTTTGGGGAAATACCACTCAGTTTTGCGACATCTTCAATGTTGGCCAGCATCAACTGGTTATCGACATCCGTGCCAGTATGAAAAATCCCACCTACGGTAAATAAACGTTGCGCAGGGATCCGACCGATGGGCGTAAAACGACTAGCACTGGTGACCATGACTCGGACCGAATCTCCGACCCGTAATTGCAACTCAGATGCCATCGCGCGCCCTATAATCACTTGATAGCGTCCCGGACGCAGTGCCGACATCTCACCTTGCAAAAGGTGGAACGCCAGCGGCTCTGTCGCCTTCGGATCAATCCCTTCAAGTAAACCTGCACTGAGGCCTTTGCGGCTTTGAATCACCGCATCGGTGGTTTTTATCGGCGCGGTATCGACCACATGCGGCCACTGCTCTATGGTCGATGGTGTCGATCCTAACTGGCCATTGGCGATAATCGCATGGGGCAACACCCCTAAAATACGGCCTTTTAGTTGGGCTTCAAATCCATTCATCACCGATGACACCGTAATCAACGCCAATACACCGATCGCGATCCCCGCGGTAGACATCGACGAGACAAAACGCCCAAAGCGGTCGGCTGAACGGCCACGCAAATAGCGCAGGCCAATAAACACCGACAAAGGTTGATACATAGCACACCTAGCTTATTGTTTTGATTCGCTGCAAGCATACCTGTCCAAGTCAGGCTCGCCAAGTTATCCGCCGCATTTAACCCTCTCTGGATGATACAAATCCATGCCTTTAGGGCGAGAAAGTATCGCTAACCTTTACCTCTCGGTAAGGGTGCGTGATAATCATGAATACAACAGCAATGTAAAGGCACAGTGATGAGCCAAGACGAATACTTCTCTGTGCGAGCGGCCATGCGGATAAATGTGGAGCCCCTCGCCGACAATCAACCGCAACCGGACGCGGATGGCTTCATCGCGGAGATCCCCGCGCCATTTCGCTTGGCGAGCCAATGCGGCCAGCTTGATGCTGACGTGGAAAAGGATTTACAGTCGATTGACCCTAATGACGCGTCAGCATTGTTCCGCATTTTGCAGACTCAAAACGAAAAGCTCACACTGATGATGGGCTACATGCTCAGCCATGAAGATCAGCCTTCTCACCGCTTTATCACCCATACCTTTGGGGCGAGTCGTTTTTCGTACCTGAGTCCATCGCCGTTAGCACTTGGGGTACATGCGCGCGTCAAGCTGTTCCTTGATCATCCACCCACAGCCATTTATTGCTACGGCGTGGTGACCGATTGCGAGCATCATCAAGAAGACGATGGCAATCAGCCTCACTATTTGATCCAAATCCAGTACACACGGTTATTGGAAGAAGACCAAGACACTCTCATTCGTGCCGCGTTGTATCATCAGCAAAAACTCTTAAAAAAACGCGCACGCGACCGAAAACAATCAAGCAGTTAAACTCATGACCCAACAACCGCTCTACGCTTTCACTCTGCCCACGGGCCCCGGCGACGTTAAACACCTTGGTAACCTAGCAGGGGCCGCGCTTCCGCTAGCGATTGCAACCTTAACCCAACAGCATGCGGGCCCGGTTTTTCTATTGGTCCCGGATAACCAAACCGCGGTGCGATTACAGCCGGCCATTCGCCAGTTCACCCAAGGTGAGTGCGATCTTTTTCCGGATTGGGAAACGCTGCCGTACGACAGTTTTTCGCCCCACCAAGACATTATTTCGGCACGCCTATCTTGCTTGTATCAACTGCCGCACCAGAAAGCTGGAGTATTAATCGCACCGGCCAGTACGGCACTGCAACGCGTCACACCAAGACAGTTTTTGCACCAACATGCGTTGATGGTGAAAAAAGGCGATATTCTTTCGCTTGAAAAGCTGCGTGACCAACTCACCGATGCCGGCTACCGCCATGTTGATCAGGTGATGGAACATGGTGAATTCGCCAGCCGCGGCTCCATTCTTGATTTATTCCCAATGGGCAGTGACGAACCCTATCGCATTGACTTTTTTGATGATGAAGTCGATACCATTCGTCAATTTGATCCGGAAAACCAGCGCTCAACCGGCGAACTGACTCAGATCCAATTACTGCCGGCTCATGAGTTTCCTACTGATGATGCCGCCGTCGAATACTTTCGCGGCCGTTTTCGTGAACACTTTGAAGCGCGCCGAGAGCCTGAGTCGATTTATCAGCAAGTCAGCAAAAAAACCTGGCCAGCGGGGATCGAGTATTGGCTGCCGCTATTTTTCGAGCAAACCGAAACCTTGTTCGATTATTTGCCTGACAACACACTTATCTTATCGGTCGGCGATATCGATGCGGCGATCAGCCACTTTGAAGCAGATGTCGCCAACCGCTATGATCAACGCCGTGTTGATCCGCTGCGTCCACTGCTTCCTCCCGATGCACTATGGCTGAGCAAAGACACCCTGTTTTCGACACTCAAACAGTACCCTCGGCTTAAGCTTGAAAGTGACAGCGTCACAGAAAAAGCCGGACGCGAGAATCTGGACATCTCGCCACTGCCGTCACTGACCGTTAACCACCAAGCGAAAGAGCCGTTGGCCGCATTGCGTCAATTCAGCGAAGCGTATAGCGGTAAGGTGATTTTCTCGGTCGAATCGGAAGGTCGACGCGAAGCATTGTTGGATTTACTTAGCCAAGCGAAAATCCGCCCTATGGTCGCAGATGGCTTATCCGAAGCCCTATCACAACCCGGTCGTTTTGGTTTAATCATCGGTCCGGTAGACCAAGGCTTTATTGATAACCCGCGCCAATTTGCCCTAATCTGCGAAAGTGACATGTTCGGCGAGCGCGCCGTGCAACAACGCCGACGCGAAAAACGCAAACAAACCGTCAGTAATGATGCGGTGATCCGCAGCTTGGCAGAGCTCAAACCGGGACAAGCAGTGGTTCACCTTGAGCACGGTATTGGCCGCTATCAAGGTTTGCAGACCTTAGAGGCCGGCGGCTTAAAAACCGAATACATGACGCTCGAATACCAGCAAGGAGCCAAACTGTATGTGCCTGTCGGCGCATTGCATTTAATTAGCCGTTACTCTGGCGGAGCGGAAGACACCGCACCTATCCATAAATTAGGCGGCGAAGCGTGGGAAAAAGCCCGTCGCCGTGCGGCCGAAAAAGTCCGTGATGTCGCCGCAGAGCTTTTGGATGTCTATGCCAAACGCGAAACCAAGCCAGGCTTTACCTTTACTCACGACAAAGAGGCCTATCAAACATTTCGGGCCACCTTCCCGTTTGAAGAAACCGCAGATCAGTCCCAAGCGATTAATGCGGTGTTATCCGACATGTGCCGCCCGATCGCCATGGATCGCCTGGTCTGCGGCGATGTTGGCTTCGGCAAAACGGAAGTGGCAATGCGGGCGACGTTCCTCGCCGTAAACAACAGTAAGCAAGTTGCTGTATTAGTGCCAACCACCTTGCTCGCGCAACAGCACTTTGAAAACTTCCGCGATCGATTCGCTAACCTGCCAGTGCGGGTTGAAGTGCTCTCACGTTTTAAATCCGCCAAAGAGCAAAAAGCAATCATGGCCGATTGCGAAGCCGGCAAAGTCGACATATTGATCGGCACCCATAAGTTACTGCAATCCGATGTCAAAGTACGGGATTTAGGCTTACTGATTGTCGACGAAGAACACCGCTTTGGGGTACGTCAAAAAGAGAAAATCAAAGCCATGCGTGCCAATGTTGATATTCTCACGCTCACCGCCACACCGATTCCCCGGACACTCAATATGGCCATGAGTGGCATGCGTGATCTGTCGATTATTGCGACCCCGCCCTCACGACGCTTAGCGGTGAAGACTTTTGTCCGCGAGCGCGAAGACAACTTGATCAAAGAATCGCTCTTACGCGAAATCATGCGCGGGGGGCAAGTGTACTTTTTGCACAACGATATCGAGACAATAGAAAAAACTGCGAATGAAATCAGTGACATGATCCCTGAAGCTCGCGTGACCGTGGCGCATGGGCAAATGCGCGAGCGTGAGCTAGAAAAAATCATGAGTGATTTCTATCACCAAAAGTACAATGTATTGGTGTGTACCACCATCATCGAAACCGGCATCGATATTCCCTCAGCCAACACCATTATTATTGATCGCGCCGATCACTTTGGCTTGGCGCAGCTTCATCAGTTGCGTGGCCGGGTTGGACGCTCACACCACCAAGCCTATGCGTATCTGCTCACGCCACATCCAAAACGCATGACCAAAGATGCGGTCAAACGACTCGACGCCATTGCCGCGCTGGAAGATTTAGGGGCCGGTTTTACTCTCGCGACGCAAGATTTGGAAATTCGTGGGGCGGGCGAGTTATTGGGCGATGAGCAGAGCGGCCAAATTCAATCGATTGGCTTTACCCTCTACATGGATATGTTAGAGCAAGCGGTTGAGGCCTTAAAAGAGGGCAAAGAGCCAAGCCTAGATGCACTGCTCAATGAACAGACCGACATTGAATTGCGGCTACCTGCCCTATTACCGGATGACTATATTCCGGACATTAATATGCGCCTATCGATGTATAAACGCATTGCCAGCGCCAAGTCCAACGACGACATGAACGAGCTGCAAGTCGAGCTGATTGACCGCTTTGGATTACTGCCTGATGCGGCGAAGAACCTCCTCCACATTCAGCAACTGAAAATACGTGCCGCGAGCCTAGGCGTGAAGAAGATCGAGGCCAGTGAACGGGGTGGCTTAGTGGAGTTTCATGAAAACGCGCAAATTGATCCCGGATTTTTAGTGGGACTGTTACAATCGCGCCCAGATAAGTTTAAGTTTGACGGGCCAACTAAGATCAAGTTTGTCGAAACGCTCACCGACCGACGCGAGCGGATGAACTTTATTGATGAGCTGTTGACTCAATTTGCGAGCCATCAGTTAGTCGCCTAGTGCGTCAACAAACCCAATGAAAGGCGGCTGACAACGTCGCCTTTCATTACCAATGGAGTAACCAGTGAGAAATCATCAACGTCCCGCGAAAGATTGGCGCTCAGCCGCAGGCCTAAAAGGACTTGTGGTGTTATTACTGTTGTCATTAAGCCAACCCGTCTGGGCTAAACGGCTTTATGATGTCGAATTAATCGTTTTTAAGCGCAACCAAGATCCTGCAAGCGTAGAAGAAAACTGGCCATCGCAAGACAGCGAGAGCAGTGTGAGCCGCGGCGTGCCAGTCACCAATCAACGCGCGTTACAAGACGCTGGGTTAACGCCATTGTCACCTAACCAATGGCAACTTAACGATGCCTACAACAAATTAAAAAACCATGCAGGCTTTACGCCCATGGTTCATGTGGCATGGCGCCAAGATGACAGTGGTCGAGCGGCACTGCCTTTACTGCGAGTGATGGCAGGAAAAGACTATCGCGCAAGTTTTAATCCCGACGGCACGCCGATCAAAGCAACACCTGAGCCGAAGACCGCTGACGACCCTACCGATGGCTTAAGCCGCAAAGACTGGGACGAGCAAAGCGTCTCCGAGCCCGCGACACCGCAGGGATTGTATGAACTTGACGGCACACTACGTGTCTATGTTCAGCATTACTTATATGTCGAGGCCGATATGGTGTTACGCGAGCCGACTGAACGTCGCGCTTTAGTTGAAGACATCATTGATATGCCACTGCAACGCGCCGATGCTGCCGCGAATCAAAATAACGATGTGCAAGTGGCAGGGCTACAGAAAGTAGAAAAACAATACCATGTTGAACGCTACTTGCAGCCTTATGCATTTACCCACAAACGCCGTATGCGCAGTGGTGAAACACATTATCTCGATAATCCAATGATGGGATTGATTATTCAGGTCCGCAAAGTCAATAACGGTTAATCGACAGTCGCTCATTGAAAGCCGTTCATTGAAAGCAGCTCATCGAAAAAATCGCATTAAAAAGCCGGCACATCAAGCCGGCTTTTTTAGTTTCACGCTCACAGCCCCAGTCAGACTATGAGGATGACGGTTTCGCACCCGGCTTGCCCGTATGGCGACGATTTTTACTCATCGGTTTATGCCCTCGTGCTTTTTCGCCCGAACGTTGGCCATCTTGATACTGCTTTGGCTTCTTCGGTTTTTTCGGCTTCAGTGGTCGCGTATCTAACCGCGACTCCGGCAGAGGATTCGCCACTGGGAAACCCTCAAGGCTGAGGCGCGGTAACACTTGCTTGGTTAGACGCTCAATCGCAAAGAGATCTTTAGCTTCGTCGGCACAGACGAGCGAAATCGCATGACCCACAGCGCCGGCCCGTCCGGTCCGTCCAATACGGTGAACATAATCTTCAGCGACATGGGGCAAATCAAAGTTAACCACTTGTGGTAATTGCGCAATATCGATGCCACGCGCGGCAATATCGGTCGCGACAAGCACACGTACATCACCGGTTTTGAATTGCTCCAGTGCTTTGGTACGTGCGCCTTGGCTTTTATTACCGTGAATCGCGGCAGCACTGACGCCATACTCATCTAAATAACGCGACAGACGATTGGCACCGTGCTTGGTTTTACTAAAGACCAACACTTGTTGCCAGTTGTTATCGGCAATTAACGATAAGAGCATCGGCGCTTTTTGCTTTTTATCAACAGGATAAATGCACTGTTCGACACTGGTCGCCGCTTGGTTAGCAGGGCTGACCGAAATCTCTACCGGATTGTTGACCATGCCTTTGGCAAGTTGACGGATCTCATCCGAGAAGGTGGCTGAGAACAATAGATTCTGACGTTTCGCAGGCAAAGCGGCCAAAATCTTACGGATATCACGAATAAAGCCCATATCCAGCATGCGATCGGCTTCATCCAGCACCAACACTTCAAGTTGCGAAAAGTTGACGGCATTTTGGTTATACAGATCCAACAAACGACCCGGCGTTGCCACGAGGACGTCGGCCCCTTTACGCAATTTCATCATTTGCGGGTTTATCTTCACCCCACCATACACCACCAGCGAGGTCAGCGGCGTGTACTGACTGTATTGTTCAACGTTTTTATGAACTTGTGCAGCGAGTTCACGCGTTGGCGTTAAAATCAAAGTGCGAACGTGATTAGGGCGCGCACGTTTACCGGCTTGCAAACGTTCTAAAATCGGTAACGTAAACCCAGCGGTTTTACCGGTGCCGGTTTGCGCGGCAGCCATCACATCTTGGCCTTCAATTACTGCCGGAATCGCTTTAGCCTGAATTGGTGATGGGATGGTATAGCCTTGCTCTTGCACGGCTTTAAGGAGTGGTGCAGATAGTCCTAAAGAGGAGAAACTCATCAATTGATCTCAATAAATAAAAAAATGTCGCCACGTGTAGACACCCTACCCGTCGCTTAAGGGCATGAATATCAATATCGTTGTATGAGAAAAACTCGGCGTTCAGGAGGGTTGCTCTAGAAGTGATATCAATAATCTTGATTGCGGCGCTATTGTGACGTCTTTCACGTCAGGCGGCAACCACTATCATACAAAATGCCAGCTCATTCCAGTACTAACCGGTACGAGCTGGCAAAATGACTTAATCGTCAAACGGCTGAGGCACCGGGGTATCAGCATTGGAGGGTGGGAGTGTCGGCAAATCGAAGCTCGGCTGATCACCGGTCAATGTGAGCAAGAATGCCACAATCTTCGCATTCTCATCATCGGTAAACTTACGACCTAATTGCAGACGCCCCATAATGTCTACCGCCTCTGTTAGCGTTTGCGCTTCACCGTCATGGAAATACGGATAGGTTAATTCCACATTACGTAGCGTCGGCACCTTGAACATAAAGCGATCCGCGTCTTGACCCGTCACAGTAATACGCCCTTCGACTGGGTTATCGGTTTGATACGGCTCAAGCAAGCCCATTTTCTGGAACGAGGTACCACCTAACGCACTGCCGTTATGGCACGCAACACAACCTGACTCCACAAACAGACGATAACCCGCTAACTCATAATCGCTGATCGCCGAATCATCCCCCATTAGCCACAGATCGAATGGAGAGTTGGGCGTGACCAAGGTACGCTCAAACTCGGCAATGGCATCTGTAACTTGATCAATCGTAATCTCCGTGACACCAAACACTTGGTTGAATTCGCGCACGTATTGAGGAATGGATTGCAGTACATCAATGGCGAGAACATGATTCGACGCCATCTCTCCTGGATTCGCGATAGGCCCGCCAGCCTGCTCTTGCAAATCAGACGCGCGACCGTCCCAAAATTGGGCAATAGACAAGCTGGAGTTCAAAACGGTAGGCGAATTAATCGGGCCTTGTTGCCAATTATGACCAATCGAGGTTTTTAAGTTATCACTTCCTCCCATGCTGAGGTTATGGCATGAGTTACACGAAATGAAGCCAGACTTAGACAGCCTTGGGTCAAAGAACAGTTTCTTGCCAAGTTCGGCTTTTCCGATATGGATCTCTTCTGGCGGGGTAATCGGCGTGACGGGTTCGTTGCGGGGTAATGCTGATGCAACCTGACTAGATATCAGCCCGATAGCGATTATAACCGTCGTAATGATCGAACGCATTGCTCCTCCTGATGATGTATTTTTATTTAGTCACTACTAATATAAAATAGCCACCCATCAAGACTTGCGCGAGTGTAATCTCTACCTTTATTGACTACGATCAAAAAGACCGAAGCATGCCCCGGTCTTATAGCCTTATTTCGCTGTCCCTGATTCAGGCTCAATGTTTAGTGCAGCTTCAAGCTTGGACGTAACACACGGTTAATGCGGCCGACTAACATCATCAAGCCGGTTTTTACATAGCCGTGCAACGCAATTTGATGCATGCGATACAAAGAAATATAAACCACACGCGCGATGCGCCCTTCGATCATCATTGAGCCTTTGGTCAGGTTACCCATCAAGCTGCCAACCGTCGAGAAGCGGCTTAAGGAAACCAGCGAACCATGATCTTTAAACACATAAGGTTTAAGTTCACGCCCGTTCATTTTCGCAACAATATTGCTAAAGCACAGGCTCGCCATTTGATGGGCAGACTGCGCGCGCGGTGGCACTTTACTGCCATCTTCCTGCGTGCACGCCGCGCAATCACCAATCACAAAAATATCGTCGTCACGGGTCGTTTGTAAGGTGTTCTTCACCTCAAGCTGATTAATGCGGTTGGTTTCTAAACCCGCAATATCTTTCAAGAAATCAGGCGCTTTAATCCCCGCAGCCCAAACCATAATGTCGGCATGGATACGTTCACCCGATTTGGTTTCTAGGCCATCTTCATCAGCTTTTACCACAAAGGTGTTGGTTTTTACTGTTACGCCGAGTTTTAATAACTCTTGATGCGCGGCACTAGAAATACGTGGCGGTAACGCCGGTAGGATTCGCTCGCCTGCTTCAACCAAGGTCACATTCAACTTAGAGTTCTCGAGGTCACGGAAACCATAGTTGCGCAGCTCTTTAATCGCATTATGCAGCTCAGCCGACAATTCAACGCCTGTCGCCCCCGCACCGACAATGGCAATATCAACACTGCCGTCACCGTGTTTCGCGTGCAGGCGCATAAACTCATTGTTCATTTCTCGGCGGAAACGGTGTGCCTGTTTCGGGTTATCCAGGAAAATACAATTGTCACGCACGCCAGGGGTATTAAAGTCATTAGAGGTCGAGCCAATCGCCATCACTAAGGTGTCATATTCGAGCTCACGCTCGGGCATTAATAGCTCGTTATTCTCGTCATACATGGGCGCGAGGGTGATCACCTTACGTTCGCGATCAATATCCCACAATGTGCCCATTTGGAAATCAAACCCATGATTTTTAGCATGCGCGCGATAGCTTAATGCATCGACGCCTTCATCCATCGATCCCGTGGCCACCTCGTGCAGCAGGGGTTTCCATAAATGACTACTGTTTTTATCGACGAGGGTGATTTCAGCACGGCGTTTGCGGCCTAACGTGCGGCCTAGCTTGGTCGCGAGCTCAAGCCCACCTGCACCACCGCCGACAACGATAATTTTGGTCACTTCTACATCCTTACCTTAATTAAAAAACACTCGCTAGCCGCACGTATGCCACTAGCTAAAATCGGTCTTAAGTACGCCACTTTCTATTTGTTAGTGACTAACGACATAATCTGTATCAGTGCGTGTGGTTTATTGCTGTGTAGTTGGTCAGCACGCCCGTCCATTTTGCCGTAAAATGGCGATCACTTCGACCCTTGTCTGTGCTTTATTTACGGATAAAATGTAGGAAAATAACACCAAGCGCGTATAACAATGGCGTAGCTATACGCTCGATACGGGAAAGTGACCATCAGGTAGACTTTTTAAAGTGCGCAATCGCTTGTAGATGCGTAGAAAGGTTTTTAAATTTATGGGTTTGCGCCTCGTCCCAACGCACAGGATAGAAAGGTGAAAGCAGATGATAGCTACGTTGACTGTCTAGCACGTCGTCTTCACGTGATAGGATAACCAACGCCCGCTGCTGGTTGCGCTGACGAAAATCAGTGACACATTTAGTTGCAATATCTTCGTACTCTTCAGGACGGTCGATTTTGCCCGGCATATTTTCCTGAGGGTGTAAGTTTGGGTTGATCAGAACCTGCTTTATCCCGCACAAAAATCCAATTCGCTCTGACCAATACCCGCCTAGCCCAACACCACATATCAATGGGTTAGGATCTTGGCTGGCTTCGATCTGCGTTTGCACCTGTTTAAGTAAGTGCTGCATATCATGTTTGGGGTGCAAAGTGCTGTAATTAATGGTGCGAACATCGTCGTCAACAAATTGAAGTTGAAGCACTTTTTCGTGGTTGCCTGGACTGGTGGCATCAAAGCCATGCAGATAGATGATCATAAGCGGTCCTTGCTGATTGCGCTAAGAATGTAATGGCCTTTATCAATAGCATAGCTGCTTACACGCAAAAATGAGCAAGATCACCCTAGCGAGGATCAGGGTATTTTTATCCAGCCATGCCTTGCAAACGCGACGCCCATTGCTCAAGTTCTTCTATCAAGTGCGTGCGTTGATCATCATCCAAGCTTTTATCGAACCTGAGTAACCAGTCAAGGCGCCGAGAGCGATAGATCGCCATGTCTGTCTGTGTATCACTACCACCGCGCCAGGCGACGAGGTCATCCACCCATTGACGCAGTTGACTGTCCAAGTCATCGCGTTGGCGTGTCTCAATCAGGTTAAATAGCCGCGCTTGCAACTGCTCACGTACCGTAATGAAGGTCGGCATCGCGCGTTGCTGGTAGTCCGCCATCTCAGCGTAGAATGGCGCTTGGCTGTCTGTGGTGTGTCCGACCCAACCCTCAGTGCGCTCTTCAAGCTCTTCTTGTTGCTCGGCTAGCCGTTCTTGCGGTGATTTCTGGTCACGGCGCGCTTGTGCCTCAGCAATTTCGTCTTTTAAAAATTGGGTCAATCGCTCAGCCTGACGATCATCCAGGCTTTGCAATAAACGCGTCGTCGCCGGGATCAGTGCATTGAGCGTGGCTTGTATCCGAGTTTTAAACCCAGCTTGATGATCGCGCAACTGGTCCCATGTTTGCCGTTCCGTACTTTGCGCGGCGATCAAGGTGAGCCGATCCGCTAACCGAGGCAACTCTTCCACGCGATGCCATTGCTGAACTGCATCGAGGTCCGCTTTTACTTGGCGCGATTGGGTGGCGGTCAGGTCGACAATATCGTCCAGGTAATAGTGAATCCAAAACGGCAACGTATTGTACGCAAGCTCCGTGGTACATCCGGCAAGTACCAACAGACAGCCCACAAGCCAGCCTGTTCGACACCGCCGTTTGCAATCCTTGACCATATTGTCTCCTTATCCTTATTCGCCTATGCGTCAGCTACGAGGGATTTATCCGAATGTAGCGGGCGGTCTACTCTGAAAGCTGTTGATACAGCACGTCCGCTGCTTGATTGTACGCAGGTAATCCATACAGATTCGCCCCCACCTCATACCAACATAGTGCTAAATAGTCGGTAAACGGCAACCAAGCGTTGACGCGTGCGAGGATAACATTCACCGATTTTAGTTGCCGCAGAGCACAATAACGCGGCACCACAGTGTGTGGTAACCAGCCATTAGCACGACAAAAGAGCGCGATGTCAAGATAAGGATCCCCGGCGCGGGCATACTCCCAATCAAGCACACACGGGTTACCATCTGGCTCGATCACCACATTGTAAGCGCCCAAGTCCATGTGACACACCGCCGATGACTCATACGTTGGGAGCGGGCTGTGTGCGAGCACCTTATGTTTGAGCCGGTGTAAACGCGCTACCACACCATCAGGCAGTTGCTTTTCATAATGAGCGCATTGTGCCTCGACGGACGCGGTTTCCAGATCCGTCGGCAATTGGTGAATACGGGATAAAAGTGGAATAAGGATCGATGCCTGATCGGTTTTTAGATTACAAAGCGGTTCGCCATCCACCCAAGGCACCAATAATCCTTCGCCGTTGTGGACAATCAGCTGACGCGCCAGCCCATGCTCAGCGGCCAAAGATTGCGCCTGAGCTTCACGCGCACGGTCAATGGCAAAAGCACTCGCCGCTCGACCATGGGGACGCCAAATACTGCGCCCCCCCTGTGAGTCGGTGAGTCGTAAACAGCGATTTGTCAGGCCCGCTGCCAACGGCTCGACACCGGTAACCTCGGTAGGGACACCATAATAGCGCGTCAGTGCGGTAGATAAGGTCTGCGCCAGAGCAGGAGACCATTCAACGGCTGACAAAGCGTTCTACATCCTGCCAAGCGATCACTCCTGACTGTAAGTCCATTAACTGCAAACTTAGCTGATAAGGGGCCTGACCGGTGATTTTACCGCTCAGTTGATACTGCGCACCCAGCATGCGGCCATATTGCATAATGGTCGCGGGATCCACCAGCACCTGATTCGCTGCCAACCCTAACGAGGCGCGGACCGCCTGTACTCTCGCTTCAGGAACAGGCGTTATCCGACCGGATTCGATTAAGCCCGCTTGCAACTGCGTTGAATACCTTGGGGTAGGAAAATAATCGCCACTGCTATTTTGGATCGGTTGGACCAAGGTCACCGGCGATACCTTTAAAGGCTCACTCGCCAATAAGGCTTCCACCGCAGCACGCATGGCGCGATCAATGCCGTTATGCACCTGCGAATCTGATAAACGTGCTGCGCGGTTGGTGTCTGGCGACGGGTTAACCGGCTGGTAGCGAGGCGCACACCCTGCGAGTAACAGCACGAGCGCGCCCACCATTAGTTGAGGCAAGCGCAACTTGCCCCATTTTTTCGTCCATCGGCGTGACCACTCAAGGTTCGCGGTTTTCATGGTTTCATTCATATTTAATGTGTTAACCCACTACCATGGGCCCAAGCGCTCGCCCACCCACTAAATGCATGTGGATATGATAGACCTCTTGGCCACCATGTTGATTACAGTTCATGATCAAACGATAGCCGTTTTCGGCAACCCCTTCGTCCGCTGCAATTTTCTTGGCCACGGTAATCATACGCCCGAGCGCGAGCTCATCATCTGGCTCCACATCATTGGTCGTTGGGATCAATTTGTTGGGTACAATAAGCACATGAACCGGCGCGCGCGGATTAATATCACGGAAGGCAGTAACAAGTTCATCCTGATAGACAACATCCGCGGGGATTTCTTTGCGAATGATTTTGCTGAAAATAGTTTCTTCCGCCATGGTCGATTCCCTTTTATGATTGTGTGTCGGCCAAGTATGCGGCAGCCCCCAATGAAGGGCAATATGCTAACGGTACGAATGTGCAACAATTCGGTCAATGCGCGGTGAAATATCCGTCAATCCCCGGTAAAAACAGGGGCTGAATCAAGTAATCGATTGCGTTACCATAGCACCGATGCATTGACATGTAAGGATCACACCATGACCACCCTGCTTTTCAAAAACGCTTCTGTCGTCAACGAAGGACACGTTGTTGAGACCGATGTACTGATCGAAAATGGCCGCATTAGCCAGATTGCTCGCGACATCAGTGCCCCTGCGGCCGCCGATTGTCGCGTGATTGATGCAACCGGTAAACACCTATTACCTGGAATGATTGATGACCAAGTTCACTTTCGTGAACCTGGCTTCCCGAAAAAAGGCACCATTGCCACTGAATCGAAAGCCGCGGTTGCCGGCGGCATCACCACCTACATGGAAATGCCCAACGTTAACCCGCCGACCACTACGCTAGAGGCACTGGAAGAAAAGTATCAACGCGCATCACAATCCAGTCATGCCAATTACGCCTTTTATCTTGGCGCTACTAACGACAATATCGATGAGATCCGTCGTCTTGATCCCAACGCTGCGTGTGGCGTGAAGGTATTTATGGGCGCGTCAACCGGGAACATGTTGGTCAACGATCCTGAAACACTGAACGCGATTTTTGCCGACTGCCCAACGCTGATCGCAACCCATTGCGAAGACACGCCAATGATCAATGAACTGGAAGGCATATATCGGGAAAAATATGGCGACGACGTCCCCATTGATGCGCACGCCCATATTCGTTCCAAAGAAGCGTGCTTAAAATCGTCGCAACTGGCGGTTAACTTAGCCAAAAAACACGGGACACGCTTGCATGTATTGCATCTGACGACCGAAGACGAGCTGTACCAGTTTGAGCCTGCTAAAACCCTAGAAGCCTTGCAGCAAAAGCAAATCACTGCCGAAGCCTGCGTTCATCACCTGTTTTTTAATCGCGACGACTACGACAGCAAAGGGACACTGATCAAATGTAATCCTGCGATCAAAGAGGCGCACCACCAGCAAGCGCTCATTCAAGCGGTGAAAGACGGGGTTATCGATGTGATTGCCACCGATCATGCGCCGCATACCTTTGAAGAGAAGCAAAATACCTACTTTAACGCCCCAGCCGGCCTACCCTTAGTGCAACATGCCTTGCAAGTGGCGTTAGAATTTTATCATCGCGGGATTTTTGATTTGCCGTTGGTGGTACAAAAAGTGGCTCATGCGCCGGCTGTTCGCTATCAGGTGAAAGAGCGCGGTTTCGTTCGTGAAGGCTACTGGGCCGACTTAGTACTGGTGGATCTGAACCAAACTCAGACAGTCAGCCAAGAAAATCTCTTTTATCAGTGCCAGTGGTCACCGTTTGACGGCCACACCTTTGGGTCAAGCATTGAGATGACTCTCGTTAATGGCGAAGTCGCGTTTGAGCACGGTCAGCACAGTGAGAATCGCTACTCCACGCGTCTAGCGTTCGACCGCAGCTAAACGACGTAACCCTTAATCGATACGCGCGCGACACCAAAACGAATCCGTCGCGCGCTTTTCTTTTTGCCTGCGCGGTCAAACTCTCACATCACAAACCTTGCTTATAATAACGATTTGCTTTTATATCCGAATCGTTTATTGTGTTGTTGATATATGGATATTCACGCTGCTTGGTTTCAACACCGGATGATGTTGAAAAGCTGTGTTCGCAAGGAGAGGTAACCTTAAGCGTCTTTCGGTTATCGCGACACTCGTATCCTACCTCTTCCACTGGCGTAAGCCGTTCAAAGGCACCAGCTGGCTGATATCCGCATCAGGGCGTACATTGCAAAGCCATCGCAAGCAATGATGACCCCACATGAATGACTCACGTTTGCTCGGTAATCCAGCAGGCGTAACCCAAATCATCGAGCCATCGCCGCAGTCCATATCATGCACGTTATTGTCGTGCAGAAGGCACCGGCAAGCTCGGGACGTCGAATAATCAACCAGTGAGGTGATGATGTCTTCATCTGCTTCTAAGCCACTGCTCAGTGTCAAAAACTTGAGCGTGTCATTTACTACCAACGACGGTATGGTCGATGCCGTTAAAAACGTAAGCTTTGACATCATGCCCGGTGAAACCGTGGCTGTCGTTGGCGAATCAGGATCGGGTAAATCGGTCTCTAGCAGTGCCGTGATGGGCCTGCTGCCCAATAACGCTGTGGTAAAACCTGAATCGCAAGTAAGCTTTAACGATACCAATGTTCTGACCTTGTCGACCAAGCAAATTCAGAAAATGCGCGGTGATCGTGTCGCGATGATTTTCCAAGAGCCAATGACTTCACTGAACCCGTATATGCGCGTTGGCGAGCAGTTAACCGAAGCCATTCAGTGTCACCACCGCACCACGTCAGACAAGGCCAAGCAGCGGATTATCGATCTCCTTAATTTAGTCCACCTTCCTAACCCCACTAGCGCATTGCAAAAATACCCGCATGAGTTTTCAGGCGGCCAATTGCAACGCATCATGATTGCTATGGCCCTTGTGAATGAGCCTGACTTGCTGATCGCCGATGAGCCAACAACAGCCCTGGATGTAACGGTACAAGCCGAAGTATTGAACTTGATTGGCGAACTACAGCAAAAGATGGGCATGGCGATCATGTTTATCTCCCATGACTTGGCCGTGGTGAAACACCTAGCCGACCGCGTTGTGGTGATGTGTAAAGGTGAAGTGGTTGAAACCAACGACACCAAAGCCTTGTTCGATAATCCGCAAGAAGATTACACCAAAATGCTGATTGACGCGGTACCGCGTGGTCGCAAAGCGGCTGTCAACGAGGATTCAGAAAACTTGCTAACCGTGGATAATGTCACCATCAAGTATTTCCTTGGTGCTGACTTCTTTGGCGGCAACAAACGCTATTTTGAAGCGGTGAGCGACATTAGCTTATCGCTACGCCGTGGCGAAACCTTAGGTATCGTGGGCGAGTCTGGATCGGGTAAATCGACCCTGGGCCGCGCAATTATGCGCTTGTTACCCGTTGCCGAGGGCCGAGTCTGTTTTCGAGGTCACGATATCCACGAAATAAAAAACAGTGAGAATAAAGCGCTATGCCGCGATATGCAGATGGTGTTCCAAGACCCATTTGGCTCACTGTCGCCCCGCATGACGGTCGGTGAAATTGTGGCTGAGGGCTTGCGCACTCACTTTCCAGAGCTCGACAAAAAAGAGCGTCTCGATCGGGTAAAAGATGCCCTTTATGAAGTACGTCTCGATAGTTCCGCGATTAACCGTTATCCGCACGAGTTCTCTGGCGGTCAGCGTCAGCGAATTGCGATTGCACGCGCCTTGATCTTGAATCCTGCGTTTATCTTACTCGACGAACCAACCTCTGCATTGGACCGTTCAGTGCAGTTGACCGTGATTGATTTGTTGAAAGACATTCAACAGCGTCACAATATTGGCTATCTGTTTATCAGCCATGACTTGAGTGTGGTTCGTGCGCTATCAGACCGCGTCATGGTCATGCAAAACGGCAAAGTCATGGAGGCGGGCACACCAGAAGAAATCTTCCATCACCCGCAACACGAATACACGCGTAACCTGATTGCCGCGTCGTTCGATCTGGAAGAAGAGGAAGTGGCTTAGCCCACGCAGTGATGTCCAAACGGGCAACATCGTTCGGGTAGACAAAAAATGCGCCTAATTGGCGCATTTTTTATGACGTCTATCCGCTTAGGCTCCGCCCGACTCAACGCCTTCTCATTAACGCAAACTGGCGTTAAGCCGAACAGGTCCAATTGACGGATTAATCATCCATTTCAGCTATCTTCACCTTCCAGGTATCCGGGCCAATCTGGTGCGCGTTTTGCCCTTGCGCATCAACCGCTACGGTCACGGGCATGTCTTCCACCTCAAATTCGTAAATGGCCTCCATACCGAGATCTTCAAACGCGACCACGCGCGCTTTTTTGATCGCTTTTGATACCAAGTACGCGGCACCGCCGACCGCCATGAGGTACACCGCTTGGTGGTTTCTAATCGATTCCACCGCCGCAGGACCGCGCTCAGCCTTACCGATCATGCCGGTGAGTCCGGTTTCTGCCAGCATCATATCGGTAAATTTGTCCATGCGCGTTGAGGTGGTTGGGCCTGCTGGACCGACTACCTCATCCCCCACCGCATCGACAGGGCCAACGTAATAAATAAAGCGGCCGTTAAAGTCGACGCCCTCGGGAAGGCCTTCGCCATTGCGCAGCATTTCTTGTAAGCGTTTATGTGCGGCGTCGCGTCCGGTCAAGATCTTACCTGATAACAACACAGTTTCGCCGGTTTTCCAGCTCTGCACGTCTTCTTTGGTCACGGTATCTAAGTTAACACGGCGGACGTTATCCCCCACTTCCCAGGTGACCTGTGGCCAGTCGTCCAGTTTTGGTGGTGCCAATTCGGCTGGGCCTGAGCCATCAAGCGTAAAGTGAACATGCCGTGTGGCGGCACAGTTCGGGATCAAGCATACCGGCTTAGAAGCGGCATGGGTGGGCGCGGTTTTTACTTTCACATCCACTACCGTGGTCAGGCCGCCCAAGCCTTGGGCACCGATACCCAGCTTGTTCACCCGATCAAAAATATCTAACCGCAGTGCTTCATCCGCATTGCTTGGACCACGGTCGATAAGCGCTTGAATATCAATGTGCTCCATGAGCGATTCTTTGGCCAATACGGCGGCTTTCTCGGCCGTGCCACCAATTCCAATACCTAACATACCCGGTGGGCACCAACCCGCGCCCATGGTCGGCAATGTTTTCTCAACCCACTCAGCCACATCGTCAGATGGATTCAACATCACCATCTTAGTTTTGTTTTCCGAACCACCGCCTTTGGCTGCAATTTGAATGTCCACCGCGTCGCCCGGCACCATATCAATGTGCACCACCGCAGGGCTATTATCGCGGGTGTTTTGGCGTTTACCGGCCGGATCGGCAACCACGGAGGCACGTAGCGGATTGTCAGGGTTGGTGTAGGCACGTCGTACCCCTTCATCGACCATTTCTTGCACCGTCATATCATGACGATCCCACTGCACCGCCATGCCCACTTTGACAAAGCAGGTGACAATACCTGTATCTTGGCAAATAGGACGCTTACCTTCCGCCGACATGCGGGAGTTAATCAGAATTTGCGCAATGGCGTCTTTTGCCGCCTGGCTTTGTTCCTTGTTGTACGCTTTTTCAAGGGCTTGTACAAAATCAAGGGGATGGTAGTAAGAGATATATTGCAGGGCATCTGCAACACTTTCGATCACGTCTTGCTGTTTAATTGTGGTCATCATTGCCTCTGGTGTCATTTGCAGGACCCAAAGCGGGTATCCAGTGTGGGGGAGCTTTCCCCTCGTTATTATCGGTTGGCGATCAATTTTCGAGTAGCGCTCGATTGTCGGTTGACGCTAGATGTAAATCGCATATAGCCAAGTTGCCTCATCGAATTATAGAAGGTGATAATGGCAACAGCGTTGCTTGGTTATTTTTGTTGGCCCATGCCGGAAAAGGCCTAGCTATGATACGCTTAGCGCTATTCGCGCGCCACACAGCGCTTCAACCGTGATCACAAAAAGAACAATGCAGCGACAAAATGCCATGACACTGACAACGACGCCCATCGATTATACGCCGGATCTTGCGGTGACCCTCTTTGATCGGATTGCCCACCAGCCCTGGGCGATGCTGCTCCACTCGGCCACGCGAACCCACCCAGACAGTCGTTTCGATATCTTGGTCGCCGATCCGGTTGCCACCATTACTGCGCGCTATAACCAGGTGACAACCTGTTACGCAGATGGCACAACCACCACCCACACGCAAGACCCTTTTCACTGGGTGGCCGATCTTCAGGCCAAGCTTTTACCCACCGCGGATCCGATAGCGCCTTGGCCATTTATTGGTGGCGCCTTGGGGTACTTTGGCTATGATCTCGGTCGATGGGTGGAAGTGCTACCGGCATTGGCGAAAGACGAGCTCGAGGTGCCGGATATGGCGGTCGGGCTCTATGACTGGGCGGTGGTGATCGATCATCATCAGCGCCAAGCGGTGGTGATTGCACCCAATAGCCAACAACGATGGCAGTGGCTAACCGAGCAACACGCGCCAGCCTCGCCGATTCCCTTCGCACTCACTGGGCCTTGGCAGGCCAACATGACCGCGCAACAATACGGCGAAAAGTTCGACATCGTCCAAGCGTATTTACACGCGGGCGATTGCTATCAAATCAATCTTGCTCAACGCTTTTCCGCGCCCTATCAGGGCGACGAGTGGCACGCGTATCGCAAATTGGCCGCGAACAACGGCGCGCCGTTTTCGGGCTTTATTCGCCTGCAAGACAGCGCCCTGTTGTCGGTCTCGCCTGAGCGCTTTTTATCGGTGCACGACAAACAGATAGAAACCAAACCCATTAAAGGCACACGCCCGCGCGATCCCGATCCACAAAAAGACGCACAACGCGCCCAAGCATTGAAGTCGGCTGAAAAAGATCGCGCCGAAAATTTGATGATTGTAGACTTATTACGCAATGATATTGGTCGCATTGCCTCGCCAGGTTCCGTATCTGTGCCTAAACTCTTTGATATAGAAAGTTTTCCTGCTGTCCACCACATGGTCAGTACAGTGACTGGACGCTTACCCGACGACAAGACAGCACTCGATTTACTGCGCGCCGCGTTTCCTGGCGGGTCAATTACCGGGGCACCAAAGGTGCGGGCAATGGAAATCATTGAAGAACTCGAGCCCCATCGTCGTCATGTTTATTGTGGCAGCTTTGCCTATATCAGCCGCTGTGGACGAATGGATACCAGCATTACCATTCGCACGTTGGTTGGTCATCAAGGACAACTTCATGTTTGGGCAGGTGGCGGGTTGGTTGCTGACAGCCAAGCCGATGCCGAATATCAGGAGACGCTCGATAAAGTGAGCCGAATTTTACCCGTACTGGCAGAAGATGAGGCATTGAGCACACCTATTCAGGATTAAGGAGAGTGGATGCAGTTACTCACCGCTGACAAGGCGTATTTCTCACCCCTAAATGTCTCCCCCCTGGGCAATACAATACAGACAGTGCCTGGGTTTTGGCCGCGCTACGAAGGAGAGTGTTTCCTCGCTGATCACGGTGCGGCCACGCGACTATCACCGACCGACGTGGTCCGTGCATTTTCACTCACCCCTTTAGCGCGCCACGACAGCCGTATTCTCAATCGCGTGCGGCTATCTCCGCGCATTCTCGGTGGGGCGGATTTTCAACCCGCCGCAGTATTGATCGGGCTGGTGCCTAGGCCGTCAGGCATTCATTTGGTGTTAACCCAACGCGCCAGTCACCTTAAACATCACCCGGGACAAGTGAGCTTTCCGGGCGGAAAACGCGAGTCTATCGATCACGATAATATTGCCACCGCCACCCGTGAAATGTGGGAAGAAACCGGTATTCGCGTCACGCGCGACGCTGTCATTGGCCACTTGTGTCCCTTGCCCACGGTGACGGGCTATTATATTCATCCGGTGCTTGCCTGGGTGGATCCCGATTATCAGCCTTGTCTGGATCCCAATGAAGTGGCCGCCTGCTTTGAAGTGCCCTTAGATACCTTGTGTTATCCCGGCCACATCCGAGAACAATCGTTTTTAATCTACGGACAATGGCACCCTGTGAGTGCGTTTTATCATCACGATCATCTTGTTTGGGGAGCCACGGCTCAGCTGTTACGCGCGTTGATCAGTCAACTCACGCTGTTTCACTTTCCGGTCAATCGCACCATAAACCCTACCAAAACTATGGACTTTGGCGCAATTTGATGCATATTTATCCAACACAAAACCGTACACACCTGCCTACTTAGTCGCACCAAAGCGCTTTTATTATTGATAGTTGTCACATTTTGGTGCAATAGTCCGGGCGCCCCTTTTCATATCGCGATCTAGCGCTTGGTTTTCTGCGTGGAAATCGCCAGAATTCGCCTTCCCTGATTCCTGTTCCCTACAATGTGAGTAGTATTGTTATGCAAACAACCTCGACGACTGGTACCCGCGCAACCACGCGCCCGCGCTGGACCAAACAAGACACAACCTGGGCGCTTTCCCTTTTTGGCACCGCTGTTGGAGCCGGCATCCTCTTTCTTCCCATCAATGCGGGGATGAGCGGTTTTTGGCCATTGGTTGTGATGACCTTATTAGTTGGCCCGATGACCTTTTTTGCTCACCGTGGTTTGTCTCGTTTTGTGCTCTCGTCCAAAAACGCAGGCAGCGATATCACAGAAGTGGTTGAAGAGCACTTTGGCGTCGGCGCGGGTAAAATCATCACCCTGTTGTACTTTTTCGCGATTTACCCGATTGTTCTGATCTACGGTGTCGGCATCACCAACACCGTTGATTCCTTCTTGGTTAACCAGCTTGGTATGGCATCACCACCGCGGGCAATTTTGTCACTGGCCCTGATTTTGGGAATGATGGCTATCATGCTTCTGGGCGAGAAAATGATGTTGCGTGTCACCCAGTTCTTGGTTTATCCGCTGGTTGCCATCTTAGTATTTATGTCGCTCTATCTTATCCCAGAATGGAACACCGCCGCCCTGTCGCAAGTGCCTTCAGCCGGCGATTTTGCTATCACTCTTTGGATCTCGATTCCGGTGCTGGTATTTGCGTTTAACCACAGCCCAGCGATTTCATCTTTCTCATTGGCACAACGTCGCGATCATGGTGACGATGCAGAGCAAAAGTCTGGCCAAATTCTAATGCGCGCAGCAGCGATGCTGGTTGGCTTTGTGATGTTGTTTGTATTCTCTTGCGTCCTGTCGCTGACACCAGCGGACCTGGAAGCGGCCAAAGCAGAAAACATTGCGATTTTGTCTTACCTTGCCAACAAGCATGAGAGCCCATTTATTTCCTTCTTGGGCCCATTGGTTGCCTTTGTCGCGATCGTGTCTTCATTCTTCGGCCATTATTTGGGCGCACGTGAAGGCCTAAATGGCTTAGTCGTGAAAACCCTGCGTGGTGCAGGTAAACCGATCAACCGCAAGAAAATTGACGTGTTTACTGTGATATTCATGATCCTCACCATTTGGTTGGTAGCGACCCTAAACCCAAGTATTTTGGGGATGATTGAATCACTTGGCGGCCCTATCATTGCCACCATCCTGTTTATTATGCCAATGTATGCCGTGAAAAACGTGCCAGCAATGCAGAAGTATTCAGGTACAATCAGTAACGCCTTTGTTCTTATCATGGGCTTGGTCGCGATTTCAGCGATTATGTACGGCATGCTTTTTTAATTAACCATGACCGTTAATCAGCGCGCGCAGCAGGTGCTATAGGACTGCTGTTACTGGGGCATTAATCCCAGCCGCATTCATCGATGTTTGCGGGATAACCAGGAGCAGTGAACGCTGCTCCTTTCATTATGGCAAGCCACCGGCATTGCCAGCACAGTCAATACCATGGACGGATGGCGTAAACACTAAATCCATTGCCCTTAGGGCATTGACTGAGGTAAACACATGATCAGTGTTTTTGACATTTTCAAGATTGGCGTTGGCCCGTCCAGCTCGCATACTGTTGGCCCAATGAAAGCCGGCCAGTGTTTCGTTGATGCGCTTATTGCTAACCAACGCTTGACCGACGTCGACCGCGTGACGGTTGACGTTTATGGCTCTTTGTCTTTAACAGGCAAAGGCCACCACACCGACATCGCGATCATTATGGGCCTCGCAGGCAACAGCCCTGAAACCGTTGATATCGACGCGATCCCTAGCTTTGTTAAACGTGTCGAAGACACAGAGCAATTGCCGTTGGGCGAACAGCAGCATGTCGTCACCTTTTTGCGTGATGGCGGCATGAACTTTCACCAAACCAACCTCTCCTTGCATGAAAACGGCATGCGTATTCATGCTTGGCAAGGCGATGAGTGCGTGCTGAGCAAAACCTACTACTCCATTGGTGGCGGCTTTATTGTTGAAGAAGCCGAGTTTGGTCAGCCTGCCATGCAAGCAGTGCAAGTCCCTTACGACTTTAATAGCGCAGACGGCTTGCTCGCACTGACGCAAGAAACCGGTTTTTCTATCAGCGGCTTAGTGATGGCCAACATGCGTAGCATGCATAGCCAAGCAGAAATTGACACCTATTTCGCCAATATCTGGAAAACCATGCAAGCGTGTATGTACCGTGGTATGGAAAACGAAGGCGTGTTGCCCGGTCCATTGCGTGTACCTCGTCGAGCCGCTGCGTTGCATCACCAGCTCAAAACCACCGAAAAATACAACATCGATCCTATGTCGGTGGTGGACTGGGTCAATATGTTTGCCTTTGCGGTGAACGAAGAAAACGCCGCCGGTGGCCGTGTTGTAACCGCGCCAACGAATGGGGCATGCGGAATTATTCCTGCCGTCCTCGCCTACTACGATAAATTTATTGAGCCGGTCGATAAGCAAACCTATACCCGCTACTTTGCTGCATCCGGTGCGATTGGCGGCTTATATAAACAAAACGCGTCTATTTCTGGGGCAGAAGTGGGTTGCCAAGGTGAAGTCGGGGTCGCGTGTTCAATGGCCGCCGCCGGTTTGGCTGAACTTATGGGCGGTAATCCGCACCAGGTGTGTATGGCAGCTGAAATCGCAATGGAGCACAACTTAGGCCTTACCTGCGATCCGGTCGCTGGACAGGTGCAAGTGCCGTGTATTGAGCGTAACGGCATTGCGGCGGTGAAGGCGATCAATGCATCACGCATGGCACTACAACGTTCTTCCGAGCCACGGGTGTCGTTAGATAAAGTGATCGAAACCATGATGGAAACCGGTAAAGACATGAACGCCAAATACCGTGAAACATCACAAGGTGGCCTAGCTGTCACCGTGATGTGCTAATCCCAGAGAATCACGCCAGGTAGCACACGCTATCGAAAAGTAACGCGTTATATTGCTGACTAAAACCATCAAAAAGGCCCGGGACATCACGTCACCGGGCCTTTTTATCTGCGTTTACACCGCAAACAGACAGTGTGTTTTCCACTGCCCTCACAGGTATGATTTAAGCCGCGTGGGTGGCCATCGCAGGCTTTTTCGCATCACGTGTTAGCTCACCAACCGGAAGTACGGTACGGCCATATTCCTCGTTAAGCACCTGCGCCATCGCAAAATACATCGCGCTTAAGCCACACACAATCCCTTCAAATCCGGCAATGGTGCCAATGAGTGTACTGCCGGTAAAATCACGCGCCGCGAGCAAGAAAAACAGGATAGTCAGGCTACCAAATACAAACTGTTTAGCACGGCAATAGCGCAATGRGCCAATAAACATAAATCCAGTGAACACACCCCACAACACCAAATACCAACCCATAAAGGCAGCAGGGCTTGCGTCAGCCAGACCCATTTTTGGCATCACAATCAGGCCAACAAGCGTCAACCAGAACAAACCATAAGAGGTAAACGCGGTTGTTCCAAACGTATTGCCTTTTTTGAATTCCATGATCCCCACAATCACCTGCGCTAAGCCGCCATAAAACAGCCCCATCGCCAAAATCATGCCATCAATCGGAAAAAACCCTGCATTATGAATGTTCAATAATACCGTGGTCATTCCAAAACCCATCAGCCCTAAAGGGGCAGGATTTGCCAGTTTGTTTTCCATCAGTGCCCTACTTATTAAAAAAACCTATCAATACTCAAAATAAGCGCCAAAAACCACGGATAAAAGTGATTATCACGCGCAAAAACGCGGCAATATTACGGGTTACAGATTAGATGTAAATAACTTTTAGTGCTTAGCGTTGCTTTCATAAACAAGAGGGCCAAAACAGCCAATAAAACTGGGCAATTCCGGTTTGTTGATAATAAAAAAGCAGCAAAATGCTGCTTTTTTACTCAATTGTTCAAGCATAGCGCGTTAGCGGGTACTAAAGCCTTTACTATGCAGAAATTCTTTCATAAACGGACGCGCTTCTTTTTCCAATGTGGCAGACACTTGTTCGCTCCAGCTCATGTCTTTATTGCCGCCTGTGCGTGTTTGATAATACTCGCGCACTTGGTTGTCGTAGTCACTTAGCGCCGCTTCATCAATCGCCTGATAACGATTTTCGTGAACGATAAGACTGGCCGGTAGTTTCGGTTTGGTCTCAGGATCTTGTGCAGGTACACCTAAGCACATACCAAATAATGGCAACACATGATTAGGTATATCCAGCAACTCGGCGACTTTATTCGGTTGGTTACGCAACCCACCGATATACACACCGCCAAGACCCATGGACTCTGCTGCGACCATCGCATTTTGCGCCATGATTGCGCCGTCAATCGCGCCAATTAACGTTTGCTCAGTAAAGCCCAACTTGGCATTGGGATTGATTTGCTCATGACGATGAAAGTCCGCACACCACACCAAAAACTCGGCGCAGTCGGCTACATACGCTTGGTTGCCCGCGTATTCCGCCAGTAAACGTCGTTTGTCGCCATCGGTCACACGAATAATACTGGTGCATTGTAAAAAGCTTGAGCTCGACGCCGAGCGCGCCGCATCAATAATCTGGCTCAGTTGCTCTGACGAAATGGGGGCTTGGCTAAATTTGCGAATAGAGCGGTGAGAAAGTAATGTCTCAATCGTTGGGTTCATTATGTTTCCTTATTAGACGTTGAGCTGTAAAAGAGGGATGAGCTGGTTTTACACCTTTATGAGCCGACGCGCAATCAACACAATAGCGACGCTCTGCGGCCATACCACCCGTGATCTCCCGCCGGTCGTGCGATTCGGTATAGACGTTCACAGCAATCGGTTTTGCCTATCGGTGCAAAAGGGAAATTCGTCTTTTCTCTCCATCGCCTATCAGGCATAGTAACAACATTAATGCCAAAGGAGATGAATATGTTCGTCGTAATTTTCGGTCGCCCAGGGTGCCCTTTTTGTGTTCGCGCCAAAGACCTAGCGGAAGATCTTAAAACCAACCGTGATGACTTTAACTACCGTTATGTCGATATTCACGCGGAAGGCATCAGCAAAGCGGATTTGGAAAAAACCGTCGGCAAACCGGTTGAAACCGTGCCACAGATTTTCGTTGATCAAGCGCACGTTGGCGGCTTTACCGAATTTGAAGCCTACGCCAAAGAAAATCTCGGTTTGTTCCAAGACTAATCGGTCGAGCAATCGATAAAAAACCAGCCCATTGGCTGGTTTTTTTGTTTTTGGCGGTCATTGATATATCGAGGTTGTCGTCTAGCGTCTCGATTAACGCTAGGAACGTTACCGCTCACGCGTAATACGCTTGCCGATAATATCCACAAGCCTGTCAGTTGTCAGTTGCCTTTTCATCAACACACCGTGAACCGTATCGTATCGTTCAGCACTAATCTCCTCACCGGTCAGTACGATAATCGCAGCCGTTGGCTGTGTTTCTTGAATCACTGGAATTAAGCGCCAACCCGATCCGTCGGGTAAACCAATATCCAACAAGACAGCATCATACGCATGTTGCGTTAACAACGATTGAGCTTGGCTCAGTGTGAGAGCATGATCAAGCGTCATATAATCACTGACCATCGCCTGAACAATTCGATGTAAATCTATATCGTCTTCAACATGCAAAATTTTTGCCTGTGTAGACGTTAGCAACTGTTGTTTTACTAGACTGATGAGTTGTTTGTGATCGATGGGTTTTGCTAACCATTCAATGTTTTCAGCGTCGCCATTAAGCTCTAACCGTCCTTGTTTCATCTTTGCAGACACCACAACAATGGGAATATTAGCGGTGTCGGCATGCTGTCTTATCCGACGAATAATATCGAGCCCACCGATATCGGGCAGCATTAAATCTAAGCTGATTAAGTCATAATGCCTTGCTTGTAACGCTTTTAACGCCGCCATACCCTCTTGGCTAATATCAACTCGGTATCCGGCCTCTTCCAGCACTATTTTTAATAAACTAGCCACGTCGGGATCATCTTCAATCACTAGAATATTATATGAAGAGTTAATGTTTGGTTTGTCACCAATGTTCGAGTCAGTCGGCCTATGCTGATCGACCGATTTGGTCTTCACTGTTTCATGCAAAGGCAGCTGAAAGTAAAAACGGGTGCCTTTCCCCGGGCTCGACTCAAAACCTATCTTGCCATTCATTTTTTCAACGAGTTCACGGGTAATCGCAAGCCCTAACCCCGTGCCACCTTTTTGCCGTGTATCTGTGCTATCGGCTTGGGCAAACTTTTGGAAAATTTTGGGATAAAAGTCCGCAGCAATACCACAACCTTGGTCAGTAACACTCACGGTCACGTGCTGTTCATCCACCACGGTATCGATGGTGACCGTCGCCCCATCAGGCGAAAACTTGATCGCATTAGATAGCAGATTAGCCAATACTTGCTTCAGCCTTTGTTTGTCTACTCGAACCTCGGCGTTAGCCGTTTCACTGTTCAAGACGATATCGATGTGCCGCTCTGCACCGTATGCTTTATTTTCTTCTAAACACTGCTCAAGGATGGGATCAATAGATTGAACTTGCATATCAAAATACAACTGGCCGGCCGCTATTTTTTCGATATCGAGTAAATCATTGATCAATAACGCTAACCGCTCGCTATTACGGTGTGCGGTGTTGAGTATTTTTTGGGCTTTATCAGGGATCTCACCCAAGCGTCCACCCAGCACTAGACTCAGTGCACCAGACACCGAGGTAAGCGGCGTACGCAACTCATGACTGACCGTAGAAATGAACTCATTCTTCATTTGCTCATGACGTTTGCGTTCGGTGATATTTTGGGCAATCCCGAGGAAACCGGTAATCTCTTGACTGTCGTTGTATATCGCCGTTACTGTCAACATAACCGGAATATGCTGACCTTGCTTATGGACATAACACCATTCACGCGTTTCTGCGCCCTCTAACATCGGAATGGTCATAAATGTCTCAAACCCAGTTATCGCCCGATTAAACTGACCTGATAGCGCCTGAGATCGTTCTTCCACCTCGTCAGGCACATGAAAAAAGGCAGGGCTGTGTTTATCGACGACCTCGGCAGAATGGTAACCAAGCAGTCGCTCAGCGCCGGTGTTGAATAAAGTAATTATGCCTCTCGTATCCGTCGCGATAATCGCAACCTCAGTCGAGGCGGCCAATATATTACTGAGCAGATCGGAAGTGCTTGCCAGTTCACGGGTACGGTCCTTTACCTCTTGCTTTAAGTTTGCTCGTGCCTTTTCCAATTCACGGAAGTTATCACTAAGCGCATGGCTCATATCTTGCAGCGATGTCGACAAAACAGCATATTCCGCTACTCGGCTTTCAGCCAGCACAACACTCGCTTGATAGCGTATTTTTTTAGGTAGATGACGGCTTGCCCTATCGAGTTGTGAAAGAGGCTGAATCAGGATTCGGCTCAACAAAAAGGCCGCGAGTATACTCAAAAAAGCAATGCCTGAAAGCATAATAAAGCTTTGATTACGACTCCTTTCAATAGCCTCTATCAATGGCGCTGCCGGCCGTTCTGCAAGCAAGACCATAGCGTCGGACCGGTCTGTTAATGGCAGTTGGTAACGATAAAAGCCGGATTGCCAGCGATTAACCAAACTACCCCCCGACGCCGGCAACCAAATAGACAGGTTATCGGCACTGGTTAGCGGCCGGACTCCCCCTGGTAAACCAGAGTGTAAATCACCGACCTGCACTGTCGGTGTTCCCTCGCGATTTAATATCGCCACACCAGACGCACCTTGAGACAGTGACGGCCGTAATGCTCTCTTTTGGTTATCAAGCGAACGGTCAGGTTGCTGGTTGAGTCGAGCCACGGCACCCTCGGCAACCCGCTTAAGTTCGTCAGCGATCCGTTGCTCGTTTTTTATTATATTATTTTGGTTGTTGATAATGATGGGTGTCATCCCCGCGATAAGGGTCAGGCACAACAGGGCATCAAAAAGCAGCTCCTGGAGCCGTATCTTTGCCGGTAACCAATTGATAGTGCCATTCTGGAAATACCAAATCAGCAGTTTCACCAATAGCCCTGCAATGAGCGCATTGAACAAACCGTTCAGCGCTTGTTTTAAGACAATCATGCCGGTGGAGCTGCCATCCATA
Source organism: Salinivibrio sp. MA351 (assembly GCF_001996065.1). NCBI lineage: Bacteria > Pseudomonadati > Pseudomonadota > Gammaproteobacteria > Vibrionales > Vibrionaceae > Salinivibrio > Salinivibrio sp. MA351. The sequence goes on along the minus strand of NZ_MUFG01000010.1, from coordinate 8,350 downwards.
CCGATGGCTATTGCATAGATTGGTATCAGCACTATCGGGCTCACCACTACCCAAAAAGCGAGATCCGCGAGTACCAAGTTTTTTACGCCGCGGCGATACAATAAACTGACTGCAAACGCTTCCAATGTCAGTGTCAGCATCGCGTAAGGGTGACCCCAAAGTATCCAGGTATAAGAACCGCCAGCTAACGCCACGAACACGGCTGGCCATAGCCCGATCAATCTTATGGCCAGCATGACAGCCACCGAGCCAAAGATAAAATGCACGCCGAAAAACAAAGGCAAGTTGACCATGTTACCAACGACGGCAATAAGGGCCAGTAACAGCGTTGCCATCACCTGTTTAGCAACTACGCTCATTGTGCAACCTGCAACTGAATAAAAAACAACGCCCCACCGCCCTCAGCATCGCGGTACCCCACATTACCGTCCATTTGCTGACATATCTCCCGCGTAATCGCTAGCCCCAGTCCTGTACCAGCAACCTTGCGATTATCACTGCTGTCAGCTTGGCTAAAACGCTGAAACAGTCGATCCTGAAACGCTAGGTCAACCCCAGGTCCACGATCTCTGATAGCAATTTCAACCAGCGTTTTATCAACAATTACCGAAACGTCTACCCACTCACCTTCTGGTGAGAATTTGATCGCATTAGATAAAAGATTGGTCAGTGCTTGAATCAATCTTGGTCCATCAACATTGACCGTCACAGCCGGCCAGTTATTTGGAGGGCGTATTTGTGTCTGAGTTTGATGCTGGTAGGATTTAACAGACTCTATCGCGTCATCCAATAGCGAGCCAAGATCTTGCTTTTGTTTCTGAATTGGCATTTTTCCTGCCACGAGCTTTTCCATATCTAACAAGTCGTTTATCAGCAAGGTTAAACGTGTTGCGTTACGCTCGGCAGTATGCAGCAACTTGTTAGCCTTTGGTGGTAATTCCCCAGTTGCGCCGCCATTCAATAATCCTAACGCGCCTTTGATCGACGTTAAGGGTGTGCGCAGTTCATGGCTGACGGTGGCAATAAATTCATCTTTCATTTTGTCGAGTTTTTTACGCTCAGTAATGTCTTCGACAAGGGACCAGATCACCTTTCTTCCATCCAACTCTGTGCTCAGCATGCCTTGCAAACGGACCGGATAACGACTGCCATCTTTGCGGATGTACTCTTTTTCAAACGGCCCATAACGACCCGTGCTTTGCATACTTGCCAGCGCTTTTTGCTCCTCTGGCTCATATTCTTTAGGCGTGACATCCCAATAACTAAGGGAAACGAATTCTTCGCGGGTGTAACCCGTGGGTGCAGTCAAAGCATCATTGAGATCAAGAAACTGCCCGGTAGCAAAATCATTCAAAGCGATGCCGATAGGGGAAAAGTCAAACAAGCTACGCAATCTCGCCTCGCTCTGCTCCAAAGCTAAACGCGCCTGGTGCTGTTCGTGAACATCTTGCAAATAACCGTGCCACAATATACTACCGTCGATCATTTTCTCCGGCCTCGCCTCGCCAGAAATCCAACGATAGCCCTTACCCGGACAATTGATCTGATAGGTAGATTGCCAGTGTTCTAACGTATTCGCCGAATGCTCAATGGATCGACTCACGGTCTCAATATCGCCAGGATGGATGCGCTCAAACGCAGGAATGGCATCTTCTGCAGCCTGTTCTGGTGTGATGCCGTACAACGTCTCTATTTGAGGGGAACTATAAGGAAAAACCATACGCCCATCGGGAAAACGACGGAATTGATAGAGCGTTCCCGGCAATAATGCTGCTAATTTGGTCAGCCGCTGCTGGCTCAAATTCTGGGTCAATACATCGGATAACCAGTTGCCGAGGAGGCGTAGAAACAGTTTTTCGCCATCGTTGTAATCTTCAGAACGCGCCTTAGCGGACGATACGTTCAATGTGCCCCAGGGGCGGTCATAGATATTGATGACAACGCCAGCATAGCTGCCTAACGGTGCAGTTTTATAACACGGATGTTGCTGAAACTCTGGGCGATCGGTATCGGCAATAAACTGTTCCTGCGTGGTGCTGCTGGGGTTCTCTGCCATCAAAAACTGACACCAGGTGTCTTTTAATGCAAACTGCTGCCCTGCAACAATCGTTGTGTCTGGCGGCCCAGCTATCCAGTTAACCGTATACACCTCGCCTTTTATTTCACTGACAATGGCCAATTCAGCCCTCAAGTAGAGCTTGGCCTCTTGCAAGGCATGATTGATTATCTCATCCAGGCTCCCATGACTGGAAAAGGCAATGTCAGTCAGCACCGTTAACGCCTGATGGTGCCGCTCCAGCTGCGTTAAGGCATTGCGCTCTCGAGTAATATCGATAATAAACCCTTCAAGCACCAGTGGATGCCTAGGATCTGTGTCTATACATTTACCTCGTTCCTCCACCCAGCGAAAGCCCAGCGTACGATGTCGAACACGATACTCAATATGCCATTCCTCATTGTTGGCCATGGCGTTGGCAACGGCGTTATCAACAACGAACACATCATCAGGGTGAATGAGATCCGCATAACAAACACGTTTATTATTTATCAAGTCCTCGGCGGTATAGCCACTGATGGTGTCGACTTGATTACTGATATAGAGCATGGTCCAGCTTTTATCTGGCAAACAACGAAACGTAATACCTGGTATGTTATTAACCAGCGATGTCATTTCATTGTGACTAGCCTGCAGTTGTTGCTGCAACGCCGTTGACTCACGTCGCTGATAAGTATCGGTCCAAATCAGATCCTCCACCATGCCAGCAAGGTTCTTTAGTTGCGCCACGTTTTCTTCACTAAACTGCCTTGGTTGGTTATCGATTAGGCATAGCGTGCCCAGTCGATAACCCTCGCTGCTGTGAATCGGCATACCTGCATAAAACCGAATATCCGGCGCCCCACAGACGAGCGGATTATCACAAAAACGCATGTCGTCTAGCGCGTTTTCAACAATTAATGGTTCACTACCCAGAATGGCATGCCCACAAAAAGAGATATCCCTTGGGGTTTCAGAGGCATCTACCCCCTGACGAGACTTGAAGTATTGTCGCTCCCGGTCGATCAGTGACACCAGCGCGATAGGGACAGAAAACAAGTCAAGGCATAAGCGAGTAATGCGCTCAAAACGTGGGTCGGCACCACTGTTAAGCAGCTCGGTTTCGTCTAGTGCCTGTTGACGCTCGGCTTCGTTATCAGGGATAGATGGCGTTCGCATACAAAAGCTCCGGACAATTAGCGATTAAGGCGTATTCATTGCTTGTACGACACAGTTTCGTCCGTCATGCTTGGCGCGATACAAGGCTTTGTCCGCGAGAGCCAATAAAGACTCACTTGGTTCTGTCGGAAAGCACTGATTGTCGGCAATGCCGGCGGAAAGCGTGCAAGAAAACGTGGCGTCATTCGCCTTGAACGTGATCGCTCCGAAATCTTCTCGTAATTGATTAACCAAATGCTCGGCTTGGTCAGCATCACAATCTGGCAATACCAGCGCAAACTCTTCTCCGCCGTATCGGCCAAGCTTATCCGTATTCCTAAAATGCTGACGTAAAAGCGTACCGATTGCCGCGATCACCTGATCCCCAATAGCGTGACCATAGGTGTCATTCACGCCTTTAAAGTGATCAATATCCAACATGACCACGCTGAATACTTGCGACCGACGCTGCGCCAATTGCCATTGCTTTTGCAACGCGTCTTTGATGCTGGCGTGTTTCAATAAGCCGGTAAGCCCGTCTTGATGTTGCGTGCGGTTAAACGCTCGAAATCGCTGTATTCTGCTTTGACACAGGCGCACCAAAAGATCCGTGTCCACCGGCACCTCAAGAATGGCATCGCCGTCTAACAACAATGATTGGCGACGCAAATCTGCGTTAGGGTCGCGAGAGAGGAAAATAATCGGCAAATGTGACCAATGCTCTGTCTGCGCGAGCAAGGCCACTAATTCAGCGCCCGTCACCTGCGGTAACCAGACACTGACAAGGATAATTTCAGGATTAAACTCGCTGATACACTCAAACAGTCGTTCTGGCTTATCCAGTGTCGCGACGTTCATGTCTGCATCTTCTAAGACAGATTGGCATTGAGAGACGAGGGCTGGGTCTTGATCAATTATCATAACCCGACCAGGTTCCGCGTCTATGTGGCCAAGCATATACGCAAACTTTGAGGCAAGTTTGGCCATGTCCAACGGCTTGGGATAATAACCTGCGCCTCCCGCGCGCAATGCTTGCAGCCTAGCTTTATAACTTTCCTCAGCACCAATGAAAAAGACGGGACATTGAAAGTGCTGTAACTTGGTCTTCCATAAAGTTGCTAAATCGGTATCAGACACGTCGTCCTGAATAGCATGATGGTCAATAAGCAGTAAGTCAGGTGCGTGTTTAGTCAATTGTTTTAGTTCGTTCGCATCCTTTATCCAGTACACCTGAAAACCAAAACGAGCAAACTGGGATTGGGCGTATTTAGCCAAAATATTATCGCGCTCGACCAAGCCGATAATAGGCGCCCCTTCCATAACCGGTTGCTGGATTGTTGTGGTGCTTTGCGTCGCTGACACGCTATCTTTATGGTGCGCAGACTCAAGCGCTTCCATCCAATCAGTTGGCAGGCTGGTGGGCGGTTCTGTTTGGGATAAGCGCTTGGCAACCTGTTGCTCAAATTGACGGGCCGCTTCGCCGAGACTAGCAAAACCAAATGTTCCCGCCGCGCCCGCAATGGTGTGCAACCCAGAGTGCAACGCCTTTAACGTTTCCTGGTCATCATGGCCTGATAACAACTTATCATTGATGGCATGAAGCCGTTTAAACTCCGAGGTCAGCCGTTTAGCGTACGCTTCCTTGAGCCTTTCAAGACGCTTTTCGGTGTCATTAGTCTTTTTGTTATCATCCATTGAATTCGTCCCAAAACGCACGCACATCATCAGCTAATGTCATAGGATCGAAAGGTTTAGAAATAACATGACTCGCCCCTAACGCTTTATAGCGCGCCACTTCTTCTGGATGAACTTTCGCTGTCATAAAAAGAATGAGCACCGAGTCATCAACGAGTCCTCGTTCCCGCATCGCGGTGAGTGTTTCTGGGCCATCCATATTTGGCATCATGACATCGAGCAGTATGATTTGCGGCTTAAATCCGTCCACTTCCTGCAAGGCCCGCTCTCCCGATTCACAGGTTTTAAGAGTGAGGCCACCCACATCCTCGAGTGCTAGGGTAGCAATTTCTCGTATATCAGGATCGTCCTCTACATATAAAACTTTGTTTAAAACAGCCATATACATTCCTTGTTCATTCGCCTAACGGTGTACAACAAATACGGCGACCCGTTCACTGCTACCAACTGACTAGCGTTTTGTCTTTGAATTTTAGTCAGTTGTGTCTTTTAGCGTAGTGCATACCGTCAGCTTCTGGTGGGACAGACGGATAATTTTTGCGCTCCAAACATGGTGCCCAGCCCAGAGAACAACGCAATTAACAACAGCAACCAATAAAGGCCGATGACAGCCACTACTCATAATGGCTCCAGAGCCTGAGCACTTTCACCACCTGTTCATCCTCGAGGATTTGATAGACCAAGCGATGTTGAATATTAATACGGCGTGAATAGGCACCGGTGAGATCGCCGACAAGCTTTTCGAACGGAGGAGGTTTACGGTAGGGATCGTCTTTAATCAGTGCTAGCAGTTCTTGCGCTTTTGGTTTAAGGCCACTGGAGGCCAGCTTTTTTGCATCTTTCTGGGCTTGTTTGGTGTAAACCAACTTCCATGTCACCAGTCCAACTCCTCATCGCATTCATCCGTCGGCGTGGCGATGCCTTCACGAATCGACTCGCGCATCCCTGGCACAGAAAGCAAATAGAGTGTTTCCTGAATCGCTGACCAGTCTTCTTCTGAAATCAGCACCGCTTTGTTACGTTTCCCCGCAATAACAATGGGCTGATGAGATTCGGCGGTTTCATCAATGAGCCGATACAATTTGCTACGCGCTTCAGTGGCAGTGATCCCCGTCATAGCGCTTCTCCAGTGTGATTAACTTTTAATCAATTGTACGGCATCAAGTACGTACGTCAAGACGAACGTTTTCGTTAACATCCGCTCACTCAAACCGCCGCGTTGGCCGCCACCTGTGCAAACGCGGTTTCCAACACTGCGTTGGGCGGTTGCAATAAGAAAACCTCGTGAACCAACTGGGTTAATGCCTCGAGGCTATCGATACTTTTTTCGGTAATGAGGTGCCCTGCCGCATCCCAGACTAAAAACTGCTGATTACGGATCAGATAACGGTTCGACGCAGTGATCAACGACACCACGAGGTTATTGACGAAAATGGCTTCAGGGTGTTGATGAGAATAGAAGTGCGCCACGTCAAAGTCGGCTTCTACTACATCGTAAAGCTCAACCTCGTACAGCGTTAGTGGCGGTTGCTCGGGCTCGTGTAACACCACCGTCACTACATTGCCATTGCGCGTGATTTGATAGGTATCGTGCCCGATGGTGCAGGTGCGCTGGTTGATATTGAGTAAGCCGCGCGGGGTTTTATTGCCAAAACCAACGTCCACTAGATAAGTCTCGCCATCGAGCTCAAGCACATTCATACGGTGAGTGCGCGGATTGGTGGGCTTACCATTGAGCATCACCCGCGCCAACAAACTGCGCATCTTAAACCCCAAATGCTTCAGGGCAAGGTAGGCAATTTTATTATGCTCAAAGCAATAGCCGCCTTGTTGGTTCACCACCAACCGTTCAAACAAAGCATCGGCCTGTAAAGAAAGCGGCTGCCCTGCCATGGCATTAAGGCTGGAAAACGCATATCACCTCGTTAATAAAAACCTTGGCTTACCTTATCAAATTAAGTATCTTTCTCGTCTTTTAAGCTTTGAAGATTTTCGTTGATTTTAAAAATTACAATCATCAGCTCACACCAAATCCTTGCCCCAACCGCACCGCCGACAATGGTAAACAGGCCAATGGCCATATTCTCAAGCCTCATCCCACCGTAGCCACCAAACATGGTGCCCAGCCCAGAGAACAACGCAATTAACAACAGCAGCCAATACAAGCCGGTGACGAGTTTTGGGGTTAGCATTGAGTTAAAAAAGAAGATAGATTTCATTTTTAGTTCCTTAATATATTCTGAGAAAAAGGGTATTCGAATTAGCGAGTAAACACTTCCCACTGCGCTTTGCTGATTTTGTATAAAACATGTTCGCTAAGCGGATCAGACGCGTCGAGATCAGGATGCGCGAAATGATACGCATAGGACATGCCAAGCTTTTTCATCACTGCCTGAGAGCCAATGTTATTCACTGTAGTAAAAGAGACGACTTCCTCTACGCCCAAGTGCATAAACGCATAGTGTAGCGACGCATTAGCCGCTTCTGTGGCATAGCCCCTACCCCAATGTTGTGGCGCAAGTCGCCAGCCAATCTCAACACAAGGTGAGAACGGCATCGTATCTTTCGGTATGTGCAAACCGACAAAGCCAATAAACGCGTGTTGGTCGGGGATCTCGACAGCCCAGAATCCCCAACCACGCTCGGCGATTAACGACTGGATTTTTCTTGCCACCTTGTCGCTTTCTTCCTGGCTCAGACACTTTGGGAAGTGCGCCATGACACGGCTATCGCGGCTCATCTGCGCAAAGGGTTGTTGATCGGCGTCATCCCATTGCCGAAGTATCAATCTTTTCGTTGTTATCATACGTTAGGTTGTGCCCGTGCTCATTGTGTACTCAGGATGCCCCGTATGCTGATCTCGCTGTTCACTTATCACGCTAAAACCTTGAGATAAGTAAAACCGATAACTCGCCTGATTTTCCTTGTATACCGACAAGTTTAACACTGCTCTTTGAGACTTCGCATGACTCAATAATTGCTTACCAATACCTTGGCCCTGAAAGGCCGGAGACACAAAGATGGCAGCCAAATTATTTTCATACAGTGCATAAAAACCAACGACTTTTGACTCGGTTTCATAAACGTAGACCTCTGACGCTGGGATGTAGATCTCACGCATATTATCAACTTGCGAAGCCCAATAGTCGGCCGAGACGAAATCATGCGCTTTAACAGATGCTTCAAGCCAGATTTCAAGAACCAAATCTAAGTCATTTGAATTGTACTTTCTAATCATTTTCGAACTCTAGATTGTCAAATTTATCGGGGTAACATAACACTGGTTAGTCGCCGCTGGAAAGCCGAAAAAAGTCGCTATTATTGCTTGTGTGCGTAAGATGGTAGTGATTTTAAATTCGATGCTCAGAGACGGCGTGATGTGGGATAAAAATCTCGCTAAAATTTAGGATTGACGACATACTCGTTTGTTATATTTATTGCGTAAATGCATCCTTGCTTAAG